>JBLNGH010000102.1:0-28443 GCA_050264575.1 Acidobacteriota bacterium | reverse complement strand
TGGGGTTCGGGGTCTGACCCCGGTCTGACCCCACCACGGTGAGGACTTCCTGTGATGCGAAACCGCTAAAGCCGTTTCGTCAGGCTACACGGAAACGAAAACGGCTCTAAGTTGCCATCTTCTTCCTGAAGTACTCAATCGTCGACGTCAGGCCTTGATCGAGCGACACCTTCGGCTCCCAGCCGAGGATGGTGCGCGCGCGGGTGATGTCGGGACGACGGACTTTCGGATCGTCGGTGGGCAGCGGCTTGAAGACGAGGCGGCTTTTGGAGCCGGTCATCGTGATGACGAGCTTGGCCATCTCCTCGATCGACATCTCGTGCGGATTGCCGATGTTCACGGGGTCGGTCGTCGAGGACGCCATGAGCTTGCGGATCCCCGCCACCAGATCGCTGATGTAGCAGAAGCTCCGCGTCTGCGAGCCGCTGCCGAAGATCGTCACGTCTTCGCCGCGCAGCGCCTGGGCGATGAACGTCGGAACGGCGCGTCCGTCGTTGATGCGCATGCGCGGGCCGTAGGTGTTGAAGATGCGAACGATCCGGGTATCGAGGCCGTGGTAGCGGTGGTAGGCGAACGTCATCGCCTCGGCAAAGCGCTTCGCTTCGTCGTACACGCCGCGCGGACCGATGGGATTCACGTTGCCCCAGTAGGTTTCCTTCTGCGGATGTTCGAGCGGATCGCCGTAGACCTCCGATGTGGAGGCGATCACGAACGTCGCCTGCTTCGCTTTGGCCAGCCCCAGCGCCTTGTGCGTGCCGAGGGCGCCGACCTTCAGCGTCGGGATCGGGAGCTCGAGATAGTCGATGGGACTTGCCGGGCTCGCCCAGTGCAGCACGTAGTCGACCGGCCCGTCGACGTGGATGTAGTTGGTCACGTCATGCTTGACGAAGACGAAATCGCGCCCCGTCAGATGGGCGATGTTCGCCATGTCGCCGGTGAGCAGGTTGTCGATGCCGACGACCGAGTGCCCGTCGTCGAGCAGCGAATCGCAGAGATGAGACCCGATGAAGCCGGCCGCGCCGGTGATGACTACGCGCATGGGAAGTTGAGTGGGGCGTCCGGCCCGGGTCCTGCAAGGTCAGCTGACACTGAGACGATGCAACCCTTTCAGGACGGTGAGCCAGATGATCTTGAAGTCGAGCGAGAGAGACCAGTTCTCGATGTAGTAGAGATCGAACTCGATGCGCTTTTCGAGCGACGTGTTGCCGCGCCAGCCGTTCACCTGCGCCCAGCCGGTGATTCCCGCCTTCACCTTGTGGCGCAGCATGTACTGCGGAATCTTGTGTTTGAACTGCTCGACGAAGAACGGCCGCTCGGGACGAGGACCGACGATCGACATGTCGCCGCGCAGGACGTTCCAGAACTGCGGCAGCTCGTCGACGTCGCGCCGGCGCAGCCACCGGCCGATCGGCGTCGCGCGGGGATCGTCCTCGCGCGCCCAGACCGGTCCGCTCGCGTCCTCGGCGTCCACCGGCATCGATCGGAACTTGTAAACGGTGAACGCCTTGCCGTCCAGTCCCATCCGGAGCTGCCGGTAGAACACCGGACCCGGCGAGCTGCGCTTGATGACGGCCGCGATGATGAGCGCGGGTACGGCGCCGATGAAGACCACGCTCGACGAGATCGCGATGTCCACGCAGCGTTTGACCACGCTGTTCATGCCGCGGAGCGGCACGTCGTTGATCCCGATGATCGGCAGGCCATCGAGATCTTCGAGCCGCGCCCGCAGCGCGATGAACTGCAGGAGGTCCGGCACGACGTGGATGTTGATGCACTCGCGGCTCGCGAACTCGACGACGCCGAGCATCTTGACGTGCTCTTCGATCGGCAGCGCGACGTAGATCTCGTCGATCTTCTCCTGCGCGCAAATCTCCGGCACCTGTTGGATCGTGCCGAGCACCGGCAGGCCGCGATAGCCGATGGTGTCGGACGACGCCGCGCGGTCGTCGACGAAGCCGGCGAGCCGGAAGCCCATTTCGCTGTGCTCGATGATCCGATCGGCGACCATGCGGCCGAGGTCGGCCCCGCCGACGATGAGCACGCGTCGCAGGCCGATGCCCGCCCGCCACCGGCGGCGGAGCAGATCCCGCACGATCTCGCGCGAGAGATATGTGAAGACAACGTTGAGGCCGAGGAAGATCACCCACGCGGGCTGCGAGACGGCGAGATAGCCGAGATCGCGCTGCGCGGGGTTGACCCAGTACTCCCGGACGTACAACGTGCCGATGACGCCGGCGATGCTCGCCAGAATGCTGCCGACGAGCACGGCGAAGAAATCGTCGACGCGCGTCCGCCCGCGCCGCAGCCGGTAAAGTCCCTGCACGTGGAACGCGAGCGGCACGAGTGCCGCCAGGAACGGCACCAGCACCAGGTAGTGGCCGAACGGCGGCTGCCCTTTGGTGACGGGGACGACGCTCGCGAAGCCGGATTCGAAGCGGATGTAGTACGCCAGCACGAAGGCCAGCGCGGCCGCGCCGGCATCGGCCACGACGTAGATGGCGACGAGCAGCCGGTTATACCGTCTCAGCATGCGGCGTGCGAAGTCGCAGCGGTCTCCGCCACGAGCGAGGCGAATTGCGACTCGAACCGGTCACGACCAAACATTTCGGCTCTGGCGCGCATCGCCGACAGGTCGAACGACCGCCGGCCGATCTCGGACATCGCATCCGCGAACGCGTCAGGCGTCGCCTGGTCCACCAGCAGGCCCACCTCGGGGACGACGGTTTCGCTGGCGCCGCCACGCCCCAGCGCAATCACCGGGCGCCCGCAGGCCAGCGATTCGACCGGGACGATGCCGAAATCCTCCTCGGCAGGCAGCAGAACGGCCTGCGCGCGGCGATAAGTCTGACGCAGGGCGTCGTCACTGAGCGTCCCGAGAAACTCGACGGAGGGACCGGCCACCGCACGGAGCCGGTCCAGCTCGGGCCCGGTCCCGACGATCTTCAACGGCACGCCGACACGAGCGGCCGCGAGAATCGCCACGTCGATGCGCTTGTAAGGCACGAGGGCGGATACCACGAGAAAATATGGTTCGGGCGCGTCACCACCCGGCGTGAAGAACTGGATGTCGACCGGGGGGTACAGGACCGAGGCCTGCCGATTATAGTACCGCGCAATTCGACCGGCAACGAAATGCGAGTTGGCGACGAACCGGTGCACGCGGTGCGCCGTCGCACGATCCCAGCGCGCCAGCCACGCCATCACGTCGCGAAACACTTCGTGCCTGGCCGTCCCGACGCGGTCGCGGCCGAAGTAGGCGGTGAATTGATCCCATGCGTAGCGCATGGGCGAGTGGCAGTAGCAGATGTGGATCGCGCGGCCGGTGGGCACGACCGCCTTGGCCGCGCAGTGACTCGTCGAGATGACGACATCGGCGTCGTCCAAATCGAAGAGCTCGATCGCCGTGGGGAAGAGCGGCAGGTACTGACGGTACAGCTGGCCCGACCGCGGCAGCTCCTGGACGATTGAGGCGCGGATCGGATGGCGCTCGATCAGCGGCGACACGGCGCCGCGAACGTGGACGAGCGTCAGGATGGGCGCTTCCGGGAAGAGCCGGCACAGCGACTCGAGGACCTTCTCGCCGCCGCGCATCCCGGTCAGCCAGTCGTGAACGAGCACGACGTTCGGCGCTTCTGTCACCCGTGGGCCTTGAGCCATTGGCCTTGGGCCGACATCAGGCATGCGCGACCGCGCCGACCAGCTCGGCGTAGACCTCCCGAATCCTGGCCACCGAGCGCTTCCACGAGAAGGCTTTGACGCGCTCGCGGCCGCGGCAAATGAGGTTTTCGCGAAGCGCCTCATCGCCGAGCACGCGCGCCATCGCGTCGGCAATTGCGGCCGAGTCCGTCGGGTCGATCATCAACGCGGCGTCGCCCACCACTTCCGGCAGCGACGAGACGTTCGACGTGATGACCGGCGCGCCGGCCGCCATCGCCTCGAGCGGCGGCAGACCGAATCCTTCGTAGAGGGACGGGAAGACGAAGACGGCCGCCAGCTGGTAGAGCACCGCGAGCGTCTGGTCCGGGACGAATCCCAGAAAGCGCACGTGCTGGTGAAGCTGGAAGCGGTGCACGAGCCGTCGCAGGTTCGGGTACTTCGAGATTTCATCGCCGATGATCAGCAGCTTCACGTGCTCGAATCCGCGGCGGCGCAGCAGCGAGTACGCCTCGATCAGCCGGTCGACGTTCTTGTGCGGCTTGATGTTGCCGGTGTAGAGGATGAACGGTGACGTGAGCAGAAACCGTTCGCGCACGCGCCAGATGTCTTCGTCGGTCGGCGGCGTCTCGAGCCGTTCGTCGAGCGCGTTGTAGATCACCTCGACCTTCGCCGCCGGCACGCCGAGATACCGCAGGATGTCCTCCTTCGACGCGTGCGAGACCGTCAGGACGCGCCGGGCCCGGCGCGCGGCCAAGGTCATCACCGCCTTCGCGTAGACCAGCGCCGCTCGATTCGGCAGGTATTGCGGAAACCGCAGATGAATGCAGTCGTGAATCGTGACGACGTACGGGCACGTCATGAACGGCGAGACGACATAGTGCGGAGCGTGGAAGAGGTCCACCTTCGAACGGCCGACCGAGAGTGGGATGGTCAGCTGCTCGCGAACCGAGTAGTTTCCGGAGGTTTCGGCGATGGCGTGGAAGCGCGGCCCCAGTCCGTGGACGAACTCCATGTCGTCGCGGCGGCAGAGCAGCACGTATTCGTCGTCGCCATCCTGCCGCGAGAGCTCGCGCAGCAGGTTGCGCACATACGTCCCGATTCCGTAGTCGTGCAGCTTGCGGGCATCGATGGCGATCCGCAACAGGCGCTCCGTGCGAGATTCTATCGAATCGCGCGTCCCCGAAGCCGCAGCCAGAGCCGGAGCCAAGGCGCCCAGCCGGGCCGGTGCTTCTCGTAGAACGCGACGTGGCTGCGATCGTAGTGTGACGGGCCGGCGCGTGCCCCTTTCACCGATCGCCCGCGAAGGTGGGTGATTTCCGCGGCCGGCGCGAAGAGAATCCTGCCGCCCCGGGCGCGAAGGGCCGCGCAGAAGTCGACGTCCTCCTCGTACATGAAGAAGCGCTCGTCGAGAAGGCCGGCGGCAGTGGCCTCCGCTCGCCTGACGAGGAGACAGGCGCCGCTCACCCAGTCGACCTCGCGTTCCCGCGACACGAGGCGTGCCACGTAACGCCGGGCGAGACCGCTGTCGCGCGCCGCCAGCCGGACTCGAGTGCGCTGCGCGAATTCAGCCGCAGGGGAGAGCATCGGCCCGAACGAAACTTCCGGCCTGCCGCGGCCGTCGATCAGCCGGGGACCGGCCGCCACGGCACCAGAGGCAACCAGTCGGTCGACCAGGCTCTCGATCGCGCCGGCCGGCACGATGGTGTCGCTGTTCAGCAGCAGCACCAGCGGCGCCGTAGCGCGGCGAAGCCCGATGTTGTTGGCCGCCGCGAAACCGGCGTTCTCGTCCAACGCGACGACCTCCACGTCGGGGAATTGCGCACGCACGGCATCCGCGCTGCCGTCCGACGAGCCGTTGTCGACGACGATGATCCGCCGAAGATCCCGGGGACGGTTTGCGGAGAGCGAGCCGAGACACGTCAACAGATCCGCGCGCGTATTGAAGCTGACGATGACGATGTCGAGCTCGCGGGCGATCACTCGGCCGCAGCCTCTTCGATGGCGCGGCGGACAGCAGCCGCCGTGTCGGTCCACGAGAACTTCGCCAGCCGGCGCTTTCCGCGTGCGAGCAGATCGGCGTGCGCCGCGTCGTCGCTGAGCAGCGTCGCCAGCGCGTCGGCGACCGCCGCCCGTTCGCCGGAGACGAGCCGGGCACCGTCCGCGTAGACCTCGCGCGCGACGGCGGTGTCGAGGAGAACGGGCGGAGCGCCGTGCGCGAGCGCTTCGAGCGGGGTGATGGCAAAGCCCTCGTAGTCCGACAGGAAGACGAACACACGCGCGCTCCAATAGGCCGTCTCGAGCTCCTGATCGGTCACGTACTCCCGCCAGTCCACCCGCGCCGCGATCCCGAGCTCGGCGGCGATTTCCCGCGGATCGATCCGCGGATGGGTGCGATTGTCGCCGATGAGGACGAGTCGCGCGTCGGGCACGCGCCGGACGACGTCTGAGAATGCCTGCAGCAGCTCAGGGATTCGGCGCCGGTTGAAGAGCGACCCGACGAAGAGCACGACCGGATCGCGCGGGCCGGCCGGTTCGACGCCTCGCACGTCGAACGCGGCGTTCGGCGCGACGACAATCCGCTCTCGCGGCACGCCGAGCCAACGGACGATCTCACCTGCGGAAAACCGGGAAACGGTGACCACGCGCCGAGCCCGTCTGGCGGCTGCGCGCGTCGCCCACTGGCGCCTCAGCCGCTCCCGTGCCGCGAACCACTCCGGATGCGCGAAAAACGACACGTCATGCACCGCGACGACGGATGGCGGATCCAATCGCAGCGGGGCCGTGTACCCCGGACCGAAGAAGACGTCCGGTTTGCTGGTCTTGATGGCGTCGGCGAGCCGCGTCTGTTCCCACAACGTGCCGGGACTGGCGGTCGCGTGAACGCTCCACGTCACGGACGCGCCGAGCGCTTGCAGGCCCGAAGGCGGCTCGGCCGGGACGAACACCGTGAAGCGATGCGAGGAGGCGCGATCCTGCGCCCAGACCCGGAGAATCGACAGGAGATACCGGCCGACGCCGGTGGGTTTGCCGAGGAGCTCGCGGCCGTCGATGCCGACGTGCAGCGCGCGCTCAGCCACGACGCTCCCGGCGATGGGCCAGCGACAGCATCCACGCCTCGCGCACTCCACGGGCGGTGTCCCGCCAGGTGAATTGACGTGAACGCGCCAGACCGGCGTCCCGCATGCGTGCCCGCAGGAGCGTATCGGCAAGCACGTCCTGCAGATGATGTGCGAGCGCCTCGCTGTCCTGCGGATCGAAGAGGCGTCCCGCGTCGCCGACGACCTCCGGCAGCGCGCCTCGATTCGCCGCGATCACCGGCACGCCAACGGTCATCGCTTCGAGTGCCGTCATGCCGAATCCTTCGGCGTGCGACGGCAGGACGAACGCCAGGGCGTTGTCGTAAAGCGCTCGTCGTCGACCGGTATCGATGTAACCAGGCACCTCGACGCGGCCGGCGAAAGGCGGCCGGCGGGTTCGCGCCACAATGTCTTCGCCCTCAGGCGTGACGCGGCCGGCCAGCACGAGCGAAGGGATACCGTCGACATTCGTCGAGTGCGCCGATCGCCGGACGATCAGCCTCTCGTAGGCGTCGAGCAGCACGTCGAGATTCTTTCTCGGTTCGAGCGTCCCGAGAAACAACACGCAGCCCGATACCGGCTCGGCCTCGCGCGCAGGCCAGTCCGGACGCCCCGGACGACACACGGAAATGCGCGATCGATCGATACCGAACCGGCGTTCCACTTCGGATGCCGTGTGATGCGAGACCGCGACGACCTGGTCGGCGCGCCGCACATGCGATCGGGCCAGGGCACCGTAGTCGCGGCGGATCTCGGCGTGTGTGCGATCGGGGTGATCGAGAAAATCGAGATCGTGGACGGTCACAACTTGTGCCGCGCGCGACGACGGAATCAGCAACGGATGTGCGGCGTGGACGACGTCGAGTGGCTCGTGGACGAGCCGTTCGGCGGGCGGCCAGGCCAGCCGGTGCCAGGCGAAGTTCAGGACGCGCACCGGCACGCGGCGATCGACGTGGTCGGCGCCCGGCACGGCGCTCCTATCGAGACGATCCTTCCATGACGATGAAAACAGGCTGAGGAATTCGCCTTCGGGCGCGGTCGCAACCAGGGCGCGGGCCAGCTCGTGCACATATTCGCCGACGCCGGTCCGCTGCCGCAGCGCGGGCCGGTAGTCGAGGAGGATACGCACGGCCCACCGTAGTGGCGTCAGGGCTGGAATTGCAAGCAGCGCCGCAAGTCCTTATCTGTCAATCGGTTGACAGCTTCGGGCTCGCGTGTTAGGGTGAGGGATTTTGAAGGGAGCAGCGACGGCTTCATGCGGATTGCGGTCATCGGGTCGGGGTACGTGGGTCTGGTCGTCGGGGCGTGTTTTGCGGAAACCGGCAATGACGTGATCTGCGTCGACAAAGACGCAGCCAAGATTCGCACCCTCAAGCAGGGTGTGATTCCCATTTATGAGCCAGGGCTCGAGGAGCTGGTCCGGCGGAATCGAACCGAGCAGCGGCTCGCGTTCACGACCGATCTCGTCGACGCGGTGAAGCGAGCCGAGGTGATCTTCATCGCGGTGGGCACGCCGACCGACGAGGACGGCGGGGCGGATCTGCAGCACGTGATCGGCGCGGCGCGCGATATCGCCCGCGCGATGAACGGCTACAAAGTCATCGTCGACAAGAGCACCGTTCCGGCCGGCACGTCCGAGCTGGTGACCGAGGCGATGCGGCGCGAGACCAGTCATCCGTTCAGCGTGGTCAGCAATCCCGAGTTCCTGAAGCAGGGCGCGGCGGTCGAGGACTTCCTCAAGCCGGACCGCGTGGTGATCGGCGCGACGGATCAACGCGCCGCGGACATCATGACGGAGCTCTATCGTCCGTTCACGCGGACGGGCGCGCCGATCATGATCATGGACTGCGCGAGCGCCGAGCTGTGCAAATACGCCGCGAATGCGATGCTCGCGACGCGCATTTCCTTCATGAACGAGATCGCGAACGTCTGCGAGCGCTTCGGCGCCGACGTGGACAAGGTCCGCAAGGCGGTCGCATCGGATCGGCGCATCGGTCCGGCGTTTCTCTTCCCCGGCGTGGGCTACGGCGGCAGCTGCTTCCCGAAGGATGTCAAAGCGATCGTCAAGTTCTCCGCCGACAAGAAATACCGTTTCAAGATTCTCGAGGCCGTCGAGGACGTCAACGAGCAGCAGAAGCTCCGGCTGCTGGCCAAGGTCGACGCACACTTCGGCAAGTCGCTCAAAGGGCGTACGATCGCCGTGTGGGGACTGGCGTTCAAGCCGCGCACGGACGACATGCGCGAAGCGCCGGCCATTCCCATCGTCAACGGACTGCTCAAACGCGGCGCGAAGGTCCGCGCGTTCGATCCCGAGGCCAAGGCCACGGCGCGCCGCGTCTTCGGCAAGCGGATTCAGTACACCAACCATGCCTACGACGCGTTGTCCAAGGCGGACGCGCTGCTCGTCGTGACGGAGTGGAATGAATTCCGCGAGCCGGACTTCGCCCGCATCAAGCGACTGATGAAGCAGCCGGTCATCTTCGACGGCCGCAACATCTACGATCCGCAGCAGATTCGGGCGCTCGGCTTCACATACTCGTCCATCGGCCGTCCATGAGCGCGGTCGTCGTGACCGGCGGGGCAGGCTACGTCGGCAGCCATGCCGTGAAGGCGCTCGCGGCGGCCGGATACGACGTCAGCGTGTTCGACGATCTGTCGGCCGGCCACGCCGAGGCGGTCGATCGCATCGCGCGGGGGTTTCCGGCGCGCAAGATCTCTCTGCTGCGAGGCGACATTCTCGACGCTGGCGCGCTGCGGCGGGCGCTGCAGGGGTCGGGCGCGTCGGCCGTCATGCATTTTGCCGCCAGGCTGCTGGTCGGCGAATCGGTTCGCGAGCCGATCGGATACTATCGCGCCAACGTGACGGGCACGATGACCGTGCTCGAGGCGATGGCGGAGGCGGGCATCGATCGGTTCGTGTTCTCGTCGACGGCGGCGACGTTCGGCGAGCCCCGGACGTCGCCCATCACGGAGGACCATCCTCAGCGGCCGGTCAATGCCTACGGCGAGACCAAGCTCGCGATCGAGCGAGCGCTTCCTCACGTTGAGCGCGCAACCGGCATCCGCTGGGCCGTGCTCCGGTATTTCAACGCGGCCGGCGCCGATCCCGACGGCTGGCTCGGCGAGCATCACGATCCGGAGGAGCATTTGATTCCGCTGGCGCTCGCCGCGGTCGCTGGCGGTACGCCGCTCACGGTCTTTGGCGACGATTACCCGACACCCGACGGGACGTGTATCCGCGACTACGTGCATGTGACGGATCTCGCGTCGGCGCACCTCGACGCGTTGCGGGCGCTCGAAGCGGGCGCGCCGTCGGCCGCCTACAATCTGGGCAACGGCGCCGGCTCGTCGGTGCGCGAGGTGCTGCGGACAATCGCGCGCGTGACCGGGCATGAAGTGCCGCACCAGATCGGCGCGCGGCGTGCCGGCGATCCGTCCAGTCTCGTGGCCTCGAGCGATCGCGCGCGCGCCGCGCTGGGCTGGACGCCGCGCTTCGACCGGCTGGACACGATCGTCGAAACCGCCTGGAAGTGGCACTCGCGGCACCCCGACGGGTATCGCACCGCCACATCGTCATCGACATGGCAGGACTGAAGGGGATCCTCACCAATCCGCTGCTCTCGGTCGTGATGCCCGTCTACAACGAACGGGACACGATCGAGCAGATCATTCCGCGTGTGCTCGCCGTTCCGCTCCGCATCGAGCTCATTGTCGTCGACGACGGGTCGAAGGACGGCACGCGCGAGCTGCTCACGGCGCTGCGGCAGAAGTACGAGTTCAATCTCATCTTTCAGCCGAAGAACGGCGGGAAAGGCGCGGCGCTCCGCCGCGGGTTTCAGGAGGTCAAGGGCGATCTCGTCGTCATCCAGGACGCAGACCTCGAGTACTCGCCCGAGGAATTTCCGGAGCTGATCCAGCTGATCTGCCAGGGGCGCGCCGATGTCGTCTACGGGTCGCGGTTCATCGGCCGCCACCGCGTGTTCATGTTCACGCACTACGCCGGCAACCGGCTGCTGACGTTGATCACCAACGCCATGTACAACACGATGCTCACGGACATGGAGACGTGCTACAAGGTGATGCGCACCGAGGTGCTGCGCTCGTTCACGCTCCAGTCGAACGGCTTCGGCATCGAGCCGGAGATCACGGCCAAGATCTTCAAGCGCAACTACCGGGTCTACGAAGTCCCGATCACATACGATGGACGGGGTTACGACGAGGGGAAAAAAATCACCTGGCGTGATGGCGTCGTCGCGCTCTGGGTACTGCTGAAATATCGGTTCAGGGAGTGAAAGAGTTCCTCCGACTGCTGCGGTACGCGGCGCCCTACCGGGCCCAGCTCACCGTTGCGCTTCTGGCGATGGTGCTGTACGCGGCCGGGTCTGCGCTGCTCGTCTACCAGCTCAAGCCCATCCTCGACAAAGTGCTGCCCCAGCAGGAACTGGTCGGGCAGACCGCCCTGCTCCTGCTTCTGGCGTACTTCCTGAAGGGTCTCGGCAGCTACGTATCCGGATATCTGATGACCGAGGTGGGGCAGAGGGTCGTCATGGACCTGCGGAACCAGCTGTTCCGCCACATTCTCGGCCAGTCCGCGGCGTTCTTCTCGCGCCGCACGTCCGGCCAGCTGATCTCGCACCTCACCAATGACGTCGGTCAGGTGCACCTGGCGGTCTCGGAGACGATGGCCGATCTGATTCGCGAGTCGCTCGCCGTCGTCGGCTACATCGTCTTGCTGTTCTACTTCGACTGGCGCCTCGCGCTGGTGTGTCTCACCGCTGCGCCGCTCATTGCCTATCCGCTCGCGCGTCTGGGGCAGCGCGTCCGGCGGACCACGAGGCGAAGCCAGGAAGAGCTGGAGCACGTCACGCATCTCAGCGCGGAGGCGTTGTCGGGCCATCGCATCGTCAAAGCGTTCGGCGCGGAAGGCCGCGAGACGGAGCGCTTCTCGCGCGCGACCTGGTCGCTGTTCCGCACCAACATGAAAATCACGGGCGCCGTCTCGGCGCTGCCGCCGCTCATGGAGCTCATCGGCGGCCTGGCCGCCGTCGGCGCTCTCTGGTGGGGCGCGCAGGAAATCAGCCGCGTGGGTGGCCGCCTGACTCCCGGCGCGTTCACGTCATTTCTGGCGACGGCGTTCCTGATGTACGGGCCGATCAAGAAGCTCAGCCGCGTGAACGCCGGCATTCAGCAGACGATCGCCGCCTGCCAGCGGATCTTTCATCTGCTCGACACGCACAGCGAGGTGCTCGAGCGGCCGGGCGCGGAACCGCTGGCGCGGCTGCACGCCGAGGTCGAGTTCCGGGACGTCGGCTTCGCGTACGAGGACGATCCAGGGCGCTACATCCTGCGCCACGTATCCTTCAGCGCGCTGGCCGGACAGGTCGTCGCCATCGTCGGCCTCAGCGGGGCAGGAAAGACGACGCTCGTGAACCTGATTCCGCGGTTCTACGACGTCACCGAGGGCGCGATTCTGATCGACGGTGTGGACATCCGAGACGCGACGCTGCGCTCGCTGCGCGACCAGATGGCGCTCGTCACGCAGGAGACCGTGCTGTTCGACGACACCATCGCTGCGAACATCGCCTACGGGGTGCCGAACGCGTCGCGCGAGGAGGTCATGGCCGCGGCGACCGCGGCGCACGCGCACGAATTCGTCGTGCACCTGTCGCGCGGGTACGACACGACGATTGGGGAGCGCGGGCAGCGGCTGTCGGGCGGGCAACGGCAGCGCCTGGCGATTGCGCGGGCCATTCTCAAGAACTGCCCGATTCTCGTCCTCGACGAGGCGACGTCGTCGCTCGACGCCGAGTCGGAGCTGCTCGTCCAGGATGCGCTTGCCAACCTGATGCGTAATCGCACGACGTTCGTGATCGCGCATCGCCTGTCGACCGTGCGCCGCGCCGACCTGATCGTCGCGCTCGAGAAGGGGGAGGTCGCCGAGGTCGGCACGCACGACGAGCTGGTCGGCCGCCCGAACGGCGTCTACGCGAAACTCTACGCGCTGCAGATCTTCGACGAGCGCGACCGCGACACCGAGGCGGAGCCGGCCGCTCTGGCCCGCGAGGTGCGGACGTGATCCGGTCGATGACGGGATTCGCGGCCCTCAGCCGCGAGGAGAACGGCGAGAAGGTCAGCGTCACGATCAAGTCGGTCAATCACCGGTTTCTGGACGTCCTGCTCAAGGCGCCGCAGATGCTCGGACCGATGGAATCGCGCCTGCGGACGATGATTCAACAACGTGTCACTCGCGGGCGGGTCGAAGTTCAACTCGGCGTCGAGGTCAGCAGCATTCCGGCGCGTGACGTCGTCCTCGACGAGGCGCTCCTCAAGCGCGTGACCGAGCTCCTGGCCGACGCGCGGGGGCGCGGCCTCGTGGTCGGCGAGCTGACGGCGTCGGACGTGCTGCGCATTCCGCAGCTGCTCGACGTTCGGGTGAAGGCGCCGGATCCCGCGGCGCCGCCGCTGCCGCCGGGGATCGCGTCGCTCGTCGATCTCGTCGTCAGCGACGCCATGGACGCGCTGGTGGTCATGCGCGGAACCGAAGGCCGTTTTCTTCAGACCGATCTCGACGCGAGGCTGGTCACGATGGAGGGTTTCGTGGACAGCCTGGAGCGGGTCGCGCAGGAAGGGCAGGCGAACCTGGAGGGACGCCTCCGCGAGCGGCTCGCCGAGCTCCCGCCGGATATCCAGGGCGATCCGGCGATGATCGCGCAGGAGGTCGTACGCTTCGTGGCGCGATCCGATGTCGACGAGGAAATCGTCCGGATGCGCGGGCACGCCGAGCATTGGCGCGCGCTGGCGGCGGGCCCCGAGCCGTGCGGACGGAAGCTCGATTTTCTCGTTCAGGAAATGAACCGCGAAATCAACACGATCGGATCGAAAGTCGAGGGCGCGCGCGCGACGGAGATCGTGATCGCGGCCAAGGCTGAGCTGGAGCGGTTGCGGGAACAGGTCCAGAATGTCGAGTAAGGCCGCAGACGCGCGCGGGGGACTCTTCGTCGTGTCCGCGCCGTCCGGCACCGGCAAGACGACGGTGGTCGAGCGGCTGGTGGAAGTCTGCCCGAATCTCTACCGGTCGCGCTCCTATACGTCGCGTCCGTCCCGGCCCGGGGAGGCCGACGGGGTCGACTATAATTTCATTAGTCGTCCCGCGTTCGAAGCCATGATCGGCCGCCAGGAGTTTCTGGAATGGGCCGACGTCTTCGGCAATCTCTACGGGACGGCGCACCGCGATACCGAGGCCGTGCTCGCCGGCGGCCGGGACGTCGTGCTCGTCATCGACGTCCAGGGCGCCAGACAGGTGCGCGAGCGGATCCGCGAGGCGGTGGGCATCTTCGTGCTGCCGCCGTCGTTCGAAGCGCTCGAAAGCCGGCTTCGCGGCCGGTGCAAGGACGAGCCGGCGGCCATCGCGCGGCGGCTCGAGACCGCGCGCAGCGAAGTGTCAGCCGTCGCCGCCTATGAGTACGTCGTCGTCAATGATGATCTCGAACGATGTGTATCGGAGCTGGCGGCGATCATCACCGCCGAGCGTGCCCGGCGGACGCGGCGGCAGCGCGACATCGATGGCATTGTTCGGACGTTTGAAAAAAGATGACCTCGGGTTTCTTTTTCGCTCTGGGCTTCAAAAAAAGAAACCCGAGGTCTTGACCAGGAGCACTCATGTCACAGACTGATCGGCCGACAGCACGTCCGCGGAACTCGTTCGAATTCGTCACCGTCGCGTCGGCGCGCGCGCGGCAGCTGCTCGGCGGTTGCGTGCCGAAGGTCGAGGGTTCGGCAAAACCCGCGCGGCGGGCCGTCGAAGAAGTCCGGCACGGTGCGGTCAGCCGCACAGATCGGCAAGCGCAGCCGGTCGAGTAGGTCATGGCGTTCGTCGGGCTCGGCGTTTCGGGCGGCATCGGCGCCTACAAGGCCGTCGAGGTCGCCCGTCTGCTTCAGAAGCGCGGCCACCGCGTCCAGGCGGTGATGACGCGGTCGGCGCGCAGGTTCGTCGGCCCGCTCACCTTCGAAGCCATCACGCGCGAGCCGGTCATCACCAGCCAGTTCACGCCGGGCATGAACGCCGACATCGAGCACATCGCGCTCGCGTCGGAAATGAACCTTCTGGTCGTCGCGCCCGCGACGGCGAACATCCTCGGGAAGTTTTCGAACGGCATCGCGGACGACTTCCTGTCGGCGCTGTACCTCGCCACGCGCGCGCCGGTGCTGATCGCGCCGGCGATGAACACCAACATGTGGGAGCACGACGCCGTCCGCGAAAACGTCGCCCGTCTGGCGGCGCGCGGCGCGTACTTCGTCGATCCCGGCGAGGGCTACCTGGCGTGCGGGTGGATCGGCAAGGGACGCCTGGCGGAGCCTGAGGACATCGTCCGCGCGGCCGAGCGGCTGTTGCAATCACGCGCGTCGCTGAAGGGCCGTCGCGTGCTGGTGACCGCTGGTCCGACAATTGAGGATCTCGATCCGGTGCGGTTCATCGGCAATCGATCGAGCGGCCGCATGGGGTTTGCGGTCGCCAGGGAAGCGCACGACCGCGGCGCGGAGGTCGTGCTGATTGCCGGTCCGACCAGCGTCGCCCCGCCGCCGGTCGGCGAGCTGGTGAGCGTGCGGAGCGCGCGTGAGATGCACGCCGCCGTCCTTGCGCGCGCCGATCGCGTCGATGCGATCATCATGGCCGCGGCGGTCGCCGACTATGCGCCGCCTGGCGGTGCGGCTGCGCAGAAGATCGAGAAGGGCGGTGCGTTGACGCTCGCGCTCGAACGAACGCCCGACATCCTCGCCGATCTCGGCGAACGGCGTGGTGACCGGCGTCGTCCGATCCTCATCGGCTTCGCCGCCCAGACCGGCGACGTCGTGGGACCGGCCCGGCGCAAACTCGCATCGAAACGCGTCGATCTCATCGTCGCCAATGACATCAGCGCGCCAGGCGCGGGCTTCGACGTCGCGACCAATCAGGTCGCGCTGGTCTCGGCCACCGACGTCACGACCCTGCCGCTCATGGCGAAGAGCGACGTCGCGTCGGCAGTCGTCGATCGCCTCGAACAACTGTTTCTCGCGCCGCAGGCGGAAGCCAGCGCTCCCGCATCGCGATGATCGACCCGCGCGAGCTCGCCGAACATCTCAGGTTCTTCGGCGAGATCGGCGTCGCCGGTGTCTCCCGCGATCGCGCCTGGCGGACGCGCGCGCCGGAGGAAGACTCGGCTCCCGGAGCGGACTTCAGTCCGCCGCACGCCGGGCCCGCCGGCTTGACCGTCGTCGCTTCAGGAAGGGCGGACTCGTCCCCCTTAGCTTCAGCGGAGGGGGACCTTCCCGCAGCCTCCGCGGATCCGATGACCGCGTTGAAGGATTTGCGTCTGCATATCGGTGATTGCACGCGCTGCAAGCTGCACGGCCTTGGCCGCCGGCAGGTCGTGTTCGGCGTGGGAAATCCCGAGGCCGATCTGATGTTCGTGGGCGAGGCCCCCGGTGCCGACGAAGATCTGCAGGGCGAGCCCTTCGTTGGACGTGCCGGGCAGCTGCTCACGAAGATCATCGAGGCCATCGGGCTGAAACGCTCCGACGTCTACATTGCCAACGTGATCAAGTGTCGACCGCCCGGCAACCGCAATCCGGAGCCCGACGAAGTCGCAACGTGCGAGCCGTTCCTGTCCAGGCAGGTCGACGTCATTCGGCCGAAAGTGATCGTCGCGCTGGGCTCGTTCGCCGCCAAGGCGCTGCTCCGCAGCGACGCGCCCATCTCACGGATTCGCGGTCACGTCTTCGACTACCGCGGCGGCGCCAAGCTCATCCCCACCTTTCATCCCGCCTTCCTTCTGCGCAGCCCCGAGCGCAAGCGCGACGTGTGGGAAGACATGAAGAAAGTGCGTGCCCTCCTCGCCGAGTCCGACTGACCGCGTGGTCGCGGTCGCCGTGCCGGTGCCAGCCCTCGGCCTGCTCGGCTATCGAGTTCCCGCCGGATCGGCTATGCCCCCGAAAGGCGCGCGCGTCAACGTCCCGCTGGGCCGGCGCACGGTTCTCGGCTGCGTCGTCGGATCGCACGCCGATCTCGCGCCCGGCGCGGAGCTGAAGGACGTCGAAGCGATTCTGGATTCGGATCCGTTTCTCCCGCCGGCGGTCGTCGATCTCGCGCTCTGGGTCGGCGACTACTACGCGTCGGGACCCGGCGATGCGCTGGCGATCGCGATGCCGCCCGCCGCCCGGCGCGGCCGCGCGTCGTCCTTCCGGACGGTTCGCGTTGCCGAAATCCCGAGCGAGTCGCCGCCGCAGGTGCCGGCTGCGGATGGGGGCGCGTCAGGCCCGGCACCGCGCGGGCGAAAGCAGCACGAGGCGCTGGCGCTGCTTCGCGCGAATCCCGGTGGCTTCACGCTGCCCGAATTGCTCAAGCGCGGTATCGGCACGGGCACGCTGCGATCGCTCGAGAAGCTCGGACTTCTGCGGTTGCGCGACGAGGTCGTGATGCGCGATCCGCTGGCGGGAGACGCCGAAGGCGACGGTCCGTGGGCCGTTGGCGGGCGCGACCGGCACGGCTCACGGACGTTGACGTCCGAGCAGACGATGGCGTTTCGACGGATGGAGGAGGCCGCGGCGACGCGCAGCTTCCGGACGATCCTGCTGCACGGTGTCACGGGAAGCGGCAAGACGGAGCTGTACCTGCGCCTGGCCGGCTTGGTCACCTCGACCGGCCGGCGCGTGCTGGTCCTCTCGCCGGAGATCGCGCTGACGCCGGTTCTCGCGGGTCTGTTTCGCGATCGCTTTGCCGGTCAGGTCGCCATCCAGCACAGCGGACTCTCCGACGGTGAGCGTCACGACCAGTGGCATCGCATCCGCCGCGGCGAAATCGCCATCGTCGTGGGAACACGGTCCGCGGTGTTCGCTCCGCTGGAACAGATCGGGCTCATCATCGTCGACGAAGAGCACGACGCGTCGTACAAGCAGGACGATCTGCCGCGGTATCACGGCCGCGACGTGGCGATCGTGCGGGCGCGGATGGAAAACGCGCTGGTCGTGCTCGGATCCGCGACGCCGTCACTCGAGTCGGCCGCCAACGCGCGAGCCGGCCGGTACGATCTGATCAAGCTGACGCAGCGCGTGCACAATCGTCCCCTGGCCGACGTGCGCATCGTCGACATGCGGCAGGAATATGCGGCCCATGGGCCGGATCTCGTCTTCAGCCGGCCGCTCACGGAGGCGATCGCCGATCGGCTCGACAAGCGGGAGCAGACGGTCGTCCTGCTCAACCGCCGCGGCTTCGCCACCGTCATCTTCTGCCGACAGTGCGGCGCGTCGATCGAATGTCCGCACTGCAGCGTGACGCTGACGTATCACCGGTCGGCGCGACGTCTACGCTGCCATTACTGCAACTACGCGTGTGCGGTCCCGCGGAAGTGCGGGTTGTGCGGCGGCGAGTATCTGGAGCAGTCCGGCTTCGGCACCGAGCGGCTCGAATCAGACTTGCACGAGCTGTTTCCCAACGCGCGTCTGGCGCGCGTCGATCGCGACACGATTCGCCGCCGCGGCGCCATCACCGACGTGCTCCGCGGCGTGGCCAGCGGCGCGATCGACATCGTCGTCGGCACACAGATGATTGCCAAAGGCCACGACTTCCCGGCGGTCACGCTCGTCGGCGTCGTTTCGGCGGATGTGGGGCTCGGGCTCGCCGACTTCCGCGCCGCCGAGCGAACGTTTCAACTGCTCACGCAGGTCGTCGGGCGGGCGGGCCGGGGGCACACACCGGGCGAGGCGATCGTGCAGACGCTCTATCCGCATCACTACAGCATCCGCGCCGCAGCCGCCCAGGAGTACGAGCCGTTCTTCGAGCGTGAAATGGAATTCCGGACGAATCTCCAGTATCCGCCAACCGTCGCGCTCATCAACGTCGTCGTCAAGAGCCGGACGCTGGACGGGGCACTCGCCGACGCGCACGATCTCGCGAAACGAATCCGTCATCACGGAGTACACGGAAAAGTGCTCGGTCCGGCGCCCGCACCGCTGTCGAAAATCCGCGACGAGCATCGCGCGCAGATCTTCCTGAAGGGCCACCTGCGGAAACCCATGCGCGCCGCGCTGCGCATCGCCCTCGACGAGCGGCCGGAGCTGAAGCGCCGGACGATTGTCGATGTCGATCCAGTCAGCGTGATCTAGAAAAGGCCGAAGGCCAGGGGCCACAGCCCACGGGGTTGGGAGCTACGGCAACTTTGCCGGCGGGAAGAAGAGAACATCCATCGGGACCGGCGTGAAACAAAGAACAAAAATCACGACGGCAAGGGCGGCGACTGCCACACGACCGCGGTCCAAATTGTGCTCCTGAATCACTCGTGGATGCCGCAGTCCGAAGAGAAATGCCATGGCGACCATCATCACGGTCATGGCCAGCCAACTCCACGATCGGACCGTCAGACCGAGCGCGGCGACAAGAGTGATCAACGATATCGCAGCAGCTCGCCGACGAAAGAGGGCGTACATGATGTGCCCACCATCGAGCTGACCGAAGGGCAGAAGGTTCAGCGCGGTAGCCAGCATACCGAACCACGCTGCAAAGCCCATCGGGTGCAGAACAATATCCTGGCCTGCTGGCAGGCGGCCGAACTGCAGCCACGCGAGCAATTTGAAGAGCAGCGGTTCTCCAAAAAAAATTATTTCACCGCTCTTCGGGAATGTCGCAACGCCCGACATCAGGAGACCGATGTACAGGAATGGAACGAGCACTACGAACCCCGCAATCGGACCGGCGACTCCTATGTCAAAGAGCGCGCGGGTGGATGGAAAGGCTTCCTTGATCCGTATGACCGCGCCAAGCGTGCCGGTGAGCAGAAATGGAGGCGCCGGAATAAAGAATGGCAGCGTCGCGTCGACGTCGTGGTGGCGGCAGAACACGTAATGCCCGAACTCGTGAGCCGCAAGAATGGTAAGGAGCGGAATCGAATACCAGAGTCCGGAGAGCAGCACCGGCCAGGAGTACAAGTCGATCGACTTGTCGCCTAAAGACAGTCGGTAATTCGCGTACCAAATGATTCCCGCCCATGACATCGTGAAGAACGCACAAACGAAGAGAGCAATGTGAACGCGGTACCGGTGTTGAAACTTCCGGCGTGGCTGTTCGACCAGACGGTCGAGCGCCGGCCATGGTGGCGGACCTGATGCCGGCAGGCTTTCGAAAGCACCGGCAGGTTGAGGGGTGGAGTTGTCGTCCAGGCTCACAGCGACCTAACCGCCGATGTTCTGCAGTTCCTTGCCGGGCTTGAAGCGAATGGTCCGGCCGGGCGGAATCTTCACTTCTTTGCCGGTCCTCGGGTTGCGCCCGATCCCGCGCTTGCGGGGCTTGACTTGAAACACGCCAAAGCCGCGAAGCTCGATGCGCTCTCCACGCATCATCGACGCGCGCATCGCCTCGAAGACCGCGTCGACAGCGACTTCGGCCTTCACTTTCGTGATCTCGGCCAGCCGAGACACCTCATTGACGATGTCGACTTTGATCATCGAGTTAGCGGCAGAGGAATTACTGTAAGTCACAATAAACAAATGCACTTACGGTGTCAAGTAACAGGCTAAGTAGTACACTCGCCCGCATGGCGAGAACCGCGCGGCTGCCGACGGTCGTCCTGGTCGGGCGTCCAAACGTCGGGAAGTCGACGCTGCTGAACCGGATTACCGGGACGAGGCGGTCCATCGTCGCGCCGGTGGCCGGGACGACCCGCGACGCGGTGCTGGCGCCTGCGGAATGGCGGCAGAGGGCGTTCGGGCTGGTCGACACGGGCGGTCTCTTCGGGGCGACGACGGATCCCCTCCACGTGCTCGTCGAAGAGCAGGGGCACAAAGCGCTTCAATCGGCGGATCTGATCGTCTTCGTGGTGGATGGGCGGGAGGGGCTGGTACCGGCAGACGAAGAGATCGCCCGTCGCATCCGGATGCTCGGCAAGCCGGTCGTACTCGCCGTCAACAAGACCGACGACCGGCGCGCGCGCGGCCGCGCGGCCGAGTTCCATCGCCTGGGCTTCGAGCCGATCGTGGAGATTGCGGCGGAGCATGGAGATGGCGTCGCGGATCTCCTCGATGAGATGGTCAGCCGGTTGCCGGCGGGTCCCGGCACACCCATCGAGCCCGGTGACGACGAACTCGACGCGGAGGGCGCCGAGAGGCCTTACGTGCCGGGAAAAGCCGCGAGCGAGACCGCCGTGGCGATTGTCGGGCGTCCGAACGTCGGGAAGTCGTCGCTGGTCAACCGCTTGCTGCGGCAGGAACGGGTGCTCGTGAGTGAGCAGCCCGGCACGACGCGCGATACCGTCGACGTCGTGCTGCGCTGGCACGGGCGCCGGTTCCGGATCGTCGACACCGCCGGGATGCGCAAGCCTGGCCGCGTCGCGCGCGGCGGACCGGTCGAGGCCGTCAGCGTCATCCTTGCGCGCCGCGCCATGGCGCGCGCGGACGTCGTAGTCGTCGTGGTCGATGCGACGGAAGGCGCCGGCGATCGCGAAGGCGCCATCGCCGGCGAAGCCGAAGAGGGCGGCTGCGGAATCGTGATCGCGGTGAACAAGTGGGATCTCGTCAGAGGCCGGGGCCAGGATTTCGTCAGGAAATTCGACGACCGGCTGCGATTTCAGCTCAAGTTCCTCGAATACGCGCCGATCGTGCATCTGTCGGCGCTGACCGGCGAGCGGACGCCAAAGCTGCTCGAGGTCGTGGACCGCGTCGCCGTTGCCCGGACAAAGCGCGTCTCGACGTCGGAGCTGAACCGCTTCCTGCAAGTGACCACGGAAGCGCATCCCCCGTCGAGCCGCTCGAAGCGTGAGGTCCGGATTCTCTACGGCGCGCAGACGGGTACCGCGCCGCCGTCATTCGTCCTCTTCACGAACGTCGCGTCGGAGCTGCACTTCTCGTACGAACGGTTCCTGGTCAACAGGCTGCGCGAGGAATTCGGGTTCGAAGGCACGCCGATCCGGCTGAGCGTGCGGCGTCGCGAGCGCACGCGCCGAAAGTAAGGGCTTTCAAGCGATTTCCGCTCTGTTATACTCACGCCACTGCTGTAGTGGCCGCCACGATTCCGAATCGCCCGGTGTTCCGATCGCAGGAAGTGTGCGATCTCGCTCAAATCCAGCCGTATGTGCTGCGGAGCTGGGAAGCGGAGTTCCCGGATCTCGGCGTCGCGAAATCCGCCGACGGTCCGCGCGTGTACCGGCGCGCCGACGTCGAGCGCGTGCTCCGGCTGAAGCATCTGCTGTTCGTCGACGGCCTGACGCTGGCCGGCGCGCGCCGCCGGATGGGGGAAGAAGGGCTCATCGCGCCCGACGAACCCGTCAGCGACGCCGACGTCGCGGCGATGCTCGACGAGCAGACGCGGCAGAATCTGCGTGACGTCCGCCGGGGACTCCAGTGGATCCTCGCCGTGCTCAGCGGCGATGGCCTCACGCCGGAAGATCGCGTCCTCACGGCCTCGGTGCCGAGGCAGGTGGTCAAGAAGGCCCCGGCGAAGGTAGCATCGAAGAAGGCGGCGAGGAGCAAGCGCCGTTAGCCCGCTCGTGTTCGGTCGGCTCGGGATGTAGCGCAGCCTGGTAGCGCACTTGACTGGGGGTCAAGGGGTCCCGGGTTCAAATCCCGGCATCCCGACCAATTTTCGCCAATTGAATCAGTGGGTTACGGCCGGAGCGTCCCTCCGGCTGTTTTCGTCCCGAGTCCCGCTTGCGCAATCCCCGAACGCAGCGGGCGCCTCCAGTCGTTCGTTTACCTTCGCAAGTCTTACCGTCGTGCTTTGACGTACGGGCTCGTGTCGTCACCGCAGACCTTGCCAACGCGGTCGGCACTGATCGTGCTTCGAAGCATCATTCTGAACTGCCGTGGCCTCGCAGCGCATTCGCACACTTGCAAGAGTTTTCGGCGGCGTGTTCCTGCTCGCCGTCGTGCTCCTAGTTGCGCTGCACTCGGGTCCGGCACGCAGGCTGGCGCTGGATCGCCTGACGAAGGCTCTGGCGTCTCAGCGCATCGAGTTTCAGGCCGAAACACTTCGATACAACCTGTTCACGCTCTCGATTGACGCGCGGAATCTGCGCCTCCGTGCTGCCTCGTCGCCGGACCTGCCGGCGTTCATGACGATCGGCCGCGTCCAGCTCAATCTGAGCCTGAGCGACCTGCTGCGCCGGCGCTATGTCGTGCAGTCGGGCGTGGCGGAGGCTGTGGACGTTCAGTACGTCGTGGGTGCGGACGGCCGTGACAACATCCCGCGACCGCCCGCCGAGCGGGGCGTATCGCACCAGCCGCTCGACTACCTGATCACCCGGTTGTCCATTCAGAAGGCGCAGGTCCGTTACGAGAACCGGGCGAATCTTGTGGACTTCGTGCTGCCGTTCTCGTCGATCGAACTGGCCGGGGACGCGGTGTCCCGGCGCCACCGCCTCCGCCTGGAGAGTGCCAACGGTCAGCTGCGGGTCAGGAAGCACACCGAGACCGTGAATCGCGTGTCCGGCGTCCTCGACATAGGGCGCGACGATGCGCGAATCGACCAACTGGAAGTGGAGGCGGCAGGCGTGCAAATTGCCGCCGACGGATCGCTCCGAAACTTCGACGTCCCGCAGCTCGGGATGAAGCTGAAGGCTGTTGTGGACGCGGCGCGGAGCACGGCGTTTCTCGACGTGGGGAATCCGATCACTGGAACTGCCGCCGTGGAGGCAACCGTCAGTGGACCGTTGTCCGCGCTCGCGATCGACGGACACCTGTCGGGTGCGAAGCTCCGGTTTCGATCGCTTGCCGCCGCGCAGGTCGATTTGCGCGCGGCGTACGACGTGGCCGGCCGGCGTGCGGACGTGTCGTTCGCGCGAGTGGAAGCTCCCTGGGGGCGGATCTCCGCCAACGGAACACTGGCGCTCGACGACACACGCCGCTCACAAATTCGGGCGGAGCTCACTCGCGTCGACGCGGTCACGATCATGCGCGACCTGGGGCTGCCGGATCTCGCTTCGACCAGAATTGATGGGACGCTCGACGTTGCGTGGCCAGGGCTTGATTACACGAAGGCGTCTGGAAGCGGAACGGCGACCTTGACCCCGGCGTCAGCGCATGTGACGCCGGAAACAATCCCCGTTGGTGGACAACTCTCGGCTCGGATTGCCGGAGGAGTGATTCTCGCCGAGGTGCAGCAGATCGCCGTCGCGGGCACTCACCTCGGCGGTCGCGTGCAGATTGGCGGCCGTCGTCTCGACGGCGAACTGCGGGGAATCGCGCCGGACGTGGGGTCAACCGCTGCGGTGGTGGAAACGCTGCTCGGCCGCTCGCCGGGTTCCCTGCTGCCGGCGACGGTGAAAGGCACGGCGGAGTTTCAGCTGCAACTCGGCGGAACGATTGCCGCGCCGGCCGTCGTCCTGGCGCTCAACGCGCCTGCACTCACACTGGAAGCGCCGGGCAGACTTGAAATCAGCGCGGGCGTAACAGGCACCGTCGAATTGACCGGCCACCGGCAGCTTGATCTGGCGCTCGCCGCCAGCGGCGTCGATGTCCGAACCCTCCATCGCGACGCAGCCGCCGACCTGCCGGTAACAGGTACGCTCAGCGCCAGCGGCTCGGTCCGCGGCACGTTGGCCAAACCGCTCGCGAGCCTCACGCTGAAGGGCGCGGACCTCGCGGCATTCGGTGAACAGTTTGGAACGCTGACCGCGGACGCAGTGTTCGCTGGCGACGAAGTGACGCTGTCGCGTCTGGTCATCGAGAAGCCGCAGCCCGACGGTAACGGCCGGATCATCGCCAGCGGCGTGTACCGCGTCGGCCCCCAGAGTTACACCCTCGAGCTCTATTCGGACAACCTCCGGCTTGTCGGCCTGGTCCTGCCCGGGGGACCGACTGTGCGAAGTCCGGTCCTGATTTCGGGGAAGGTGGCCGGGAACCTGAGCTCGCCCACGGGCACCGTGAACGCCGTGCTCTCCGCGCTGGAGATCGATGGCGATCGGCCCGTACAGCTGGGCCGGGTTGTGATCGCCGCCACGGCGGAGAAACCCCGCGCCACGATTACTGCCTCGGCGGAACGATTCAGTGCCGGCGCAGAGGCGGTCGTCACTCTCGCGCGCCCTTGGCCATTCGATGCCACCGTGCGGGTGAGCTCTCTCGACCTCGAAAAGCTGCCGTTCGGGCTGCGTGGCGTTGCGACACTGGACGGCTCGCTGCGCGGTACGCGGGATTCGATCGCGCCGGATCTCGTGCTGACCATTGAGAATGGCGGGCTGTCGTCCCCGCAATTCCCGCCAGACGCGTCGAACATCGAGTTGCGCGCGCGCGTGGCCGACGGTGCGGCGACGATCGAACGGTTGACGGGCACCTGGGGCCGCGCGACGATCGACGCATCCGGGACGATCCCGCTCGAGGTCGTTCCGCTGCTGCCCGTCGAAATCTCGCGACAAGGCGGCCCCGCCACGATCAGCGCGTTGGTGCGCGGGCTCGATCCCGCAACGATCCCAGGCATGCCCTCGGGGTTGAGCGGGCATATCGATCTCGATCTCGAGGCGTCAGCGGCCCGCGCGGATCTCACGGCCCTCGAGGGGCACATCAGCTTTCCCCGCCTGGAGATCCTGTCCAACCGCCTGACGCTCACGCAACAGGAGCCCTCCAGGATTGGCATCAGCGCTGGCAGGGCCACAGTCGAGAAGCTCGCGCTCTCGGGGTCCGCCGGGTCGGTCGTGGCCAGTGGATCGATCGGCCTCGCGGGCGACCACGGCGTCGACGTCACTGTCGATGGCGCGCTGAACCTGGCGGCGCTTTCGGTATTTGGGACGGCGGTGCGCACCGACGGTACCGCAAAACTGAAGGTGGCCGCGCGAGGAACCATGGCCGCTCCAGACCTGAAGGGCACAGTTGATCTCTCCGATGCGACCGTTGCGAGCAACGACCTGGACATCGCTGTCACGAACGTCGCCGCACAGGTCGCGCTGGGTGGCAGGCGAATCGAGCTGACGAAGCTCGCAGGGGACGTCAACGGCGGGACGCTCGAAGGTTCGGGCCACGTGACGCTCGCGGGAGGCCGGATCGACGACATCGACCTGAAGGTTTCGGCGAAGGATGTCGCCTATGACGCTCCGCTGAACATGCGCAGTCTGTCGGACGCCACGATCCGGCTGACTCGTCGCGGGGAGGAGTTTCTCGTCGCCGGGCAGATGACGATCAAGGAAGCGGGCCTCACCTCCGACATCAATTTCGACGACAAGCTCTTCGCGGCGGCCCGCGCTCCTCGAACGCTGGATCTGACCAAGAAGAGAGATCCGTTGCTCGATCGTGTTCGGTTCGACATCGACGTCGACACCGCAGCGCCGGTGATGATCGACAACAACCTGGCGCGCGCCGAGATCGATGCCGACCTGCGCATCGTCGGCAACCCGTACGAGCCGGGCCTCACCGGCCGCCTGACGCTGGCCGAGGGGGGCCAACTCACGCTGAACGCGCGCCGCTACGAAGTGGAACGCGGCGTCATCACGTTCGTCGACGAGCGGCGCATCGCGCCATCCATCGACCTCGTGCTGAATACGAAGGCGAGCAACTACGACGTTCGCATCGCCGTGACCGGCACGCCTGGGAAGACCGAGACGAGCTGGACATCGGAGCCTCCGCTCTCCGAGCCGGACATCATGGCGCTCGTGATGACCGGACGCACCGTCGATGAAATGCGCGGCGAGGAATCCGAAGTCGCCCGCGTGCAGGCGCTGTCGTACCTCACGGGACGCGTCGGGTCAAAATTCGGGCGCGGGCTGGAGCGGGCCACCGGCATCAGCGAAGTGCGCATCGAGCCCGTGTTGATCGCCAACGAAACGGACCCGACCGCGCGGCTCACCGTCGGGCAGAACGTGACCAACCAGGTGAAACTGATCTACTCGACGAACCTGACGGACAGCAACGACCAGATCTGGGTCGCGGAGTACGACGTGACCCGGCGATTCCAGCTCCGCGGCGTCCGCGAGCGTGAAGACGACAGCTATCGTGCAGACTTCCGCCACGACGTCCGATTCGGTGGAGAGCCGGCGCCCAGGCGGCAGCAGGCTCGCCGGCCGACGATCGCCCGTCTCACCGTCGCGGCCAGCGACGGAGAAGAGCCGGCGCCGCTGCGCAAGCTGTTTACGTTGGAGGAAGGCGACGCCTACGACTTCTTTGCCGCGCGGAGCGGCATCGAGCGGATCGAACGCCGCTATCTCGAATCCGGATATTTGCAGTCCCGTGTTCGTCTGGAGCGCGAGATCGCCGGCGACAAGGCGAATCTCACGGTCCGGGTCAACAGGGGCCCGCTCATCGTGATGCGCTTCGAGGGTGTGACGCCACCATCAAAGGTCCGGGAGAAGGTGCGCGCCGCCTGGCACAGCGGCGTGTTCGACAAGCAGCGCACGACCGACAGCATCCGCGAACTCCGGGAATGGCTGATGCTCGACAACCACCTGCAGCCTCGAATCGACGCCCGCGTAGAAGATCGTACCGGGCAGAGAGAGATCGTCTACGCAATCCAGCCGGGCCCGCGCTACGACAAGGTCGTGCTCGCGTTCGAAGGTGCGGCGCGGATCGCACCGAAGCGTCTCGACGCGGTCGTCGAGCAGCAGCGCCTGGAGCGTCAGCTCTTCACCGACCCGGCAGTCGTGACGAACCTGCTCCAGCGTTACTACTACGAGCAGGGATACCTTTCGGCCGAGGTCGACGCTCCCCGCTACGAGTTTCAGGAACACCTCGCACGCGTCGTCGTTGCCGTGCGGGAGGGGCCCCAATTCCAGATCCGGCGGATCACCATCACCGGGAACACGGTGTATCCGTCGACGGACATCCTCGCGAAGCTTCCGCTCGCGCCGGCGACCCCGTTCGTGTCTGCCGCCGCGGAGCGTTCCCTCGACCGGATTCGTGAGCTGTACTGGCCGAAGGGATACAACGACGTGCGGTCGGAGTACGCGCTGATCCTGGACCGCAACGCCGCCGCGGTGGACATCGACGTCGCGATCGTCGAGGGCCAACGAAGCATGGTGGCGGAGATCGCGGTGGACGGGAATCGAAAGACGAGCGAACGGCTGGTTCGCGGCCAGGTCGAGCTCTCGCCGTCGCAGCCGCTCGATCTCGCCGTGTTGGCGCGCTCGCGGCGAAATCTCTACGGCACGGGGGCATTCTCGATCGTCGACATCACCCGCGAAGAGATCGAGGCCAGCGCAAAAGATCAGGACGAAAAGCCGATCCGCGTCAAAGTGTCGGTGCGGGAGGTTCAGCCGATTCAGTTGCGATACGGTTTGTCCTACGACACTGAAGGGGGACTTGGAGGAATTCTCGACTTCTCGATCCACAACTCGCTGGGGAAGGCGCGCGTTTTTGGCATGCAGGGGCGCTACGACAGCGAGATTCACGAAGGGCGGGTGTATGTCAGCCAGCCGTCCCTCCGCACGTGGCCGCGCAAGACGACGGCGAGCGTCTACTTCCGGGAAGATCTCAATCCCCCCACCGAGCAGACAGACCCGTTCGACATCAGCCGGCACGGCGCCTCGATCCAGCAGGAGATGCACTTTCGCAAGGTTTACGTCTGGAGCTACGGGTATCGCTACGAACTGGCCACGACGCTCGAGCCGTCGCTGGGGGAGGGTGTCACCGAGACGGTAAGAGTGACGCCGCTGAGCGGAACGATTACCCGCGAGACGCGCGACGAAGTGCTGGACGCCTCGAAAGGCACGTTTCTGTCGCAGGCCTTCGGGTACTCGCCGGCCTGGCTCGGTTCCGATCGTCCGTACGT
>JBLNGH010000101.1:0-4223 GCA_050264575.1 Acidobacteriota bacterium | reverse complement strand
GTGATGGCCAGTTTGTCGTCGACGGGGATCACGACCACCGCAAACGGCGTTCCGCCGTCGTCGCTGACGACAGGGAGCGGTTTCCCGAACTCATGATCGCCGAGCATGGCGTTCCGGTAGTACGGCGCGAACACCATCATGTGGGGATGCCAGTGACCGATGCCTGGGCCCAGGTGCTGTTCTGCCGACCACATGTAGGCGAAGCTGACACCGTCACGGGGCGGCAACTCGCCTCGCGCGTACGCGGCCT
Source organism: Acidobacteriota bacterium (assembly GCA_050264575.1). Taxonomy (GTDB): domain Bacteria; phylum Acidobacteriota; class Vicinamibacteria; order Vicinamibacterales; family SCN-69-37; genus DASQFI01. The sequence goes on along the minus strand of JBLNGH010000101.1, from coordinate 3,973 downwards.
CGATGCGAGCGACGATCCGATCGGACGTGTTGCCCTCCATGGCGAGCTTGCTCCGCATTTCGTAATACGGCATCACGGTGCGGACGGCGGCAGGATCGAAGCAGATCGGCGCGCGAACGGATGGGTCGTACACGAGGTCTCGGAACTGTTCCGGTGTGTACGTCGGTGCGGACCAGCCACGCATGACCATGCAGACAAACCCGTTCTCACCCTGGCGAACGACGTCGTACCCGGACTGGGTCAGGACCTTGATCGTGGCACGATCGGAGACGTTGGATGGAGCCGCACTCCGCGCGAGCGCGACCTCAGCATCCCGCGACATCATGTACGCGGAGAGGGCCGGATACTGGCCGCTCTGTGTACCCTGGGCTCCAGCGCTTGCGACGATGAAGATGAAGAGCAATGAATATTTTTTCATGATGACCGGACTCCTTTTCGATTCCCACTCGTTACTACGTCTGCCAGGAGACCGGAGATACGTCCGTCGCGACGGGGCTGGAGCTGTTTCGCATCGGAGGAAGTGCTCGCCGTGGTGGGGTCAGACTGGGGTCAGACGACGAGCGTGGATGCCGACGAGAGGACCCACGGGCAGTGCCAGTAATCAGTGATGCCGACGATCCGGCCATCAGCGATTACTAGCCGCACGGCAGCTCGCGGTGCCCACCCGTCAGCTGCGGCGGCGTGCAGGATGATCGTCGCTTCGCCATCCACTTCGCCCACCGTCAAGCGCCACGACGGCCGCAGGCGTTCGTAGTTGCCAAAGTACGGTGACTCGGCGAACGCTCCCACAAACCGATCGGCCACTTGAAGCCGCGCGTCCGCAGAGATGAGCTCGCGAAGCCCGTCCCAGTCGCGCTGATTGAACCGGTCCACGTACAGCTGGAGGAGCGCGGTGTCTTGCGTGGTCCTGGGTCGAGCCGGCCGCGAGGTAGCCGTGCGGTCCGCGAGTTTCGAGCGTCCGCGATTCAGCGCCGCTTTGACACCGCCGATCGTCGAATCCACAAGCTCGGCGATTTCCTCGAGCGAGTAGTCGAACACGTCCTTTAGCAGCACGCAGGCCCGTTCTTTCGGAGGGAGGGTCATCACGAGATGCTCGACGGCCTTGCCGATGGCCGGACTGGCCGCGTCGAATGGCGGCGTGACAGCGGGTTCGGCGACCGCGGCTTCCGCCTCCTCGCGGATGCCGCGCCGGCGCAGAAAGTCGATACACCGATTGTGTGCAATGCGGAACAGCCATGGCGCGAGAGGACGCGCATCATCGAAGGTCTCCAACTTCCGATACGCTTGGAAGAGCGCCTCCTGAACGACATCCTCCCCATCCAGCACCGATCCTGTCATGCGCGAACAGTAGCGGTGCAGGCGCGGTCGCAGATGCGCGATCGTCTCCAGAAAGGCGAGATACCGCGCCTAGAGGGGACCGCGGTTCGGCGCCGCATCCAGGTCGTGCTCGTCCATAGATGACACCTTAAGCCTTGGGTCCCTGCCCCGGGTACGCCTCCCGCTGCGGCTCATAGTGCAGGAACACTACGCCTGTGTCATACGTCCGCACGTTGACGCGCTTCAACCTCGCGTAGCTGAGCAGGCTGGGGAACACCGACCGGCCGCCGCCGACCATCGTTGGACAGATCTGGAAATGGTATTCGTCGATCAGGTTCGCGGCGATGAGATCTTGAGCCAGCGACAGGCTTCCCCACAGGACCATGTGTTTCCCATCCTGCTCTTTCAACCGCCTGATCTCGGCCACGGATGGGCGTAGATCGATTCCCAGTACTCTCCGTAGCCCGGGTACATGTGTCCTCCCAGGATGAACGTGTCGACATCAGGGATCAACTCGACCGCGCTCGCCCACGAGTCTGCCCAGCCCTTCTCGCCATTTGGTCCCTGGGTGAGCCCGTCCAGCGAGACCTGAAGTGCTGCGATCGTTTTTCTTGATGTATTTGATGCCATGGTTGCTCCTGCACGAACGAATGCGTGGGATGCGGATCTTCCCAGCTAGTTCCAGTTGTCGATCTTGAGGTCATCCGGGGACGGCCTGCCTCTGCCGGTCTCCACGAGCTCCCTGAGGCTCAAGAGGAACGTCGCCCACTTCATGCTGCAGTGGGCCGTGAACTCGACGGCCTCGCGCCAGTTCCGGTGACCGAACACGATCACAGTCTGTCCGTCCGCCTGGGAGAGCGAGAACGTCACGTCGGTGCCAATCCACTCCTCCGGTCCCGCCTTGACACGCCAGCGCACTTCCTTCCCGGGGTCCAGCCGGATCACTTCGAGGTCCATCCTGCCTTTCTCTGTGACTGGGCCGCGTCCGTTGACTCCGTGATCGAGGAACCGCACCGTGATCACGCCGCCGACCTTGGACTCGCCCGTCGTCTCCTTGGTCCACCAGCCCGCGACCCCGTCGATCGACGACAAGGCGGCGTAGACCTCGGCGGGAGAGGCCTTGATTCCGATTCGATGAATGATGTCGACCATGTCTAACCTCCGTCTTTCAGCAGCGGGGCCCTGCATACTCGGCGCCCGTTGATCGTCATGAGACGGTTGTAGCGCCGGGTCTCCAACGGGTGGGAGTGACAACTGTGGCGGGATTCCGACATTGGTCCCGCCGAAGCGATGTGGGAAGGAAGCGCGAAGGCGGATGGACTCATTGATCACGGCCGCAGCGCGTGCGCTCAGCGCAGGTGATCCCCTCGGGGCATTGCAGCGGTTGCCCTCCGCGACGATGTCACTATGGACGTCAGACACCAGCCGTGCCAGCTCGGATGAGACCGATCGCGACTGCAACCGTCATCACGACCAGCATCAGCGCGCCTAGATAGAGCAGCAGCCGGAGGGGTGGGAAATACGCGAGCCCGACGAATCCGGCCGAGACGAACAAAGGTGCCGCGACGGCGGACACACGAAGCGGCCAGATCGCGGCTATGGGGAGGGCCACGTGATCGAGAGCGATCTGGATGAAGAGCGCCAACAGCGTGAGAACGCCCGCATGAGCGTGCATGGCGCGGTACAGCGTGACCTGAAGGGGCGAAAGGTCACGCGGAGCAGGCCCACCGTACTGACCACCGCTGACAACTCCCAGCATCGTCAGCCCGCCGTAGATAATCGTCGGGATCAGGATTAGACTTACTCCGCTCATCAAGCGCGCTGCTGGAGACATTACGATTTCCCTCCGCTCTAGACTTCCTGACTCAAGAACACTTCACGTCACACGACCGACCGTCGCATGAGGCGGCCGATTGTGACGACGTCCGTCTGGTACGAGCCACCGGTAAACTGAAGGCCGGCGAGCACGCGATTCGGTGCGCTTCGCGGCAAGAGTTGACAGGTTTGGCTGCAGAAGCATGTGTCAATGGCCCGTCGGTTGCATGTCAGGAAGGCGTGGCTCGTTCCAGGTGTTCACCGACACGCAGGAGGAAACCGACCGCTACTGGAAGGAGCGTGGGTGGCGGCGGCCGACGCTCGCGCGTTTAGCCGGGCATGACGTGAACACGCTCGCGCGACTGTGCGCGGGCGGACTCTCTGATGATGAGCGCGGTCACGGGAGGTCGATCGTGATCAAAGGAATCCAGTTCGTGACGCTGCTGCTGTTTGCTCTCGTGACCGGAGTCTTCTGGGGGACGTGGTTCAGTCTCAGCCGATCAATGGCCGCGATCACGCCTGCGACGTTCCTCGAGGTCGGCCGCTTGATGATCGCGAATCTAGGCGGACCGATGAGTGTGCTCATGCCTGCGGCGCTTCTGTCCGCGCTCGTGCTCTGGGTTTTGCTGTTTCGCCGTCGACAAACCCGAGCCAACCTCTTCGCGGCTGCTGCGTTGGTCCTGATGGCGATGGCGCTGACCATCACACTGGTCGTGAACGTTCCGATTGATCGTCAGATTCAATCGTGGACGACCTCCGCGTTGCCGCCCGATTGGAGAGCCATCCGCGACCGGTGGGAGTTCTATCACGGCCTCCGGACCCTGGTGTCACTTGCCGCCTT
>JBLNGH010000100.1:0-2729 GCA_050264575.1 Acidobacteriota bacterium | reverse complement strand
AAGTTCTACAGTCTGACCCCGCGCGGGCACCGGCAGCTCACCGCCGAAACCGAACGATGGACGCGCGTGTCGGCCGTCGTCGAGCGCGTCCTCAAACCGGCGGGCACGTGACGTGATGCGCTGGCGAATCTTCGTCGCGCGCGTCCGGGAACTGTTTCGTCTGCGCCGCATCGATCGCGAGCTTGGCGAAGAGCTCGAGACCCATCTCAGCCTGCTCGAAGACGAGTACGTCCGCCGCGGTCTCGACCGCGGCGAGGCGCGACGGGCCGCCCGGCTCGACCTCGGCGGCCTCGATCAGACGAAGGAGCTCGTCAGGGATCGGCGCGGGTTCCGGCCGATCGAGACACTGGCCCACGACGTTCGCTACGCAATCCGTCTGCTCGCAAAATCGCCCGGCTTCACGGTCGCGGCCGTGGTGACGCTCGCGCTCGGCATCGGCGCCAATGCCGCGATTTTCAGTCTGGTTGACGCGGTCATGCTGCGGCCGCTTCCCTATCCGGAGCCGCGGCGTCTCGTGTCGATCTGGGAGGTCGGCTACAAGTCCGGAGCGCGGTCGGTCGTCGCGCCGGCCAACTACGTCGATTACGCGCAGCGCGCGCGATCGTTCAGCGCGATGGCCGCCTTTCAGCCGGCCGGCAAGAACCTGACCGGCGACGGCGAACCGGAACGTCTTGCCGCCGAAGATGTGACGGCGTCCTATTTCCAGACACTCGGCGTGATGCCGGCGATGGGGCGACCCTTCGCGCCGGATGAGAATCGCGACGGGCGGGACGATGTCGTCGTCATCAGTCACGGGTTGTGGCAGCGGCGCTTCGGCGGCGATACGGGAATCCTCGCGCGCACGGTGAGACTCGACAATCGCGTCTACCGCGTCGTCGGGGTGATGCCCGCGGGATTTCAGGCGCCCAGCGACGCGCGGGGTCCCGACCCGGTAGACGTGCTCGCGCCGCTCGTCGTTCCGCCGGAAGTGCTCACGAACCGTCAGGATCACGAGGTCGACGTCATTGGGCGTCTTGCCCCTGGTGTGTCGCTCGAGACGGCGCGCGCCGAGATGACGGCGATTTCCGAGTCGCTCGCCCGGGAGTTTCCAACCACGGCGGATACCCGCTCGGCGCTTGCGCCACTTGGTGCCGACCAGGCACGGCTGGTCCGGCCTCTGCTGCTGGTCCTCCTCGGCGCCGTCGCGCTCGTACTCGTGCTCGCCTGCGCGAACGTCGCGAGCCTGCTGGTCGTGCGATCCATTTCACGGCAGCGCGAGATCGCCATCCGCGTCGCGCTCGGCGCGACGAGGCGGCGCGTCATGAGCGAGCTCGTGACGCAGAGCCTGGTGCTGGCATTCGCCGGCGCCGCAGTCGGCCTCGTCATCGCCCTGTGGACGAAGGACACGCTCGTCTCGTTCGCGCCGGCGTCGCTGCCGCATTTGAGCCGCGTGGCGCTCGACGCGCGGGTGCTCGCGTTCACGATCTGTCTCGCGACCCTCACCGGCGTCGTCTTCGGCATCCTCCCGGCGTGGCAGGTCAGCCGCACACGGCCGACGGAAGTCCTGCGAACCACCGACCGGTCTGTGATTGGCGGCTGGGCGATCAAGAGCCGGCAGGGGCTGATGGTGGTCGAGATCGCGCTTTCGACACTCCTGCTCATCGGCGCCGGTCTGATGCTGCGGAGCCTGATCGTTCTCAATCGCGTGCCGCTGGGCTTCGAGCCTGACGGGGTGCTGGCGGCCAACATCGCGCTGCCGCCAAGCCGCTATGAGACGCCGCAGTCGAAACTGGAGTTCTTCGAGAACCTCGCGGCGCGGCTTGCCGCTGTTCCGGGCGTGCAGAGCGTCGCGTTCGCCAACCGCCTGCCGCTTCGCGGCGCCTGGAGCAGCGGGTTCTCGCTCGAACCGCTGGCCGGTCAGCCCGGGACGAAGCCGCAGGTCGTTGTCGGCTTTCAGTCGGTCAGCCCGGGCTATTTCGATGTGCTCCGCATGCGCCTGTTGCGCGGGCGGCTGCTCGCTGCTGCCGATCGGACGGGCGCCCTGCCGGTCGCGGTCGTCAGCGAAGCGTTCGGCAGGATGGTCCTCGGGGGCGCGGAGCCGATCGGCAGGCGGCTTCACCGCGGACCCAATATGCCGTGGATCACGATCGTCGGCGTCGTCGCCGATGTCAGGCGCTACGGCGGCCTCAGCCCTGTCGAGCCCCAGGTCTATCTTTCTGCGGCACAGACCGAGGTGTATCCGCTGCCGTTGTCCGAGCTCGCCGTCCGCGCGGAACGCGAGCCCGTTGCGCTCGCTCCGGCGATCAAGGCCGCTGTCTGGGCCATCGACGGGAACCAGCCTGTCGTCAACATCCGGACCCTCGACGAGACGCTGTCGCTCAGGCTTCGCGAACGCCAGTTCCAGACGCTGCTGTTCACGCTGTTTGCCGCGCTCGCCCTCGCGCTTGCGATCGTCGGTGTCTACGGCGTCGTGGCCTACGCCGTCAGCCAGCGGACGGCGGAGATCGGATTACGTCTGGCGCTCGGCGCCAGCGCCGCGCGAATCGTGCGATGGATTCTCGCGCAGTCGTTGACGTTCGTCGCGACCGGCGCCGCGATCGGTCTCGCCGCCGCGGTGTGGCTGTCACGCTACGTGCGTGCTCTGCTCTTCGAGATCTCGCCGACCGACCTCACGACGTATGCGGCCGCCGCGCTCGTGCTCATGACCGCTGCGCTCCTGGCCAGCTATCTTGCCGCTCGCCGAGCGGTGA
>JBLNGH010000099.1:0-7735 GCA_050264575.1 Acidobacteriota bacterium | reverse complement strand
GGTAACCACCGAATATCAGCGTGACTCGTCGTCGAAGCGCCCTCGGTCGTCCGTCGTCTTGCCAGCTGTGGCCACGCCTCATCGAAACACCGGGACTTGACGAGAGGTCATTCCATATCAGCCGGGTAGGAGTCGGGCGATACGCGATAGTACGAAACCAGAGCGGACGAAGGCGTGATTTCGAGGGTCAGCTCCCTCGGAGGCCACCCACGACATCAACGCCAGTCCCTTTCGGTTACCGCACGCAAGCCGGTACGGGGTTCGCCAATGCCACGACCGTCAACGACGGCTCAGCCGCGGATCGCGGCAGCAGCGAGTAGCGCGAGGTTCACGACCACGTACGAGATCGAGGTCACCCACAGGCCGATCCGGTCGCTGCGGCGCGCGGGCTCTTCCTGGCCGTTGTTGAAGAGCCGCTGCGCGTAGATTCCGGCGATCGCGATGGCGAAGATGTAAATCATGGCGACGACGTGGATGATGTCCAGCAGGGTGAGCTGTTCGACGCGGCCGAGGACCGATTCAGCGACGCGCTGATTGACCAGGACCGCAAACAGGGTGCCGCCCAGCAGGCCGGTCCGCCGGCCGCCGTCGTACGGACCCAGAAGAAAAGACAACGCGGAGAGCGCGAAGGCGACATACACGCCCGCGACCAGTTTGATGAAACTCCATCGCTTGGTCCGCGCCAGCGACACGGTGACGACGAGACGCGAGTAGTCGCTCTGCTTCCTGCCGACGAAGGCCGGGTCGCCGAACACGGTGTCGTAGATGTACTTCTGCTCGCCGATCTGGAAGTTCGTGATTCTCCACCCATCCAGCGTGATCTCGGGGCTCGGCCTCGACCCTTCACGATCGGCGGTGTACGAAAAGGTCGTCGACGGATCCGCGGTGTGTTCGATGACGATGTGCAGGTGCTGACGATCGAACGGATAGCTGCGCACGTTCCAGTGATGCCGGAAGATGCCGGACACCTTGACGTAGGACCAGTACGTGCCGGATCGGTTGAAGGTCGCCGGCAGCCGCTGTTGCAGCTGAGTGGCGTTTTCGAAGTCGGCCACCTCGAGCGGCTTCACCGTCTGGTCGGGGCACGTGCTCCAGACCCAGAGGTCGGCGCCGAACGAGCCGCGCATCAGGTCGAAGTCGTACAGGGCGATGAGATAGACCCCGATCTGGCACGTCCGGGGCGCGGCAGCCGCCTGTGACGCCCGTGCCGGTTGCGGGGCGCAGAGGATCGCGCCCAGCGCCGCAAGCAACAGCACGCTGTGTAATGACGCCGGCTTCATTCGAGGCCTGAAGATGTCGGATGGGGATTCTGAGCAAGGACCATTCCACCGAGCGCGTAGCATCCCGGCTGAAACGGCGGGCTCACTGTTGAAGTTCGATCACGAGACCGCCGGTGATCTTCGCGGCCAGGTTGTAGAGCAAAGCGGTGAGCAGCATGATGACCGCTCCAATCACGCCATAGAAGATCGGCATGATGACGATCGCGCCCGCGCCAAAGAGCATCCCGACGATCGCTCCAGCGTGACTGCCCTCATCGGTCAAGGCTGCAACGCCGCCGATCCCCATCGTGACGAGTGACACGCACGCGCCGATGACCAGCCCGAGACCTGCATACAACACACCGCCGACTTTCGCTGCCGAGATCGGATCGATCCGTCTGATGCGCACGCGGCCTCCTCTGGGATGGGGACGCCGGATTATCATGGGCGCCACCCGTTTCCTGCAAATGGCCGCGACAACCTCCGCTGTCTGCCTGAATTGCGGCGCCGCCCTGACCGGCGCCTATTGCGCGCGCTGCGGTCAGAAGGCCACGTCGTCGGACCTGACGCTTGCCGGATTCCTGCACGAAACGACGCACGAACTGACGCACTGGGACGGCAAGGTCCCGGCGACACTGAAAGCACTTTTTTTCAAGCCCGGCCTGCTCACGGCCGACTTTCTGGCTGGCCGCCGCGCGCGCTGGCTGACGCCGCTGCGCGTGTACCTGATTTGCAGCGTCGCGCTCTTCGGAGGTCGGGCCCTGATAGAGGAGACTGGTCTTCGAACCACACGCGAGATGGCGGGCGTGTCCTTCACGCGGCGGGACACGACGGGACCGCTGACCCCGGAAGAACGGGAGCTCTACGAGAGAAGCCCGCTCGCCCGGATCTTCGGCGTCGACCGGGTCGAGCGTGCAACCAGGGACTCGAAGCGGTTCAACCGGGAATTCGAGGCGGCGCTTCCGAAGGCAATGTTCATTCTCCTGCCGGTATTCGCGCTTCTCACGAATCTGGCATGGCGGAAGTCGCACCCACGCTATCCGGCGCATCTGTACGTCGCCCTCCACATACACGCCGCCGTCTTCAGCGCGTTCTTGATCCTTTCGATCGTCGTCGGTCTCATCCCATCCAGGACGATTGCCGCCCTTGCAGGCTTGTCGTTTGCCGGCTATGTCGTTTGGTATGGCTTGGTTGCATTTCACCGGGTGTTTCGCGATTCCTGGCCGAAGACCGTCGTGAAGGCCCTTGCGGTCGGCATCGCCTACGACCTGTGTCTTTTCGTTGTCCTGTTCGGCTTTCTGGTGTACGCAGTCTTGAGGATGTAAGGCCGGCGACCGCGCTCTGCCTGGAAGCTCACTGTTGCGACGATCCTCCTGGCTCGTGTCCTCTTTGCCGTCCGCCAGTGGTCCTCTTAAACTCGCTGATGTGGACGAGAATCCGGTGGTGCCGCTGCAAATCGGGCCGTACCGGGTCCTTCGTCAGCTCGGCGAGGGCGGAATGGGCGTCGTGTACGTCGCCATCGACGAGCGGCTGGGGCGGCGTATCGCACTGAAGGTGCTTCGCGGCGACGCCAGCGATCCTGATTCACAGCGTCGTCTCGTTCGCGAGGCACGGACCGCGGCGGGGTTGTCGCATCCGCTCATCTGTCAGGTGTTCGAGCTTGGCGAATGGAACAGCCAGCCGTTCATCGCCATGGAGCTGGTAGAGGGCGAATCGCTGGCCGCGCGGCTCCTGCGAGGCGCGCTCGCGCCGGCCGAAGCGGTTCGGCTCGTGCGGCTCGTCGTCGAGGCACTCGGGGTGCTGCACGCACGCGGTGTGGTCCATCGCGATCTCAAGCCGTCGAACATCTTCGTGACCGCCACGGGAATCAAAGTGCTGGACTTCGGGCTTGCGCGGCCGTTCGACAACGCCACAACGGGGACGCGCGCCGGCCTCACGCAGGTGGGCACCATCGTCGGCACCCCGCAGTACGCCGCGCCGGAGCAGATCACGGGCGACCAGGTCGACGCGCGGGCAGATCTGTTCTCCGTCGGCGTGATGCTGTTCGAGATGCTCACCGGCCGGCCGCCATTCAGTGGGCGCACAGTCGCTGCCGTCATTCACGCGGTGTTGCACGAGACCGCGCCGGCGCTCACGGGATCACCGGCCGTCGTCGCGATCGACCGCGTTTTGCATCGCGCCCTTGCGAAGAATCCGGCGCGGCGCTACCCAAGCGCGGCGGCCCTGGCCGGCGACCTCCAGACCGTCGCAGCGCTCGTGTCCGGCAGCGAGGCAACCGAGATCCGACCAATCCTGCGCTTGGCCGTCCTGCCCTTCAGATTGATCAACCCCGATCCCGACATCGATCATCTCGGCGGGAGTTTTGCCGACGCCCTCGCAAGCGCGCTGGCCGGCATGGTGTCGCTCGTCGTCCGATCCACGCTCGCATCGGCGCGGTTTGCGCGCGAGGGGGCCGATCTCGGCGCGATCGCAGACGCGCTGGCGGTCGATCTCGTGCTAACGGGATCAATCCTTCGGCGGGGTGACAAACTTCGGATCCATGCCGAGCTCCTGTCCGCGCCGGAAGGTGACGTCTGGTGGACGTACGCGACCGAAACCAGTCTCGGCGCGGTGTTCGCCGTCCATGAGGACCTGGCCCGGCGCGTTCGTGAATCGCTCCCGCTTGCGCCGGCCGACCGCGACACGCGCCCGGCCGTGCAGCCGGCCAACACCAAAGCCTACGATCTCTATCTCCGCGGGATGCAGTTGCGGATGGAGTCGGCCAGCTGGTCGCAGGCGCGCGCGTACTTCGATCAGAGTCTGTCCCTCGATCCCGGATTCGCGCCCGCATGGGCCGAACGTGGCCGGCTAGATCGCATCCTCGGCAAATACGGTGACCCGTCGTTCTGCGCTTTGGCCGAGACGGCGCTGACCAAGGCGCTCGAGCAGGATCCCGACAATGGCGCGGCGCTGCATTATTATGCGCAGCTCGAGATCGATCTTGGACGCGCTCGGGACGCACTCGTCCGGCTCACATCACGCGCGCGCACGCGACGCGCCGAACCGCAGATCTACGCGGCGATGGTGCACGCGTGCCGGTACTGCGGCCTGCTTACCGAATCGATCGTCGCCCACGCTCACGCCCGCCATCTCGACCCGTCCATTTCGACGAGCGTCTTGCACACGTACTACATGGCGGGCGACTACGCCCGGGCGCTCGACGAAGGGCATCGCACGAGCGATCCGATCGAATCGCGGGTGCTCTGCGCCATGGGGCGGGACGCCGACGCAATCGAGGCCGCCCGGCGGGAGGAGGCACGCTTCGCCTCAGTGGCGCACCTCCAGAGTTTCGCCACGGCGCGGCGCGCGTTGCTCGAAAACCGCCGCGATGATGCGCTGGCCGCGGTCGCCGCGCTGGAAGCGTCGGGCTTCAAGGACGGCGAGGGACTCTTCTACGTCGCGGAAATCTACTCGCAGATCGGCGAACCTGAACGTGCGCGTCAGTCGCTCGAGAACGCTGTAAACGCCGGCTTCGTCTGCCTGCCGGTGTTCGATCGGGATCCGTTCCTGGCAACCGTTCGAGGCTGTGACTGGTGGATCAGCCTGCGAGAACGCGTCAGGGTGGCGCATGAGGCCGCCCGGATGGCCTTCGACGAGGCCGGTGGCCGTGAAGCGCTTGGAGTGACATCCTGGCTGCTGCTGGAACCCACCCCTGGGGCCTGGTTCACGTAGCCTAGAGCTTTGTCAGTTCGCCGCTGTTACAGAGCTGTGCCTGCTGACAAGGGGACCAGATGACGATAGCGGGTACCGTGCGGTTATCTGGATTGAGTGCGACGGCAGCGATTGTCGCGATGTTGACGGCAGCCTGTGGCAGCTCCGACAAACCCGCGCCACCGACCGAGCCCACACCACAAACCACGCCGCCGCCCACTCCGACGCCGCCGACTATCCCGTCCGGCCTGACGCCGACGGTGACGTCGATGCTGCAGGAGCTTTCGCGGTACATCGGCCAGGCGCTCGCGCAGAACCAGGACAACCTTCCTCGCAATCCGCAGAATCGGACGCAGATCGAGGCCAAGATCGCGATGCTCCAGAACCCGTCGCTCGCCGGCGACATCAACAACGGCCGGCGATGGTTCGAAGATCAGAGCGCGTCGATCAACGGGCGCGCGGTCCCATTCGCCACCGTGTTCGCGCTCGAGAGCATGCGGAACGAAGCAACGGACGCCGTCCGTACGCTGGAACCGGTCCTTCCGATCATCGAACGCTTCTACGACGTGCCGCTGTCTACGCCGGCGATCAAGATCTGGTACGGCTTCGTCGTCGGCAACAGCGGCGGTGGCGGCGTCATCTACACCGAGGATCGAACCACCTACGAGGGGCGGACCGGCCCGACGCGATTACCGTACGACTCAATCTGGGCGCACGAGCTCGGACACAGCTGGATGGGGCACGAATCGCTCAATCAGTTCATCGAGCTGTACGGGTACAACGTGGTTCGGACCGGTTCCACCGATCCGCGATCTTGGACCTTTACAAGAAACTGGACCCCGAATGTGCCTTCGAACGAAGGCGTGGCGGCGCTGCTCGATATCTATCAACTTGTCGGCCACGAGACGATGCAGCGCGCGTATCGGGCGATCTATCCGTTGCGGCCGCCGTACGGCTCGCCGCCGTCGCCCTCGGTCATTCAAGCGTTCCTCGGTCAGGTACCGCCGGCGCTTCAGGCACAGGTTTCCGACAAGCTCGCAAAAGTCGGCTTTTAGCCTTTCGGGCTCTCAGGCTTTCCGGCTTTCACGCTTCAAGCCTGTCTTCTCAACCCCACCGCGACGCAGAGCCAGGCGGCCGTCAGACAGCTCGAGGCGATGTACAGCGGCACGAGCGCTTCTGCAGTGCCCAGAGCCACGAGATTCCACTTGACCGGCTCGCTCATCGCGATGTGCCGGAGGACGTGGACGAGACCTGATGCGAGGCCCGACAACGCGGCGAAGATGCCGGCCAGCGAGATCGGCCGCATCAGCGCAAGCCGCTGTTCAGTTGGCCGGAAGACGTAGGCAATGCCCGCACCGAGCGGAAGGACGCTGACGATCATGGTCAGGATCGCGTGGATGCCCGCCTGGGACAGAATCTGGAAGAGCGTCATGCACTCGACTCCTTTGGCCGATTGGATCTCAACGCGTGAGAGGCCGGAACGTGACGGATGTCACGTTTTGCGGGGTGGCGCGTTATGACTAATGTGGACCGGGAGTCCGAACTGGCCCTCGTAAGCCGCCTGCGCGCCGGCGACGCTGAAGCCTTCGACGTCGTCTACGACTACCTCAACGCGCGGCTGTTCAACTTTCTCGCCCGGCTGTCGCGCCGGCGCGATGTGGCGGAGGATCTTCTCGAGGAAACGTGGCTGCGACTCGTGGCTCAGGCGCGACGGCTTCGGCCGGACACGCGGCTGGCGCCGTGGCTCTTCACGGTCGCGCGCAATCTCTACGCAAGCTACTGCCGGTCGCGACTGGTGGAGGACTCCCATGCCGCCGGCTTGATCGGGTTGTGGCCGTTCGGATCGCCCCGCCCGACGCCGTTCGAGTCCACGGCCGCGAACGAAACGGAGCGCCGCCTCGAAGCTGCGCTGGCGGGTCTGCCCGTCCGTTATCGCGAAGCGCTGTTGCTGGTGGCGGTCGAGGGGCTGCGCCCGGCGGAGGCAGCCGACGTCTGCGGCGTGAGCCCGGAGACGATGCGGCAACGGCTGAGCCGGGCCCGCGCGTTGCTCGCGACGCGCATGGATCCGACCGTGACGCCGGTCGTAGGGTGGTCGAAGTTCGCGCGGCACGAGGTGACGTGATGACACCAGACGAACTCCGCGATCCGATTCTCATGAATCTCGCTCGCTTGAGCGTGGTCTCGCCCGATCCGGCGCGCTCTGAACGCGTACGGTCGCGAGGCCGCGCCGAATTGACGCGACGTCGGCATCAGGCTGAACGGATGGCACGCCGCCGGATTCTCACGCGGCGTTTTCTGGCACCGGCGTTCGTCGGCGGATTCTGTCTGCTCTATCTGTCGGCGGTTGTCTACGATGTGATGCAGCTCTACGTCGTCAGGTAACCCAGAAATTCGTCAGCTCGCGCGCGATCCACTTGCCGGATTCTTTGACGAGTACGACCGTACAGCCTGAGTAGCCGACCTGAACACGGACGGCTGCCCGGGTGCGTCCGGCATCCTGGAACGTCACGTCGGTGATGATCGGATACGTTTCGAAGACCCAACCCGCCCAGTGTCCCTGCCGCATCGGGAAAAACCGGTTCCAGAACGCCCGCACGTCCACAGCTGCGCCCGCCGGCTGATTGGGCGTCTCCATGACGGCGGCCGGCTGGCGCCGGGCCGTTCCGCCAACTCGTTTCATCACCGTCGTGAGCACATCGAGTTCCGGGCGGTCGGTGAAGATGACGTTGCTCAGCCCTGGAATCGGCGTGCGCAGCGTCACGAGCTTGACATCCTTTTCGGCGAGC
>JBLNGH010000098.1:0-5859 GCA_050264575.1 Acidobacteriota bacterium | reverse complement strand
GTGAGCACACGTCTGCCGCCCGACTCGAACGGCCGCCGAGTCCAGAGGATCACGCTGCTCGGATCGGGATCGCCGGACGCGACGCCCTCCGGATAAAGGTCGCGCCGCTCATGCCAGCCGGGGGTTGACGCTCGAGCCGAGCCGCCCCACGCCAGCGAGGCCCCCATCGCCGCGGCCAATTGAACGAACTCGCGTCGATTGAGCGTCATCGTCTATCCCCTTCGCAATCTCTCCGCATGGTGATCGACCATGGACGTCGAGATGAAATGATAGCTGCGGTCGTACCCTGGCTGGTGGCGCAGTGACAGCGCGATGCCCTACCGGGACGAACGGTGCTTCCAGCAAGGCGGGCTGCAACTCCTTTTCGACGAACCGATCGGAGTCGCCGAGAATGGCTTGCGAGCTTCAGAGCCCGAGCAGTTGCCTTGCCAGTGGTGAGAGTCTCTCGAATGTCTCTCGCTGCATGCGCGCCCCGAAGTCCGTGGCAGCGCGTCCGTCGCGCGGAATGAACGCGCCCTGCAGCGATCGACGTGGCCGCTTGGAGGCGTCGACACCCTGGCCATGCCATGTCGAGCCATTGAACACGAGAAGGGACCCTGCAGGCCCGCATGCCGACACCAACTGCCCGGTGAACTCCTGCAGGCGAACGTCCCTTGGAGAGTTGCGCCAGCGATGGGAACCGGGGATGAAGCGCGTGGCGCCGTTGTCAGGTGTGAACGGGTCGACCATGAAGATAAAGCCGAGCAGCGGCCAGTCGGCGGAGTCGCGTTCGACGTCGATGTGGATGTCCAGCACCGTCGACCCGGGCCGGAGGGTCCGCGCGTGCAGTGAGCTGAGCTTGAATGCCTGGCCGACGGTGAGAGCCACGGCATCCAGCAGTGGAGGATAGACGTACAACGGATCGAACAACGGGCCACGATTGACAAAGTCCACCACGCGGGTCGACGTCGATCCTGCGCGGATGTCATCTCCGACCGCGGCCCCGACTTCCGCGTCGTAGGCGTCTGCCACCGCACCGAGCTGCTCGACAGCAAAGGGCCCGGGAAGCACGACGAAGCCGGACTTTTCCAAAGCTGCCTGCGCGGCTAGATCCAAGGCGCCAGATCCCTCTGCACTAGTGGCCGATGCGCGCGCCGCCGATGCCGCAGATCCGACTACCTGCCGAACGGCACGCGCCGCCGCAGCTCGTCGGCGAAGTTCTGGAGCATCACGATCTCGTGCTCCGGCGGCGGGGCCTTGGCAGTGCTTTCCGGGATCAGCGCCACAACGCGCTTGCCGTCGCGGGCGAGATCCCACCCAGTCGCGCCGCTGAGTGACGCGATCCACACGCGGGGTTTGTCGGCGATGAACGTGGTGTCCTTCACGGTGTAGCTGACGGTCATTAATTGGTCGCCCGACTGGTACACGAGCCCAGTGCGCGACCAGTGCGGAAGAACCCCGCCATTGTTGGAGACCTGCCGCTGGCCGCCTGAGGAGGTTGCCGGCGCTGGGAATGCCCGGACATACACTTCATTCTTTCCTGATTGCGTCGACTGATACGCCAGCCAGCGGCCGTCTGGTGAGAACGACGGCGACTGGTCGTTGGAAGTGCTCTTGATGAACTGCTCCGGCGTTCCGGCCTTCAACTGACCGCCTTGATCCTCCAGCGCCACGGTCCAGATTTGAACTTTTTCGAAGTACGCGAGCTGCTTGCCGTCCGGTGTGAACGACCATGGAAGCTGGGGGACGCTGCGTGGCATCAGTGCTTGTGGTTGACTGGCGTCGTCCGTGCGCGCCTGGAAGAGGCCTTGACCGATCTTCTCGAACACGATGTATTGGCCGTTCGGACTCCAGACTGGTGACAGGTTGACGCCGCCGGCGGTCAGCCGCCTGGGGACGTCCCGCTGTAGATCGAAGACCCAGATGTCGTACTGATTCGCTCCCTCTGAGATCACATACGCGATCCGCGTGCCGTCCGGCGACAATCGAGGCATCTGATAGGCGCCCGGCGTCGGGCGTAGCGGGGCCTTTGTGCTCGTGACCTCGTCCGATGCAGAGATCCATTGCATCGTCGTCAGGGCCGCAGCGGCGCTCCGGTCCTTGCGGTAGATCAACGTCCCCGCGCGAGAGATGGCAAAGAGACCAGCGTTCATCTGGACGCCATAGGCGACGTCGTCGAGCAACTTCACGGCCGTGCCGCGGGTTTCAAGCGTGGCCAGATCGAACCGGATCGCAAAGAGCGTGGCTTTGTTGACATAGACCAGATAGCCGGTCCCGTCCGACGATGCCAGATAACGCGGGGATTGACCGCCCCGGATCAACTCCGTTCTGTGGCCATCGGCCAGTCTCAGGACTTCGATGGTGTATGAGTCCACGCCGCTGGAGGCGTTGCCCGCGGCGAACACGAGCGCCTTCCCACCTGGCAGGACCTGCGGTTCAACGTTGGCCTCGCCGCCGTCATTGGGCACCAGGATCTTGGCCGCACCTCCAGCGTCTGGCAGTTGCTGCAGACCCTTCCCAGCGGAATCACCCACGTAGATGAAACCGTCCTCCCCCCAGCTCGCGCCGCCGAATACCCCGTCGGCGGCGATGGCTCCCACCGGCACGACGGGTCCACCGTCGACGGAGATCTTGCTGACCCTTTCGAGGAGGGCGAATCCAATCCACCGCCCGTCAGGCGAGAAGAACGGATCGTGGGCTCCCTGCGTACCGGCCAGCTCGGTGGCCGTCGGTTGATCGAGGCGCCGCGTGAACAATCGACCCCGCGAGACGAACGCCAGCCGCATGCCATCGGCCGAGATCGCAACGCTCGTTCCAGTGTTGTAGAGAGGGAACGCCGCGTCTGCGCCCAGATCGACATCGAGCCGCACGAGTGGCCGATCCACCGGTTTCTCCGAACGCCATGGCGCCCACAGGGCGATACCCAGCGCGACGGCCAACACCGCCGACACGGCTGGCAGCGCGCGGGCCACGACCGACCGCGGCACAGCCCCCGCAGCGAGCGCCGTCTGAGGCGCGGCCGTCTCGAACGCGCCCTCGAGTGCGAGGCGCACATCGCGGATGTCAGCCGCGCGTTGCTTCGGGTCCTTCCGCAGGCACACGCGGATCGCCTGAATGACGCGTGCGGGCACCGAGGGCGGAAGCGCGTCGAAGTCCGGCTCCCGGTGCAGGACGTTCGCGAGTGTCAGCGACAGGTCCCTGTCCGCGAACGCACGCCTGCCGGAGAGCATCTCGTACAGCACGGCCCCGAAAGCCCAAATATCCGCACGCTTGTCGACGGCCTTCCCGCGCGCCTGTTCGGGACTCATGTAGGCCGCAGTGCCGAGAATCATCCCGGCGTGCGTCATCGCGGGCGCCGTGATCGTCGGCGCGAACGCGACGTCCGTCGCGCTCGACGGCTTCGCATCAAGCGCTTTGGCCAGCCCGAAGTCGAGGACCTTCACCGTGCCGTCACCACGCACTTTGATGTTCGCGGGCTTCAGATCCCGATGAATGATCCCCTGTTCGTGCGCGGCTTCCATGGCGTCCGCGATCTGCTTCGCGATCGGCAAGGCGTCATCGGTCGGGATGGCGCCCTTCGCGATCCGCTGGGAGAGATCGTCACCCTCAACGAGTTCCATCACCAGCGCACGTACACCGCCCGACTCTTCGAGGCCGTGTATGTGCGCGATGTTCGGATGGTTCAGAGATGCGAGCGTCTGCGCTTCGCGCGTGAACCGGGCGAGTCGATCGGGATCGCTCGTGAATGAATCCGAGAGGACTTTGAGCGCGACATCGCGATTCAGCTTCGTATCGCGAGCGCGGTACACCAGCCCCATCCCGCCTTCGCCAATGAGGGCGGTGACTTCGTAGATGCCGAGGCGGGTACTGCCGGGAATCAGAGGCAAACGGCTGGAAGTATAGCGATTGAGGTCGCGCGGATGCGAACAACAACCCCAAGGTGGCCGGCCCGGTACTGACCAAAGCCCGGTCAGCCTTCTCGCGCGGACAAGACGACCAGAACTGACCGCGAAGCGACGGTATTTGTCTCTGATGGCCCAACACCACGCACTCCGGTTGCATGTCCGAAACTTGTCTACAGAATTCGGACGACCGAGGCGTCCAAACCCGTTGCGCCGTCCTGCCAAGTGCGCCTCGGGCGCAGCGCTGCCCGCTGTCGTCACTCACGCGGCAGCAATCAGGCAGTTGCGGAAATCGTCCCGAACACCCAGCCACGAAATTTGCCCCGTGTTTTCAATGACTTACAGCACAGGGTGATTTCACTATAGAACTCTCTGCCGGACGCCGTTCCCGCAGCCGTGCTACTGCTTGATCCGCAGTGTGTCGATCAACGCCGTGAATGCGGCTGCCCGGGCTGATCGTTTTGCCCAATCGACCTTTAGAGAATTGCTCTCTGTGCGTCATTATCTCTACGTGGCCGACACCGAGAGCGGGCTCAACGAGACTTCGTTGCGGCAGCGCTTGAAGCGCGAGACTGCAGCCGTGCATCAGCACCTCGAAGCCCAGCTCGGGCTGCTCGATCCGGGCCTCGACATGCCCCGGTATCTCCGCGTGCTCGGGAGGTTCTACGGCTTCTACGTCCCCGTCGAGATCGACCTAACGCGGCTCGCGGCCGCGGAATTGCCGCTCGGGTTTCCGTTGCGCGCTCGCGCTGGGCTCATCGAACACGATTTCCTGGCGCTCGGCCGGGCTCCGGCCGATCTCTCGGCGCTCCCGCTATGTAGTGACCGACCGCAGTTGTCATGCGTCGAGGATCTTGCCGGGTGCCTGTACGTGCTCGAAGGCGCGTGCCTCGGAGGACAGGTCGTCAGCGCGCTGTTGCACCGGCGACTCGGCCTCGCGAAAGAGAGCGGGGCTGCGTTCTTCGCCGGCGATGGGGAGGAGACGCTACCGAGGTGGACGGCCGTCGTGGCATGGCTCGACGGACTGCCGCGCTCCGGCGCATCAACCGCAAAGATCATCAGTGCCGCGACGGCGACCTTCGATGCGTTCGCGCGATGGGCGGCGATTGGTCGAGGGGGATCGGGATGGTCGATCTGAACGATTGTGAGCGCGAGCCGATCCACATACCGGGAGCGGTTCAGCCCTTCGGCGTGCTCGTGGCGTTGGACGACCAGATGAACGTCACGCAGGTCAGCGAGAACGTGAGCGAGCATCTTTTCTTGGGCGTGGACGAAGCGCTCGATCGGCCGCTCTCAGAGATCGTGGATCCGGCCGGCGCCGAAGAGGTGCGTTCGGTGCTGCGCGAACAGCGGTGGCACGACGCGAACCCGCTGAGCATCGGCGCCTCCGGGAAGCGATTCGACGGGATCGTTCACCGTTACGAGGGCGTCGCGATCCTCGAGCTCGAGCCAAACCCGGAGACTTCGGAGGAGCGTTCGATCCATCACCCGTTCCGGGCGGCGCTCTTGCGTGTGCAGCGCGCGAGCACGTTGAGCGAGCTTGCCGCGATCATCACTGAGGAGATGCGGCGAACGACTGGATTCGAGCGCGTGATGTTCTATCGATTCCACGAGGACGGCAGCGGTTCCGTCGATGCCGAAGCGAGGGATGCGGTGCACGAGCCGTATCTCGGCTTGCGCTATCCCGCGTCCGACATCCCCGCGCAGGCACGCAGGCTGTATCTCCAGAACTGGTTGCGTCTCATTTTCGACGCCGACCAGAAGCCAGCGCGGATCGTTCCGGCGCTGCGCCCCGACACAGGAGCACCACTCGACCTCAGCTTCTCGGTCCTTCGAAGCGTCTCGCCGATTCACATCGAGTACATGAAGAACATGGGGGTCCGCGCGTCGATGAGCATCTCGCTTATCGTACGGAGTCAGCTGTGGGGGCTCATCAGCTGTTTGAACCACACTGGTCCGCGGCGCGTTTCGCACCGGA
>JBLNGH010000097.1:0-8203 GCA_050264575.1 Acidobacteriota bacterium | reverse complement strand
GGCGCGTGCCGTCCGCGGGCCGGCCCGCGCGCAGTCATCCGATTGGAGATTCGACATGTCCCGCATCTGGCGCGATCTGGTCGTCGGCGTCCGCACAATCCTGCGATCGCCAGGCTACAGTGCGATCACGATGCTCACGCTGGCGCTGGCCATCGGCGCGAACACGCTGCTCTTCAGCATCGCGAATCCGCTCGTGCTCCGGCCGCTGCCGATCGAAAACCCGGAACGGCTGGGATGGATCATCGTCTCCAACCCGGAGCGCGGCATCGAGCGATCGCCGGCGTCGATGCCGGACTTTCTCGAGTGGCGGCGGCTCGCGAGCATCGATTCGCTGGCCGCGTACGAAATGCGGTTCGGCACGTTCACCGGCCACGGCGACGCCAAGCGCGTCCAGACGTCACGCGCCACGGCGAACCTCTTCAATGTGTGGGGACTTCGGCCCGAGCGGGGCCGTCTATTCCAGCCGGGTGAAGACGCGGTCGGACGCGCTGCCACGGGCATTCTCAGCTATCGATACTGGCAGAAGGAATTTCACGGCGACTCCAAGGCGATCGGGCAGACGTACATGCTCGACGGCCGACCGCTCACGATCGTCGGCGTGCTGCCCGCCGCGATCGAGATCGGCAATCTTTCGGAGATCGACATCTGGGCGCCGCTGCCGCTCGACGCGAATCAGCCGCGCGATCGCCGGACCTTGCGAGTGGTCGGGCACCTGATTCCGTCGGCGACGCTCGCGTCGGCCGACGGTGAGCTCCAGGGAATCGTCGCGGGACAGGTCCGTGAGCACGCACAGACCAACGCCGGCTGGCAGGCGCACGTCCGCTCCACCAAGACCGTTCTGGCATCCAACAACACGTGGGCGATCCTCGCGCTCCTCGGCGTGATCGTCGTGTTCGTCCTCCTCATTGCCTGCGCGAACCTCGCCAACCTCGTGCTCGCGCGGCTCGTCGCACGTCGACAGGAGCAGGCGGTGCGACTGGCGCTCGGCGCGTCGCGGTGGCAGGTGATGCGGCCCGTGCTCGTGGAAAGTCTGATGCTGAGCCTCGCCGGCGGTCTCATCGGTTTGGCGTTGGCCCACACGGGACTTCGGATCATCAAGGCCGCCGCGACCGAGCCGTTCCTCCGGACTATGGTGCAGATCGACGGCAACGTCCTGGTGTTCACGGCGCTGCTGTCGGTCCTCACGCCCGTGCTGTTTACGCTGTGGCCGGCGCTCACGACTGGACGATCCGTACTCGCCGAAACGCTCCACGGCGCGCGGACGAGCACCGGCCGGATGGCGGGCCGCCGCCGCAGTGTGCTCATCGGATCGCAGGTCGCGCTCGCCTTCGCGCTGCTCGTCGTCTCCGCGCTGGTCGTCCAGTCGATGCTGTACATGGGACGAATCGATCTCGGATTCGACGTGCCGGTGCTTCTCACGTACAAGTTCGATCTGCCGGGCGATCGCTATCCGACGCCCGATGCGCAGGTCCAGTTCATGCGGGAGGTCGAATCGCGGCTGACACACGTGCCGGGTGTGGCCGGCGCCGGCTTGACGTCGCACGTTCCGGTCCTCGATGCTGACGTCGCGCGCCCGCTGTCGGGAACGCTCCACGACGGCGAAAAACCCGAACAACAACCGTGGGCGTGCTGGTTCGACGTCAGCCCCGGGTTTTTCAAGGCCGCGGGAATCGGCGTACTCGCCGGGCGCGCATTCACCGCAGATGATGCCGCCGGCCGGCAGCCGGTCGTCGTCCTGAACCGCATGGCGGCCGAACGTTATTACGACGGCGTCCAGAACGCCGTCAGCCGGACGGTGACGATTCACGACGTCGAGCGCGGCAACCGGACGGCGACGATTGTCGGTGTTGTCACCGACACACGTGACAGCCAGGTGACGCGCGTCAGCCCGCAGGTCTACGTGCCTATGGGTCAGTGGCCTCTTGCCGCGGTGACGGCATTCGTCAGGACCGACGATCCAAAGGGCCGCGCCAAGGACGTTCAGTCGCTCATGCGCGCGATCGATCCGATGGTCGCTATTTCCGAGGTGAGGACGATGCGTCAGATCATCGAGGATGAGCTGGCAAGCTTCCGAATCATCAACGGGCTCTTTGCAGGATTCGCCGGGCTGGCGCTCGCGCTGGCGGCAGCCGGGCTGTTCGGCGTGATCTCGTATTCGGTCGGCCAGCGCCGGCACGAGCTCGGGATCCGGCTGGCACTCGGGGCGTCGCCGGCGGTGATCGGCAGGATGATCCTTGGTGAGGGGCTGAAGGTCGTCGCCATCGGCATGGCCGTCGGCCTGCTGCTCGCGATGGGTCTCGCGCATGCATCCACATCGCTCCTCTACGGCATCACTCCGGGCGATCCGTCGACGTTCCTCGCCGTCGCGTCGCTCATCCTGATCGTGGCGCTCGTCGCCGCGTGGGCGCCCGCGACGCGCGCGATGCGCACCGATCCGGCGCGCACGCTGCGGGCGGAATGACAGGAGGCTCGGAGGCGCGGAGAACTCGAAGACAAAGTGGCAAAAGGGCTCAAAGGCTGAAAGCCTCACGGCCACCGGCTATGATCATGCGATGCCGTCCGGGCCCGACATCTTTCAAGGCGTCAACGCGGCCTATGTGGCCGAGCTGTACGAGAAGTACCAGCGCGATCCGCATTCCGTAGATCCAGCAACGCGCGAATTTTTCGAGTCTTGGACCCCGCCAGAAAACCTCGGAACTCCGGAACCCCGGAACCTCGGAACTCCGGAACCCCGGAACCTCCTTGTTGCAGTCGGTGCCTTCAACCTCGCGCAGTCAATCCGTCGATACGGCCATCTGGCGGCGCAGATCGATCCACTGGGCAGCCGGCCGCGCGGCGACCAGGCTCTGGAGCTGTCGACACACTGCGTCACGGACGATGACCTGCGAACACTGCCGGCGAGCCTGGTGACGGGTCCCATTGCTGAGAACGCGTCATCGATGGCCGAGGTCGCGGATCGTCTCCGCGGAATCTACTGCTCGACGACCGGGTACGACTTCGCCCACATTTTTCTCCCCGAGGAACGGCACTGGCTGCGGAACGCCGTCGAAACGGGACGCTTCCGCGCGCCGGCCGATCCGATCGATCCGGTCGCGCTGCTCGATCGGCTGACGCAGGTCGAGGCGTTCGAGAAGTTCCTGCATCGATCGTTTCCAGGCAAGACACGGTTTTCGATCGAGGGCCTCGATGTGCTCGTGCCGATTCTGGACGAGGTAGTCGCGGAGGCGGCCGAGGCGGGACTTCGCCGCGCGTTCATCGGGATGGCGCATCGCGGCCGTCTCAACATCATGGCGCACGTACTCTGCAAGCCGTACGAGCAGATCCTGGCCGAGTTCAAGGATCCCGCGCGCAGCGCGCTGGACATCGAAGGGCTGGAATGGAGCGGCGACGTCAAGTATCACCTGGGCGCGTCGCGCGCGATTCACGGCGGCGAGGCCGTCGATCTCGTCGTCTCGATGCCGCCCAATCCGAGCCATCTCGAGGCGATCGATCCCGTGCTCGAGGGCATGGCGCGCGCGGCCGGAACCGATGCCGGCCGTCCGGGCGCGCCGTCCTTCAACCCCGATACGGTGCTCCCGATTCTCATTCACGGCGACGCCGCGTTCCAAGGACAGGGCGTCGTGGCCGAGACGCTCAACATGTATCGTCTCGCGGGATACACGACGGGCGGCACGATTCACATCATCGCGAACAATCAGATCGGATTTACGACGGAGCCGTCCGACGCCTACAGCACGCTCTACGCGAGCGGGCTTGCGCGTGGATTCAAGATCCCGATCATCCACGTCAACGCGGACGATCCGGAAGCTTCCGTCGAGGCCGCGCGGCTGGCATTCGCGTACCGCGAGCAGTTCAAGCGTGACGTGCTGATCGATTTGGTGGGATACCGCCGCTACGGGCACAACGAAGGCGATGAACCGGCGTTCACCCAGCCCCTGATGTACCAGCGCATCGTCGCGCATCCGACGGTCCGGCAGCTCTGGGCGGAGACGCTCGAATCACGCGGCGTCATCCAGCCTGGACGAGCCGACGCGATGCTGACCGCGCGGATTGACGACCTGCAGCGCCGGCTCGAAGCGCTGGACGCGGAAAAGCACTACGTCGAGCCGACGCCGGAAATCGCGGCGCCGGGCACGGCCGGCAGAGTCCGAACCGCTGTCGCCCTCGATCGTCTGCGCGAACTCAACGCGCAGCTGATGACCGAGCCGGACGGGTTCTCGATCCATCGCAAGCTGGCGCGGCCGCGGGAACGCCGCCGCCACGTGTTCGACTCGACTGACGATCGCACGATCGAGTGGGCGACCGCCGAAGAGCTCGCGTTCGCGTCCATCCTGGCCGACGGCATCCCGATCCGGCTCACCGGCGAGGACGTCGAGCGGGGCACCTTCAGTCACCGGCACTCGGTGTTCTACGACTCGAAGACCGGTCAACGATTCGTGCCGCTCCAGCATCTGCCGCAGGCGCGCGCCTCGTTCGAGGTGCGCAACAGTCCGTTGAGCGAGAACGCCGCCGTCGGCTTCGAGTACGGCTACAGCGTCCAGGCGCCGGAACGGCTCGTCGTGTGGGAAGCGCAGTACGGCGACTTCATCAACGGCGCGCAGTTGATGCTCGACGAGTTCCTGCTGTCGGCGCGCGCCAAGTGGGGGCAGGAGCCGTCGCTGGTGATGCTGCTGCCGCATGGATACGAGGGACAAGGCCCCGATCACGCGAGCGCGCGCCCCGAGCGTTTTCTGCAGCTCGCCGCCGACATCAACCTGCGTCTCGCGAGCTGCACGACTGCCGCGCAGTACTTTCACCTGCTGCGGCGTCAGGCACTGCTGCTCAAAGACGATCCCTTGCCGCTCGTCGTCCTTACCCCGAAGAGCCTGCTGCGGCATCCGCTCGTCGCGTCCGCGCCTCGTGATCTCGCGGAGGGACGATGGCTGAGAGTCATCGACGATCCTGGCGTGTGGCCGATGCCGCGGTCGGAAGACGAGCGGCCTGCTCCGCGGCGGGCGGTGGAAGAGATTCGACGACTGATCCTCTGCACAGGCAAAGTCGGGGTCGATCTCCTGACGAGCCCGCACCGCGAGGCGACGCCGGCGGTGGCAATTTGCCGCGTAGAGCAGATCTATCCGTTGCCGGTACGCGATCTCGTCTCGGTCATCGAAGGGTATCCGTCCCTCGAGGAGATCGTCTGGGTGCAGGAAGAGCCCGAGAATATGGGCGCCTGGGACTTCGTGCGGCCGTCGCTCGAAGGGCTCGCCGGCGGACGGCGTCTGGCCGTCCTGGCGCGGCCGCGCAGCTCGAGCCCGGCCGAAGGCTCTGCTGCCCGCCACGGGCAGAACCAGGAAAGGCTGGTTGCCAAAGCATTCGAGGTCGCAAGCGTGACAAAAGCCAGCTTGCGACCGTGAGGTGGCGGGCTGTCAATCTGAAATCTGGAATCGGGTAATCTGCAATCGGAACGGCAAGCGGGGGATCCGGGAATCTACAATCTATCGGCAATCTGCAATCTATCGGCAATCGCGAATCTGCAATCTATCGGGCAATCTGCTCGATTCCCAGATTCACCGATTCCCCGATTCCAGATAGATTCCCCGATTCCCCGGTAGATTACAGATTGGAGATTCCCCGATTCCAGTCCAGATTGCAGATTCCAGATTCCAGATTGTAGATTCTTAAACATGTCGATCAACATCGTCGTGCCCGAGGTCGGCGAGTCCGTCGTGGATGCGCGGATCGCGCGGTGGCTCAAAAAGGAAGGCGATGCAGTGGCCGCCGGCGAGCCGCTCGTCGAGCTCGAGACCGACAAGATCGACGTCGAAGTGCCCGCGCCCAGGGCCGGCGTGCTCGAGCGCATCGCACACCGTGACGGGGACGACGTGAAGATCGGCGAAATCATCGGAACCATGACGGAAGCTAAGAGCGGTACAGGTCCTACGGGTCCTCAAGGTCCTAGTGCTCAAGGTCCTAGTGCTCAAGGTCCTACTAGTCCTTCAGGTTCCACGGCGCCCAAAGGACCTGAAGCATCTGCAGGACCTCAAGCATCGCCAGGACCTGGAGGACCAGCAGGACCTCAAGGCTCTAGACGCGCGGCTGCCGCGACGCCATCTGCGCGAAAGCTGGCCCGCGAGCAGAACGTTCAGCTCGGCGACGTGAAGTCCGAGGGTCCTCGTGTGACGCGGATGGACGTCGCCAAAGCGGCAGCGCCGCCGGCTCCGGCACCCGCCGAAGCGCGTCCGGCGCCGTCTCCGGCGGATGCCGCGCCCGCGCGCGCACAGGTCCCGAGTCCGGCGCCGGCACCCGAACCGCGATCGGAAGAGCGTGTGCGCATGTCGAAGCGGCGGGCGACGATCGCGCGCCGCCTCGTCGAAGCCCAGCAGACGGCGGCGATGCTGACGACGTTCAACGAAGTGGACATGTCGTCGATCATGGCGCTCCGCGCGCGGCACAAAGAGACGTTCAAGACGAGGTACGGCGTCGGACTCGGTGTCGCGTCGTTCTTCGTCAAGGCCGCTGTCGTCGCGCTCAAGGAGTTTCCGCGCCTGAACGCGGAAATCCAGGGCGACGAGATGGTGCTCAAGCACTACTACGACATCGGCATGGCCGTCGGCGCGGCCGAAGGACTCGTCGTTCCCGTGCTGCGGAACGCGGACCGCATGGCATTCGCGGAAATCGAGCAGGGCATTCGCGCGTTCGCGACGAAGGCGGGCGACGGCACGCTCACGCTCGACGATTTGCGCGGCGGCACGTTCAGTATCACCAACGGCGGCGTGTTCGGGTCGCTGATGAGCACGCCGATTCTCAACCCGCCGCAAGTCGGCATTCTCGGACTTCACGCGGTGAAGGATCGTCCGGTCGCCGTCGACGGCCAGATCCAGGTGCGGCCAATGATGTACGTCGCGCTGACGTACGACCATCGCCTCGTCGACGGCGCCGAGGCCGTGCGGTTTCTCGTGCGCGTCAAGGAACTGGTCGAAGATCCCGGTGTCCTGCTGATCGAAGGATGAGCGACGCCGCTGTGCCACCGACCGGCGGACGGAGGATCCTCGTCGCCGACGACGATCAGGACTCGGCGGAGAGCCTCGCGATGCTGTTCCAGATGATGGGGCACGACGTGCGGTCCGCCCTGAACGGCCTCGAGGCGGTCGACGTCGCCGCGAATTTCCGGCCGGATCTGATCGTCCTCGATATCGGGATGCCCGGCCTCGACGGCTATGAGGTCTGCCGCCGGATTCGCCAGCAGCCGTGGGCGCAGGCGGTCGTCATCGCGGCGTTGACCGGCTGGACGCGCGACGAAGACAAGGATCGATCGCAGGAAGCCGGCTTCGACCATTACCTCGTCAAGCCGATCGATCCGAAAGCCCTCGCGGACCTAATCGCGCGTACCGGCTCGGATCCGGACTAGGACGCGTCGCCCCGCCAGCCTCCGCTAGAGCGGTTTCGATTTCGGTGGTGGGGTCAGACCCCACCACGGCGAGGACTTCCTCTGATGCGAAACGTCAGGTACTCCCTGCTGCGCGCCAAAAGCTCACATGAAGTTCATGAAGGACGTGAAGGCCATGAAGGACAGGTCGATCAAACCAGAAACCGACTTAAGAAAAAAGTTCCTTCTTCATGTCCTTCATGTGCTTGGTTCTGAAGCCGATGCAAGCGATCTGGCCGGATTTGAACGATCGACGCCGATACCTCCCGGGCTTCGCCCCGCTGTGCCGTGCACTTCCAAGTTACGCGGTTCGCCCAAACCGGTACAAGATCCTCGTGGTGGGCCGCAAGGCGAATTCGATGACCGTCGACCGCGCAGCGAGGACCGTCCTGTGTGTCGGCCTTCTCGTGCTGCTCACCGGCTGCGTCAACACGCTGCCGAATCAGGATCGCCGGATTCGGGTCACGCCGTCGGTCGCGAAAATTCCCGCCGACTTTCTCTGGAAGGAATACCAGGCCGACGCGCGTGCAGCCGATCGCAAGTACTGGGGGAAGGCGATCGAAGTCAGCGGCACGGTCACGCGCGCAGAAGCCAGCGACTCAGGCGGCCCGTCGCGAAGCTACCTGTTCTTCGGACAAACCGACGCATTCGGCGTCCGCGCCAATCTGCTCGATGACGATGCGGACGAAATCCTGAAGACCGCCCCACCGGGCCAGCGGGTCCGGTTGAAATGCTTCTGCGCCGGACTCGATGGACACGTGGTTCTCAAGAGTTGTGTCAAGGGCTAGGCGCGGAGGC
>JBLNGH010000096.1:0-13663 GCA_050264575.1 Acidobacteriota bacterium | reverse complement strand
CTTCGCGCTGAGAGTCGCCGCCGTCACGGCTTGCGCCGCGCTGGCGTGGCTCGGGTACCGCGCGGGGCCGTTCCTGATGTATCGCGAAGCGCTTCGCGCCGGCGAAGCCGTCATCATCGGGACCAGCACGCGCAACGTCTGGCTGTTCGACGGCGCGTGGTCCGCGCCGGTCGGCGTTGGCAATGTGATCTGCAAAGTGGCGGAAGCCCCGATCGTGGCGATGCGCCTGCCGATGCCGCGGCGCACCGACTACTGGCTGACGTTGCGCGTCGATCCGGCCGAGACCGCGGACCCGAACTTCCAGCCGGAGATCACGCTGTTCCTGAACCGCCAGCAGGTCGCGCGCCTTCGACTCACTCGCGAGGCCGGACGCGTCGGCTCGTACCGGGTGCGCGTGCCGCGCGAGCTGACGCGAGAGATCAGCCGGTTGGAGCTGGTCGCGTCGCACCTGGTCCGCGCCGGCGAGAGCGGTATTCACTATGCCGCGCTGCCGCCGGACACGTCCGTGGCGTTTCGATTGTGGTACGTGCGGCTGGAGCCGGGGTAAAGAGCATTGGTAATGGGTAATGGGTAATTGAAAGCCACCTCAGCGCTTGATCGCGGCGAGATCGAAAAACCACTTGTCATCGGCAGTCGCGCGGGGTGTGCCGCGTGGAATCGAGCTGAGCCCGCTCGACCCCGATTGAAGCGTTACCGACAGACCACCGACACGAAACCCTTGCGCGCCGCCTTCAATGAGCATCTGCGCGTACCCCATGACCGGAATCTCCGAAGCGAAGTAGTCGGGGTGACGTGCCGCGAGCCACAAGCAGAATTCATGTTCGTCCGATGCCCACGCGGGGTCCGTCTGCCACCAATCCTTCATCAGCTCGTCGTATTTTTCTCGGGCCTGCTGCGGCATCGAGAGCGTGCCCGTGAACGTCGCTGCCAGAAGTGTCGAGTCGTTCGCGATCAACCCGAACCATGACGACCAGTGCACGCGGTCCGTGCTGTAGCGCGCGAATGCCTGCACGTGCGGCCGCATCGTGCTGTTCGGGGCAACCTCGACGCCCTGAAGATTGACGGTGATGCCCAGCCCTGTTGACGGACGCCAGGAGAGCCCTGCGGCGATCGGTTGAGTCCGCACCCAGAAATCACGCGACGTGTTCGGCGCCCAGGGTTGGGGCGTCGCCAGCCCGCGGCTGGCGAGCTCCATTCCAGTGCTCCATGCCGCCTCCCGTGAGACCTTGCCTGGCGCGAACTCGATCGTGACGCTGTCGCTGAAGAAGATCTGGGCGCGGACGCCCGGGGGAGCGATCGCCGAGGCGGCTGCCGCAACAGCAACGATCGAAACCAAGGCCCACTTCTGCATATGTCTTGAGTCGAAGTCTGTCGAGCTGTTGTCAGCTTAGACACCGGCTCGAGACAAAAAGCCGGCGAACCCGCCGACCCACGAGTAGGATCAACGATCATCGATCGAGCATGGACGAGCGTATTCGTCTCCAACGGGAGACATCGGTTGCCGGGCAGAGCGGGCGCGCAATGATCATCGGATCCGTCCTCGCCCTCATTGGGATCGTCATCGTCATCGTCAAAAACAATGACCAGGCACCAGCGGGTCAGAACGCATGGGTGCTGGACGCCGTGGGCTACGGCTTTGCGTTCGTCGGTCTGTTGATTGCGATCCTCGGGATCAAAATGTTCTTGATGACGCGCATGCCCGAAACAATCGTCGAGGTCGACACGATGCCCGTTCACGCCGGCCAATCGTTTCAGATGTCGGTTCGGCAGCCGGGGCCGATCCGTCTGAAATCACTGCGGGTGAACCTCGTGTGCGAACAGATCACGTCCCGCCGGACTGGACGCGCGACTGGGTCGAAGATCGACAGGGATCGCCGGATCATTCACCAGACCAACGTGCTGAACCTCGGGGAATCGGTCGCTGGCACTGGAGAGCAAATCGTCGGCAACGCCATCGTCAACGTGCCGGCGGACGTACGCTACGACGACGTTGAGGGTGACAAGAAGGTCGTCTGGCGCCTCGAAGTCTGGGGACGGGTCCGGGGCTGGGCCGACTTCGGGCATCCATTCGTCATTGAGGTCCTGAACAACTGATCGTGTGGGGCACGATCGGCGTCATGGTGATTCGACGGCGTGCTGCTCGGCGCGGCTGAGCAGACGGAACAGGACGATGATGATGACCGCGGGTACGAGCGCGCCCCACCATCCGGAAATCCCGAGCCGCGTCAACACGGCGGGTCCGAGATACGCGACGAGCGCCAGCAGCGTCGTCGCCCACACGATGCTGGCGATCGCATTCAGCAGGCTGAACTTGAGCGCCGGCACGCCCGCGTACGCGCACGCGGCGGCCAGCGCGATCCGCAGTCCGGGAGCGAAGCGAATCGCGAGCACCATCAGCGTGTCGTGGCGGCGGACGCGCCGCACGAGCGTTTCGCTGCGCCGCGCGATGGCGTGCACGCGATCGAGCCAGCGCCGGAGGCGCCCGCGCAACAGGTAGAAGTACGTCTGATCGCCGAGACACCCCCCGAGTGCGCCGGCGGCGGCGACCGCGGCCGGATGCAGGTGGCCCTGGCTTACGAGCGCCGCGGCGGTGACGAAGACGACTTCGCCTTCGACCGCCGCCGCGACGACGATGCCCGCGTAGATTGCTGCCGTGCTGACGCCGTCGAGCATGATCCAGCCTTCACGCGGACCGGGATTCGCCGGCGATTGCCGTCATCGAGACTGACTCTACCGCGCCGCGGACCACCGACGCCACCCGCTCGAGCTCCGCGTCGGTCAGCGCCTCGTACACCGGAATCTGGATCGAGTGTGTCGTCTCGTCGGCGCCGGGCGACGCCTTGGCGGACCCGCCAAACAGATCGAGCGCGCTGCAGACGTCGACGTGCAGCGTCTCGATGTCGACTCCGCGACGCAGACAGCGTGCCACGACGAGGTCACGTTCAGGCACGTAGGCGCTGTACTGATAGAAGGTATGCGTCCGGTCGGAAGGCACCGCCGGCACCCGCACACCCGGCACGTGCGACAGCACCGCGCTCAAGCGGGCCGCATGGCGCTCGGTCCTACGCTGCCATCGATCGAGATGCCGGAGCCCCTCGAGTCCAATCGCCGCCTGCACGTTGGCATAGCGCACGTGGTAATCGGCCGGGAGCGGCTCGAGCCTCCGGATCGGTTCCCAGAAATACATGTCGATGCTCCAGTTGAATCGCGTCGACACGTAGACGGCTGGAAACAACGTCCAGGTGAAGATCCTGGGACGCGTGGCGATCCGCTGCACGCGGCCGCGCCAGAGCTTTTCCTTGATCGCTTTGATCCCCGGCAGCGGCGCGGACTCGGCCAGCTTCCTGACGCGATTGGCAATGACGCGGTCGCGCGCGACCGCCATGCCGCCGCCGTAGGTGTTGAGCGGCTTGATCATCTGGAAGCTGAAAAAGGCCGC
Organism: Acidobacteriota bacterium; assembly: GCA_050264575.1. Lineage (GTDB taxonomy): Bacteria > Acidobacteriota > Vicinamibacteria > Vicinamibacterales > SCN-69-37 > DASQFI01. The sequence goes on along the minus strand of JBLNGH010000096.1, from coordinate 10,224 downwards.
GTCGCCGAGCGTGCCCACCGGCCGTTTGCGGTAGGTGGCGCCAAGCGCGTGGGCGCAGTCCTCGATCACGACGATGCCGTGTCGGGCCGCGATCCCGGCGATCTCGTCCATGTCGCACGGCAGGCCCCAGAGGTGCGTCGGCACGACGGCGACCGTCTTTGCCGTGATCGCCCGCTGGAACGACTTCGGCGTGAGGTTGAACGTCCGGGGATCGACGTCGGCGAACACCGGCGTGAGCCCGAGCACGCGCGCGACTTCCGGCACGACCCAGAACGTGAGCGCGGGAAAGACGACCTCGCTTCCGGCCGGAAACGCGAATGCCTTCAGGAGGTAATAGAACGCCATACGGCCGTACGACGTCGCAACTGCCGTCCGGCCATTCACGCGCTTGCTGAACGCGGCTTCGAACTCGGCCACGCGCGGCCCCTCGATGAGCTCGTCGCGCCGCTCGAGATCGCCGATGATTTGCTGCGTCGTCGGAATCACGCGGCTGCCGTATCGGGAAATCGCAGTCGTCATCACCGGCCCCCTTCCTGCTGCTCGTGCTCGCGCCGGATGTGATGACGTCCCACCCGCGCGTCGAGCGCGGTGACGAGACGCCGCATCTGCGGCGCGCGGATGCGGAGGAAATTGGCGAGAAACGACGGCCGCATGTAGAACCGCGTGTAGGCGGCGCCGAGCAGGAACTGCAGCTGTGACGGCGTCAGTACCGGATGGGTGAACGTCGGTGTGAAGCCGTCGAAGCGCTGCCAGTCGGTCTCGGTGATCGTGGCCGCCATCCGGCGGTACAGCGGCGTGCCGGGGTATGGCGTCAGAATCTTGAACTGCGCGACGGTCGATCCCAGCTCGACCGCGTAGTCGATCGTCGCGTTCACCGATTCATAGGTGTCCTCCCCGAAGCCGAGCACGTAAAACGCGGCGGTCACGATCCCCAGCTCGCGGCACCGGGCGAGGATGGCCCGCTGGTGCGACGCCGGAATCGGACGTCGTCCCACGTTCTTCAGCGTCGACGCCGACACCGACTCGACGCCGAAGCTCATCGCGCGCAGACCAGCCCGGAACATCACACCGAGCAGCGCCTCGTCCAGCCGATCGAGGCGCGTTTCGCACTCGAAGGTGTGACCGAGCTTGCGCGTCAGGATCCCGTCGGCGAGCGCGAGCACCCGATCGCGATCCTGCGTGAACAATGGATCGCGAAAGACGACGTGAATCGGGCCGCGCCGATCGGCCAGGAGCGACAGCTCGTCGAGGATGTTGCCGACGGAGCGCGCGCGGTACGCCGCGAGAATCCGGTGCGGACAGTAGGTGCAGAACTCCGGGCAGCTGCGGCTCGCGAGCAACGGCAGCGATCCGGCACCGGGACGGCCGGCAAACGGGACGCGAATCGGCCGCCGCCGCGAAATAATCGGTTCCCAGTCTGGAAACGGGAGACTGTCGAGATCGGCGATTGGCGGACTCGGGACGAGTCCGGCCAGCCTCTCACCCTGCATCAGCCGGATCAGCGCGGCTTCCGGTTCGCCGTTGACGATGAAATCGGATGCGGCCGTGTAGAGCTGCGGCAGTTGTGACGCGGTGAGACCGATGAACCCGACCCGCACGCCGCGCGCCCGCATCGCGCCGGCCCACGCCGCTTCACGGCGGTAGTCCACGAGCGACGAGAGCACGATCGCCGCGTCGCCGGCGGCGAGCTCGCCTTCCGAGTACGTCACGTGGTGACCCGCGCGCTTCGCCAGCGCGGCGGCGTAGCCCAGGTGCACGCTTGGCAGATCGTGGAACCGCCGTTTGATTTGCGAGACGACCTCGGTGACTTTCGAGAACGGACGCAGGCGCGATCCATAGCCGCCGGCGACCGTGTCCTTGCTGGTGAATCCTTCCCCACCTTTCAAATCGGCCAGAACAATACGCATAGAAGCCCACTTGCGGCGCGAGGCCGCGAACAATGAATGGAATGAGTCCACGCCGCGCCGAATCGCGGCGACGTGTGTCAGCGAGAACGTGCGATCGAGAGGCTAGGAGTGGGCTGGCGGACCGCGCGTCGCGGCGGGCGCGTCGCGGCGCGACCGCGCGGCGACGGGATCCGCAAGAGAAACACGGACGATGGAGGGACCGGGGCGAGAGAGATCAAATCGCTGGACCGCGAGGACATCCGGAGACCAGCCGGCGGACTCGATGACGACGGGATCGATCGGACCGTGGGCGAGCTGCCGCGATGGCATCCGAAGAGACCGCGGGAGGAGCGGCCGCGATCGGACCAGCTTGAACTTGGACTTGTGATGCGTCTTCCAGACGACCAGGCCGGGATCGCCGCCCGCCGCAAGGAGCTCGGCCCGCCCGTCACCGTCGAGATCGCCGGCAGCCAGTTGAAGGATCGGCCCGGCCGTGCGGAGCACCCGGCTGCGCTGCGTCGCGGACAGCCAGACGCTGACCGTGCGTCGATGATGGTCGTCGACGCGGGCCTCGTCGCGACGGCCGTCACCGTCGAAATCGGCAAAGACGGATTGGTCGGCACGCGCGGCTCGCGGCGCTCCGAGAAGGGCACAGACGACCGCCAGCCAGCCGAATTGCCGAAGGAGTCTTACCGGTACTCCCATACAGCAACTACTCGCAGTATATCTGACATATTCGACGCCGGATCGGGGACGGTGGTTGCGCGCCGAGATTTGCCGGCGCGAAAAGGGTCGGATAGTCTCCGCACATGAGCGGCGCCGGTCTGTTCGTCAACGGAAGATTCGACGCGGCGCACGGCACCGGAGTGATTGACGTCATCGATCCGTCTACCAAAACCGTCATCGGATCAATTCCTGACGCGGACGAGGCGGATGTCGATCGCGCGGTCACGAGCGCGCGGAAGGCGTTCGAGTCCGGCTGGCGCACGACTTCCGGTCGCGAACGATCGCGCGTGCTGATGCGGATTGCCGCCGCGATCCGCGAACGCGCCGAGGCGCTCGCCCAGCTCGAAACCCGCAACAGCGGCAAGCCCATCGTCGAAGCCGAAGCCGACATGGAAGAAGCGGCCGCGTGCTTCGAGTACTACGGCGGGCTCGCGGCGTCGCTGCATGGCGATGCGATCCCGCTGTCAGATGGCGCGCTGGCGCTCGCGCTTCGCGAACCTGTCGGCGTCGCCGCGCAGCTCATCCCGTGGAACTACCCGCTCCTCATGGCGGCGTGGAAGCTCGCGCCCGCGCTCTGCGCGGGATGCACCGTCGTGCTGAAACCAGCCGAGGAAACACCGCTCACGATCCTGGAGCTGGCGCGCAGCTTTGCAGACGCCGGCGTGCCGCCCGGCGTGATCAACATCATCACCGGCGCCGGCGAGACCACCGGTCGCGCGCTCGTCGCGCACCCGGGCGTCGACAAGGTGGCCTTCACCGGCAGCGTCGCGGCAGGCCGCGAAGTCATGGCCGTCGCCGCCCGGACTTTGAAACGCGTGACGCTCGAGCTCGGCGGCAAGTCGCCGGCAATCATCTTCGATGACGCGGGCTTCGAAGCGGCAATCCGCGGCGCGCTGTTCGGCGTGTTCATCAACCAGGGCGAGGTCTGCTCGGCCACGAGCCGGATCCTCGTCCAGCGATCGATCTACCCGCGCGTCGTGGACGCGATGGTGCAGCGCGCGAAGACGATCGCGCTCGGTCCGGGTCTCGATCGCGATACACGCATGGGGCCGCTGGTGAGCGCGCAGCAGTTCGCGCGCGTCCGTGAATTCCAGGAAATTGGCAAGCGCGAAGCGCGGCTCGTCCTCGGCGGCGGCGCCGCCACCGGCGGCGCGCTCGACGCCGGGTACTTCGTCGAGCCGACGATCTTCTCCGACGTCGATCCGCGCGCGCGAATCGCGCGTGAAGAGATCTTCGGCCCCGTCGCGGTCGTGATGCCCTTCGACGGCGAAGATGACGCGGTGCGCATGGCCAACGACTCGGTCTACGGACTTGCGGCAGCGGTCTGGACGCGCGACGTGCATCGGGCGCTGCGCGTGGTCAGAGAGCTGCGCACCGGCGTGATCTGGGTGAATCACTCGCAGCCGGCGCCGATCGAGGCGCCGTGGGGCGGATTCAAACAAAGTGGCGTGGGCCGCGAGCTGGGCCGCTGGGGTCTCGACGCCTATCTCGAAACCAAGCAGGTCTATCTCGCCGTGAACCCGGATCCGTTGAATTGGCCCGAGACCTACTGAAGTGCGTCAATCTGAAATCTGCCATCGGGGAATCTGTAATCTTGATCGGCAATCTGGCAATCTGGGGAAACTGAAATCTATCGGCAATCTGAAATCTACCGCGAATCTGAAATCTGCAGAATCTGAAATCTGCAGAATCTGAAATCGGGCGGGGGCTTTACCGATTCGCGATAGATTCCAGATTCCGATTTCCGATTGCCGATTCCCGCTAGATTCCAGATTCCCCGATAGATTCCAGATTCCCCGATTTCAGCTTGCAGTCAAGATTGCAGATTCCCAGATTCCAGATTTCAGATCGACTCGAATCTCTTCACCACCAGCCGGCCGAGCCGGAATGCCTGCGCGAGTCCATGGCCGGCATAGCCGCCAGCCCACCACACGCGCGGCAATTCTGCCGTCTGGTGAATGCCGGGAATGGCGGACGCATCGCGCCCGATGGGCCCAGCCCAGACGCGCCGCAGGCCAACGTCGGCCAGCGCCGGATGGAGTCCGCGCAGTCGCGCCGCAACCTTGCGACCGGCATCGTCGATCGCTGCGGCGAGGTCTCGATCCTGCAGGTCGTCGAGTGAGAGCAGCTCCCGTCCGGCGAGCAGCCTCCCTCCATCGAGCACCCGGCCCCAAAGGAGGGGCAGATCGTTCGTGTAGAACGGCCGCCGATCGTTCCATCCGATTGCGGCGAACCGATCGTCGGGAAGCGGCTCGGTCTCGATCGCCACCGTGAAGTGGCGGATTGGCCACGGATTGAAGGGCGAAGATCCCGACGCCGCCTCGGTCGCGATGAGCGCGCGCGAGGCGAGAAGCGGCGGCTGATCGGCCTGCAGCTCGATGCGCACGTCGTTGCCGGCTGCTCGAAGACTGCTGACCGCGGCGCCGTTGACGAATCGCGCGCCGTGCGCGACGGCATGCGCGCCCAGCGCCTCGACCAGGCGCGCCGGGTCGAGCGTGCCGCCTTCGACGACGCGGCGCCGCCGCACGGATCCATGATCGCGCCAGTCGATCGGCGACGCGGGCAAATCGGAATTCCGGTCGAGCTCCATGCAGCCGGTCCACCGCAGATCGATATGCGAAGCGTGTCGGCCGATCCAGTCGCGCAATTCGATCTCGCAGCCGTCGAAGTCAGGTGCAGGCCCGGCAAGCGTGTCGCCGACGATGATGCCGCCGGAGCGACAGGCCGCACCGTCGCCGAACCGGCGATCGAGGAGGACGACATCGCGGCCACCAGCTGCCAGGACGGCCGCAGCGGTGAGGCCGGTGATGCCGGCGCCGATCACGCACCACTCGGTCCGCGGTGGAAGCGACGCGACCGGTGGCGGCTCGGGTGGCCTCCACGGTCCGGCGCCGAGCGGGGGAAGAGGTCTGAAAACCTGCATTGGTAATGGGTAATGGGTAATGGAAGATCAAGAGCATGATGCTCTTTTCCCCATTACTCAATTAACAATTACCAATTACCAATTCTTATCCGGATGAACTCGCTCGGGTCGGGCCTCGAGGGATCGCGGCCGTGGCTGAAGGGATAGTTGTTGTCGTTCACCACGACCAGTTCGTTCGGACCAAGCACGACGAGCGCCTCGATCGTCTGAAACGGAAACCGGAACACTGGCGCGGTTCCGCCGAGCCGATCGGGATCCGCCAGGTTCAACAGATCCGCGGCTTGCTTCTTGACCAGAAATCCGTTCGCGTCAACATGGTCGAGATCGACCAGAAAGATTTTCTTGAACACGGCGGCGTCGCCCTGGTTGTCGTCGCGCTCGATGACCAGGAACCGGCGATCGGTCATCGCGGTGAGGTCGCCGATCGAGTGACCGGCGACGTCGAGGCGATAGCTCCAGCGGCGGTCGGTGTAGCGGTTCGTCTGGACATCGAACTCGTAGATGAAGAGCTTCCGCGGATCGTCGCCCGCGAGCGGACCTTCCAGCATCGGGTAGAGGCGTCTCCCGTCCCGCGTGAGAGCCATGCCCTCGAACCCTCGGCTGGCGGCGAGATTGGCGGCACCGCCGAACGGATTCTGCGGCGACCGGACGCCCGGCAACGGAACCGGCGCCTCGAGCACTTTGCCGGTGGCGTCGGTATGCAGCAGAAACGGCCCGAACTCGTCGCCAAACCAGAGCGTGCCGTCCGGCGCCTGTCGCATCGATTCGACGTCGAGGTCGGCGCCGGTGAGCAGCCGCTGACGCTTGATCGACGGATCGACGGGAATGTTCCCCGGTGAACCGGGATAGAACTGGCCGTCGGCCACGATCGGGAAGGTGATGCGCGAATCCGGATCGCGCAGGGAGATGAACGATTTCACGACAATCGATCCCGTCCCGCCCTGCTGCGTCTTGAAGTCGGCGGCGAGCCGATAGACGCGCAGCAGGCTGTCGGCCGAATTCGCCTTCGAGCCGAAGCCGTTGTCGATCATCGCCAGGAAACCGCCGTCGGCCGTCCTGAGCAGCGACGAAAAACCCTGGACGGGCTGGCGTCCCTGAAACGGCGGCGTGACGCCGTTGGCCGGCGTGATGAACTGACCTGCGGTCGGACCCGGCGAGAACGTGTCCGCCGGAAGGCTTGCGAATCCTGTCAGCGTCTGCGCAGAGGCGGAAGTCGCGATCGCGGCGATCGCGGCGATCGCGATCGATGCGACAACGATCGACGCCGCTCGTTCACATCGCACGGGACTCATGCTGCTCACCGATTTCACATCTGCGCAACATTCGTCAACCGCACCAGGCGTGATACCGGCGTCAGGCGGGCCTGGCGCCTTCTCGCGGCTGCAAGACCATCCCGGCGCGATCGCGGGCGGATTCCGCCGCCCGTCGCGCCTCATCCTGCAGCTGTTGTTGCACCCGGAACGGCCGCTCGCTGCGTCCAGGTTTGATCCGGTGGTACTCGCCGTCGGGCCCGAGCCGTCGCGCCTTGACCGTGTCCTGGAACATGGCGCGGAGCGCGGCGAGCACCGCGCGCTTCGGTTCCGGCGATTCGACCGGGAAGAGCAGCTCGATCCGGCGATCGAGGTTGCGCGTCATCCAGTCGGCGCTCGACAGGTACACGTCCTCGTCGCCGGCATTGTGAAAGTAATAGATGCGCGAGTGTTCGAGGAACCGATCGACGATCGAGATCACCTCGATGTTCTCGCTCGTCCCGGCCACGCCGGGCCGCAGCGCGCAGATCCCGCGCACGTTCAGGCGAATCCTGACGCCGGCCGCCGACGCCGCGTAGAGCGCCTGGATGATCTCCTCGTCGATGAGCGCGTTCATCTTGGCGACGATTTCGGCGGGCTGCGCCTCGCGCGCGCGGCGCTGCTCGCGCTTGATCAGTTTCAGGAACCGCTGCCGGAGACCCGTCGGCGCCATCACCAGCTTCTTCAGCCGCGGCGGATCGGAGTAGCCCGTGAGGGCGCTGAACACCGCGGACGCGTCCTCGCAGAACGCCGGTGAGCTCGTCATCAGCCCGAAATCGGTGTAGGCGCGCGCGCTCCGCTCGTTGTAGTTGCCGGTCCCGAGGTGGAGGTATCGGCGTAATCCGCGCGTCGTGCGCCGGACCACCAACGACATCTTGGCGTGCGTCTTGTACCCTTGCACGCCGTAGATGACGTGGGCGCCGGCCTCTTCAAGCGATCGCGCCCACCGGATGTTGCGTTCCTCGTCGAAGCGCGCCGTCACCTCGACGAGCACGGTCACCTGTTTGCCGCTCTCGGCGGCGCGCTGCAGGCTGGCAATCAGGGGCGAGCCGACGCCGACGCGGTAGAGCGTCTGTTTGATCGCCAGGACGTCGGGATCGTCGGCAGCCTGCGCGATCAGCGCGACGACCGGATCGAACGACTCGTAGGGATGATGCAGCAGGACGTCCCGTTCATCGAGCACGGAAAACAGATCGCCTTGCACGCCAGCCAGCGCGTCGCCCGGCACGATCGGCGGATCGCGAAGATCGTCCAAGCCGGGCAGATCGACGAGACCGGACAAGACTCGCAGGTCGAGCGGCCCATCGATCCGGTATACGTCGTCGGCGTCGATGTCCAGCCGCTCTTCCAGCACATCGACCAGCTCCTTCGACGCTGCCGCTTCGACCTCCAGCCGGACGACATCGCTGCGCCGGCGGCGTTTCAACTCGCGTTCGACGAGCTCCAGCTGCGTCCGCCCGCCCTCATCGTCGAGGCCGAGCTCGGCGTCGCGGCTGAGCCGGATGCAGGTGACCTCCCGGATCGACTGGCCTGGAAACAGCTGCGGCACGTGCGCGTGAATGACGTCTTCGAGCAGCGCAAACGTCGCGCCTGCTGCGCCGCTCACGCGAACGAGCCGCGTGAGGCCGGCTGGCACCTGCACAATGGCGAGACGCAGCGGGCCGTCCGGACTCGCCGGATCGAGCAGCAGCGCGAGGTTGAGACACAACGACGTCAGGAGCGGGAACGGACGGGAGACGTCGATTGCCAGCGGCGTCAGCACCGGCAACACCGCTTCCCGAAACCACTCCGTGAGACCCGCTTGCTGATCGGCCGTCAGATCCGTCCACGCGAGGACACGCACGTCGTGTGTCGCCAGCGCCGGCAGCAACTCACCCGTCGTCAGTGTGTACAGGTTGCGGAGCAGGAAGCGCGATCGCTGACAGACGAGCGGCAGCTGCTGCGCGGCCGTCAGACCGGAAAGATCGGGCGACCGATCCTCCGCTTCGACCGCCCGCTTCAGGCCGGCCACGCGGATCATGAAGAACTCATCGAGATTCGACGCGGCAATGGCGGCGAACTTGAGCCGCTCGAGCAGCGGCACGCTCGGATCGGCCGCTTCTTCGAGCACGCGCTCGTTGAAGGCCAGCCAGGACAGCTCGCGATTGATGAACAGGCCGGGATCCCGTTCGGTGGAGCGCGTCATCTCGTCATTTGATCGCAATCAAACCGCACGGCCGCCGGCCGTGCGGAGCTTACCGATGAGGCGTTTCGGCGCTGTAACAAGGGTATCGTTCCAGGCTGACCTGTCACCAGTCACAAAGCGGTGATATACGTGTGCTTTCTCTGCGCCTCCGGGAGAGGCCCTATGCCCCGTTTGGTCGCCGCTCTCATCGTCATCGTCCACGTCATCGCCACGACCAGCCTCGTCACCATGGCGCAGCTGGGCGTGCCCGCCGAAGCGCGTCCGGGTCCGCTCGGCGGCGGCGTCACGCTGCTGCCGAACGGCTGGCGCATCGCCGCGGCAGGCAAGCACATGGCCATCGGCGACCTGCCGCTGAACATGGTGCTGTCGCCCGACGGCCGCTATCTGGTTGTCGCCAACGCCGGCTACACGCGGCCGACGTTGCGCGTCGTCGATCTCGATCGGACGTATCTGTCGTCCACGATCCCGCTCGACGATGCGTGGTATGGACTGGCGTGGCATCCGAAGGGAACGAAGCTGTACTCCTCCGGCGCGGCGGCGAACAGCGTCATCGAGCTTGGCTGGCAGAACGGACGGCTGACGCGGCACGCCACGATGTGGCTCGCGCGACGAACGGAAACGATCGAGGGCGGGAACCGTCCTGAGCCCACGCCGCAGACGTTCGTCGGCGGCGTCGCGGTCAGTCCGGATGGCCGCTCCATCGTCGCGGTACATGTCCTCGGGCAGGCGGTCTCGCTGATCGACACGGCCACCGGTATGGTGCGCGCAACGGCGCAGCTGCCGGCCGAGCCTTACACCGCGTTGTTCTCGCGTGACGGATCGACGGTGTTCATCTCGCTCTGGGGCGGCGCGAAGGTGCTCCGTCTCGATCCGCAGACGCTTGCCGTGCGGGACGCGATCGAAGTCGGCGAGCATCCCAACGCGATGGTCCAGGCTGCCGACGGCCGGTTGTTCGTCGCGTGCGCCAACACGAATGCCGTGTGGGTGATCGACACGACGTCGCAGAAGCCGATCGAGCAGATCGGCATCGCACTGTTTCCTGACGCACCGCCCGGATCGACGCCCAACGCGGTTGCGCTGTCACCCGATGGCGCGCGGCTCGCGGTCGCCAACGCGGACAACAACGCCGTGGCGCTCGTGGATGTCTCGGCTGCCGGCAAAGCGGTCGTAAAGGGATTCATTCCGACCGGCTGGTATCCGACCGGCGTGCTCTTC
>JBLNGH010000095.1:0-6564 GCA_050264575.1 Acidobacteriota bacterium | reverse complement strand
TCTTCGTGGCCGACAATCTTGCCAGCCTCGCGAATATGGTGTTCGATCCGGCGACCCACCAGACCGGCGTCAACGTCCTGCTCGGGACGTATGCGTTCGCTTTCCAAATCTACGGTGACTTCGCCGGCTACTCAAACATTGCTCGCGGCCTGTCGAAACTGATGGGCATCGAGCTCGTCGAGAACTTCCGGTTTCCCTACTTCGTTCGGACCCCGCAGTCCTTCTGGCGCAACTGGCACATCAGCCTGTCGACCTGGCTGCGCGACTACCTGTACATCCCGCTCGGCGGCAACCGCGGATCGCGGCTGGCGACCTACCGCAACCTGATGATCACGATGGCGCTGGGCGGGCTCTGGCACGGCGCGGCGTGGACGTTCGTGATCTGGGGCCTGTATCAGGGACTCGCGCTGGTCGCCGGGCGGACGATCCAGGAATGGGCGCATCTTCGCGGGTTCACCCTCGGCCGCGGGCTGACGTGGTCACGAATCGCGCTCGGCGTGCTGATGTTTCACGTGACCTGTTATGGCTGGTTGATCTTCCGGTCTGAGTCCGTGTCGCAAATTGCGCGGTTCACGCGTCTGCTCGCGACCGATCTTCGCCCCGGCGCGTCCACGATTCCGTCGCTCGTCGTGCCTTTCCTCGAGATCGTCCTTCCCTTGCTGATTGTGCACGTCTATCAGGCGCGTCGGCGCTCCGAGTCCGCGCCGCTGACACTCGGCACCGCGACGCGCTACGCGTTATACGGCGCCGTCGGGTACCTGATCGTGCTGTTCGGCGATTTCCAAGGCGCGCAGTTCATCTATTTTCAGTTCTAAGCACGCGCGCGATCCGCGGACGTGTCGCATGCGTCGTGGCCGCGCCACTTCGCAAGGTGCGACGGTGGCACGGCAATCCTCGCGCTCCCTCCGGCGCGGGTTCGACCTGTCGCGCATCGCGTCAGTCCGACGTCGGCGGCAGTCTGAAAAACGTCGCGGAAGAGGGCGACAGTGAGTGGGGATGGGGTCCCCACGAGCGTTTGCCAAGACGAACTCTCTGGAGCGACGTTTTTCCGCGTCGCGAAGGCGGAGGCCCGCATGACGACCTCCAGCCACGGGCGTTCTCGGTACCGAGACCGCAAGGCAGAAATGCTAGTCGCGTTCCGGTCTATTTCCCTCCGGCCAGGTCGCGGATGATCGTCGCGTAGATGCGAATGGCTTTTTCATACGCATCGATGCGCACGCGCTCGTCGACGCCGTGCACCAGCTCCAGTTCGCCCGCAAGCCTGATCGGCAGGAACCGGTAGATGTTGGGCGCGATGCGGACGTAATGGCGTGAGTCGGTTGCGGCCATCGTCAGGAACGGCGAGACGACCACGTCGGGATAAACAGCGCGAATCGCCGATTGCAGACGCACGAACTCCGTGGTGCCTGTGGGGGAGATTGGTACCGGTGGAGCTGCAGCACCGGCGACGGCGACGACCTCGACGCGGTCGTCGGCGATGGCGCCCCGCATGTGCGCCGCCACGGCCTCCGCGCTGTCGCCGGGGAGCAGCCTGACATTCAGCATGGCGCGGGCGGATGTGGCGAGGACGTTCACTTTCGGACTGCCTTCGAGCATCGTCGGCGCAATGGTTGTGCGCACGGCGGCGCTGGTTTCAGGCGTCCGTCCCATCCGCCACAGCACGATCGGTTTCGTCAGCCAGAGATTGGCGAATACCGCGCGCAGCGGCATCTTCATGTCCGGCGTGAGGGTCGTGAACATCTCGCGCGCGGCGCCGTCGAGCCGCGCCGGCATCGGATGATGCTCCAGCCGGTCCAGCGCGCGGCCGAGGATGCCGACCGCCGATTCGGCCGGCGGCATCGACGCGTGTCCGCCGGCGGCCGTCACGCGCAGCTCAAAGATGACCGGGTTCTTTTCGGTGATCCCCACCAGCGCCACCGGTCGCGGGACGCCGATGACGTGGTCGTAGATCAGGCCGCCCTCGTCGAGGAGCCACCCGTCGTGAGCACCAAGCCGGCCGAGACGAGCCGCGATCGCGGCCGCGCCGCTCGCGTCATCGTCGCCCTCTTCGTTATGACCGAAGGCGAGATACACCGTGCGCTCGGGCGTGAAGCCGGACGCGATCAGCGCGCTGACGGCTTCGAGAATGCCGAGCACGCCGCTCTTGTCGTCGATCGCGCCGCGGCCCCAGATGCTGTCCTCGTCGATTGCGCCACTGAAGGGCGGGTGCTGCCACGATCGACCGGGCATCTCGGCGGGGACGATGTCGAGATGGGCCGTCAGAATGACGGGCGGGAGATCGGGGCGGCGTCCCGGCCAGGTGTAGAGCAGTGAATACGTCGCGATGACCTCGCGCGACAGGACGCCTTCAACGGGGGGGAACTGCGTCAGCAGGTACTCATGGAGGCCGAGGAACGCCGCCGGATCGCGTTTGGTCGCATCGCCCCATGACACGGTCGGAAAGCGAATCGCGCCGGCCAGTCGATCCGCGGCGGCTCGCGCGTCGATCTCGATCGTCGCGGGAGTGCCGGGAAGCGGCTGCCCGCTCTGTAACCGGAGCGTGCGAATCGCCACGATCGAGACGATCGCGACGAGGACAATCAGGACGATTTGCGCCAGCCGTTTCACGAGTGAGCCGCGGGCATCATATCTCCGCGCTCAGCCGCGGTAGACTGATCACATGCGAATTCACTTGACGATAGTCCTGGCGCTGGCTCTCGCGGCGCCGGTCGCGCTCGCGGCTGACGACAACCGCCTGAAGGCGGCCGAGCAGGTGCTCACGGAAATGGCCGGCAACTTCGACAGCGGCATCCCGAAAAACCTGCTGACGAAAGCGCAGTGCGTCGTGATCATCCCGGGCGTGAAGAAAGGTGCGCTCGGCGTCGGCGGCCAGTATGGCCGTGGCTACGTGTCGTGTCGTCTCAGCGGTGGCGCTTCGAAGTGGAGCGCACCGGGCGGCATCCGGATCGAAGGCGGCAGCGTCGGGCTCCAGATCGGAGGCACCGACACCGACGTGATCCTTCTGGTGATGAACAAGCAAGGCGTCGATCATCTGTTGTCGAACAACTTCAAGGTGGGCGCCGACGCCGCGGTGGCCGCCGGGCCGGTCGGCCGGCAGGCGTCGGCGGAAACCGACGCCACCCTGCGCGCCGAGATGCTCGCCTGGTCGCGGGCACGCGGCGTCTTTGCGGGTCTCTCGATCCAGGGTTCCAGTTTCCGCGACGACAGCGGAGAGAACAAACAGCTCTACGGAAAAGAGCTCGACAACAAGGCGATCGTCACCGGCAGCGTCCAGCCGCCGAAGGCTGCGGCCGGACTGATGAGCGCGCTGTCGAAGTTTTGAGACCTCGGGTGTCGTTTCCTGATGCGTTCTTCCGCGGAAACGACACCCGAGGTCTTCAGCGGATGCTGAGCAGCTCGATGTCGAAGACCAGCATCCCTTTGGGCATGTCCGGGTCGGAGCTGTTGTCGTAGGCGAGCGCGCCGGGGATCCAGAACCGCCGTTTCTCTCCGGAGCGCATCAGTTGCACGCCTTCAACCCATCCCGGGATGAGCTGATTGAGCGGCGCCGTGATCGGCTTGCCGTCCTTCACCGAGCTTTCGAACATCCGGCCGTCCGTCGTCCAGCCCGTGTAGTGGACAGTCACCATCGACCGGGGCCCCGGATGCGTCTGACCCAATCCGACTCGCAGCACTTTTGACGCAAGACCGGACGGGGTTTTCAGCGCATCGGCGGGTGGCGCGGCGACATCCGGCGGCGCGGCAAAGGGATCTTTCGCCGCGCAGGCGACAGCCATCGCGACGATCAGCATTCCGGCGGCGAGCTTCATGACATCAGTCTTTCACGCGAGACGGCGCTCTTCAAATCACCACATCACCAAATCACCACATCACAATTCATTCGATCTAGTACATTGACGCTTCCATGGATTTGCAACTCGCCGACAAAGTGGCCATCGTCACCGGATCGAGCCGCGGGCTTGGCCGCGCGACCGCGCTGGCGCTTGCTGCCGAAGGATGCCGGGTCACGCTGTGCGCCCGCGGCGCGGAGAAGCTGCGCGAGGCGGCAAGCGCAGTGGCGCAATCCGTGAAAGCGGCCGATCGAGTCCTGGCCGTCCAGGCGGATGTGTCGACCGCTGAAGGGACCGAGACCGTCGTCAGCCAGACGATCGATCGATTCGGACGGATCGACATTCTGGTGAACAACGTCGGGGTGGCTGGAGGCGCAGACCTGCTGACGACCTCCGACGCCGATTGGCAGAGCGCCCTCGATCAAATGCTCTATCCCGCCATTCGCATGTCGCGGCTCGTCGTTCCGCACATGCGCCGCGCCGGCGGCGGCGCGATCATCATGATCGCGTCGATCTACGGCCGCGAGGCCGGCGGCCGGATGACCTACAACGTCGTCAAGGCTGCCGAAATCAGCCTGGCCAAATCGCTCTCGCAGCAACTGGCGCGCGACAATATTCGCGTGAACAGCGTCGCCCCGGGATCGATCCTCTTCGAAGGCGGATCGTGGTGGAAGCGCCAGCAGGAGGACCCGGACGGCATCGCGGCGTTCATACGGCGGGACCTGCCGTTCGGCCGCTTTGGCACGCCGGAAGAGATCGGCACGGTCGTGGCGTTCGTCGCGTCTCCGCGAGCGAGCTGGATCTCCGGCGCGTGCATTCCGGTCGACGGCTCGCAGGGCAGATCGAATATCTGAAAAGGCACAAAGCAGAAGGCACACAACGAAGCCAGTCGTTTTTGCCTTTTGCCTTCTGCCTTTTGCCTTAACATGTCTCGCCCCATGGCCGACGCGATTCAAGCTGCTGCCGACTGGCTCTTCATGCCGTACGTCGTCGGAGTGCTCCTCGGGGTGGGGCTGTTCCTGACGATCAGGCTCGGGTTCGTGCAACTGCGACGATTGCCGGAGGCCTTTCGCGCCATCGTCGCGCCGCAGTCGCACGGCGCGGCGGGCGCGTTGACGCCGTTCCAGGCCTTCATGACGGCGCTTGCCGCCTCCGTCGGCACCGGCAACATCGCCGGCGTCGCGACGGCGATCATCACCGGAGGACCCGGCGCGCTGTTCTGGATCTGGGTCTACGGCGTCGTGGCGACCGCCATCAAATTCTCCGAAGCCGTGCTCGGCATCAGATTCCGCGAGGCTCGAGGCGACGTCGTCCTGACCGGACCGATGTATTACCTTCGCGACGGTCTGAAGTCTCCGGCTCTCGCCTGGATCTACGCGCTGGTGGCCGGCGTGGCCGCGCTGACGACGACGCCGTTCACGCAGCCCAACTCGATCGCGGTGGCGCTGAACAGCGTGTTCGGCATCAGAACCTGGATCGTCGGCGTCATTGTCGCCGTCCTGACGTGGGCCGTCATCATCGGCGGCATCAAAACGATCGGCCGCGCCGCTGAAAAGCTCGTCCCGCTGAAAGTCGGCCTTTATCTGCTTGGCGGGCTCGTCGTCATCGTGACGTTCGCCGATCGTCTGCCGCACGTCTTCTCCATGGTCTTTCGAGAGGCGTTGACGATGCGTTCGGCAATGGGGTTTGGCGCGTTCATCGCGATGCGGTATGGAATCGCGCGCGGCATCTACGCGAACGAGGCTGGATACGGCACCGCGGCGGTCGCCTATGGGACGTCGCGATCGGACAACCCAACGCAGCAGGGCCTCCAGGCTGTCATGGAGGTGCTCATTGTTTCGTTCGTCACGGCAACGATCAGCGCGATGACGATCCTGGTGTCCGGCGTGGCGGAACAATCGATCGCGGCGCGTCAGGCCGGCACGGCCTATCTGACGAGCACCGCCGCCGTCGCCGGCGCCTTCAACGCCGCGATTCCCACCGTCGGCGGCTGGATCGTCGCGTTCTGCGCTTTTCTTTTCGGCTACACGACGCTCATCGGCTGGGCGTACTACGGCGAACAATTCCTCGAATACATCCTCGGCCGCAAAGTCACCATGCCGTATCGCTGGATCTACTGCCTCCTCATTCCACTGGGCGCCACGATTCGTCCCGAAGTGGTGTGGGCGTGGGGCGATTTGATGAATGCGCTGCAGGTCTTTCCCAATCTCATCGGGCTGGTCGGGCTGAGCGGGATTGCGGCGATGTATGCAAGAGCGCGTGTATAGAACTCTGTCGGTTCCGAGGTTCCGGAGTTCCGAAGTTCTGTGCCCGGAACCGCGGAATATCAGAACCCCATAGAACCCCGGAACCTCGGAACCCCGGAACCCTGGAACCGCCAGGTTCCTTTCACTCCTTCGCCCCTTGATCGCCCCCTCGCGCCGCGGTACGATCCGGCCCCATGCCGTGGCTTCCATCGGTGCCTGGTGACAAGGAGCAGTCACTGCAACAGGCGCTGTCACGGATGTTTGCGGCCCACGAAGCCGCGGCGCGGGTGGGCGACGACGACCCGCACGTCACCGCGGTCAAGCGACTGGCGCCGGCCCCCGCGATCTTCGAACCGTTCCCGGAGACCCTGGATCCTCGTCTGCAGCAGGCCTTGCGGACGCGCGGGATCGATCGGCTCTACCGCCATCAGGCCGATGCGATCGCGCACGCGCTCGCGGGCAGGCACGCCGTCATCGTTACGCCGACC
>JBLNGH010000094.1:0-2774 GCA_050264575.1 Acidobacteriota bacterium | reverse complement strand
CGAAGGCCCGGCCGCCATGCTGCATGGTCGGATTGCGCTGGGAAACGTGGAATTCGACAACCAGGGCGAGGTGACCAAAGCGGGACCCGCGCCTCAACAGCTCACGCCGATTTTCGATGTCGCGCCGCGGACGACCAACATTGCCTTCTCGCGCAAAGACGGCAGGGACACGGATCACTTCGAGATGCGGCTGCTTGGCAACGATACCGCCGAGCTGTTGTTCATCCCGTCGGAGGCCGATCGGAAGGAGCTGGCGGCCATCGGCATTCCGGTGCTCAAGCCCATCCGGCTGAAGAAGGTGTCTGGCTGACCTGACGCGAGTCAGTCTCCGCCGGTGGTGTCTTTTCTCCGCCTCACGCCGAACTTCACGCGATTTCTTCCTCTTGTATGAGCGCGACGCGCTATCGCTGCGCCGAATCGGCGTAGAATCGGCGTTTCGCACAACTGATAGAGGAGGACCGGCATGTCGGGACTACACCTTCATCCGCTTCGCGTCTTCACAATGATTGGACTGCTTGTCCTGTGCGGCGCGACGGCGGCCGCCGACCAGCCGAAGACGACGGTCGACTACAAGATCGGCCCCGACGATGTGCTGTCGATCAATCTGTTCGATCAGGACCCCAAGTACTCGAGCGACGTTAGAGTCCGGCCTGACGGCAAGATCACATTGGCGTTACTCGATGACGTTGAGGCTCGTGGTCTCACACCCATGGAACTGAAAGCCGCGTTAACGGCGGCATATTCAAAATACTTCAACGAGCCTGTTGTTTACGTCACCGCGAAAGAAGTGCGCAGCCGCAAGGTCTACATTACGGGAGAGATCCTCAGGCCCGCCGCGTACTCGCTCAATGATGCAATGAACCTCGTTCAACTAATCTCCCAGGCCGGTGGTTTCCAACCTTGGGCAAACAAGAAAGAGATCGTACTCATTCGAAAAGATCCTCGCCCTGATGAGAAGGATGGGAGAGTGTTTTTCGACTATACGAAACTGTTCAAGCGGGGCTCGGTGGCCATTCCGGAACTCCGACCCGGCGATCAGGTGGTCGTGAAATGACACGCCGGCTCAGCCGCCCGATCTGACGAAGAGCGATCACCACGAAGGGCACGAAGAACACGAAGAATGTCCTTCAAGATCCTTCGTGTCCTTCGTAGTTCAACGCTCTAGAACGTGCGTTTTCAGCAGCCGGCTAGAACTTCAGTCCGACGCCGAGCCGCGACGTGAAGTTGTGGCTCGTGCAGTCGCCGTTCACGCACGGTGGAACGGCCGTGCTGCGGTGGCGAATCATCTCGTCGCCAAGATCGAGGCGTGCCACGAGCCGTCGTGACGGATAGAACTCGACCATGCCGCCGAGGTCGAGCGCGAACTCGGTCCGGTACTCAGGACGAACGAACAGCGCCAACGCGCACAACCCTCCCGTACAGCCAACGCCGTCGTCGGTGAGGTGCGTGAATCCGGGACGCACTTTCCCGAAGACGCCGAACCGATCGCCGCGGTAACCCGCTTTGACGCCGGCCAGCACGTGCGTGCGACGGCGCTCGTAGGTGACCCGCATCGATTCCAGGCTGCTCGACTGAAAGGTCTGCTCGAACGTGTCTTTCGGAAAAAAGCTGAGCTCCATATCCGCGGCAACCCAACGGGAGAAATCCCAGAGAAAACGTCCGCCGATGCCGGTGTTCGTCGTCCCCGAGTCGTTCAATTTGACAAAGGTCGCCTGACCGGCCACTTCAAAGGCCGGCTGCGCGGGTTGCGCGAGCGCCGGGGCGGCGGCAACGGCGATCAGGAATAGAGCAGCTGACGGAACCACGAATCGTGCTGACACGGACCCTCCTCGGCAGGCGAAGAATGCAGGGGCAAATCCCATGCCTTGCATGACCGGCGTGAAGTCATTGCCTGGGATGAATCGCAAACGCCTGCGTCCGGAAGTCCGGAATTCGAATCCAGTCAATTGAACCAGTCGACCAAACGACAGCGGCTATTTCCGAACGGATGTCGCTATGATGCCGGCGGAGCATCGCCATGCGACAGACACGGTGGCTCGTCGTGGTCTCGACTCTCGCGCCCACGGTCGGCGTCGTGTTCAAGAACATTCAGACCTTCAAAGGGCGTCCGGCGATCGGGGTCCTTCGAATCATGGAGATGGCGTTCGTCGCGAATCGCGGCGTCGACTGCAGCTATTGTCACGACACCGAACGGTGGGACAGCGACGCGAAGAAACCTAAGCAGATCTCACGCGGCATGTGGACGTTGCGCGCGACGGCGCAGGACGAAGTCCGGCGGATCACGGGCAAGGCTGACGTGCCGGTAACCTGCTACACCTGTCATAAAGGGCAGCCGATGCCGTCATTCGCTCCCGGGAGATAGACCTCACGTGGTGGTTCTTGCGGGGCTGGTTGTCGTCGCAGGGGCGATGGCGCTCGTGTACGTCTATCTGAAGCGCCAACCCAATCCTCAGAGTCTGTGGCGCAGGGCTGTCGCGATTGGTGTAGGTCTTGGGGTCCTGCGCGCGATGCTCGCCTCCTTCGGTTGGTACACTCTCGAGCACACGGGCGGTCCGCTCCAGATTCCCGCCTACGCACTCACGATGCTGGCTCTTCCAGAGGCGGTCATCATGAGCGGAAGGCGTACTACTCCTCAGCCGCCGGAGTTCTTCCTGTGGCTGTCGCTGCTTCTCATCGCGGGGACGACGGGCTTCGTCGCGTTGGTCGCGTTCATTGCAGACAGCCGTCGCCGTTCGTAGCCGGCAGCCGAGGAGCGACAGAATATCCCGGTTGAC
>JBLNGH010000093.1:0-4756 GCA_050264575.1 Acidobacteriota bacterium | reverse complement strand
TTTTGTGTTATTGTGTTTTTTTTTTTTCATATTTTGGAACCCCCAACATTTTTTCAAAAAAACCACCGCACCCCATGACCGCAGTCATCGTCAGCGCAGTGAGAACACCCGTCGGCAAGGCTCCCAATGGCGCGCTGCGGACGACGCGCCCCGATGAGCTCGCGGCGATCGTGCTCCGCGAGGCGTTGGCGCGCGCGCCAGGCGTCGCTCCTGAGGAGATCGACGACGTGGTCCTGGGATGCGCGATGCCTGAAGCGGAACAGGGGCTGAATGTCGCGCGCATCGCGAGCCTGCGCGCCGGGCTTCCGGTGACGGCTTCCGCGGCGACGGTCAACCGGTTCTGCGCATCTGGGCTCGAGGCGATCGCAATCGCGGCGGAACGCATCGTGGCCGGCGCCGCCGACGTGGTGCTCGCAGGCGGCACGGAATCGATGAGTCTCGTGCCGATGGGCGGACACAAGATCTCGCCGAACCCGCATCTCGTCGAACAGTATCCCGACACGTACCTCAGCACCGGTCTCGTCGCCGAAAACCATGCGCGTGAGAGCGGCATCTCCCGCGGCGCTCAGGATGCCTTCGCGTTGCGCAGCCATCAGCGGGCGATTGCCGCGATTGACGCCGGCCGGTTCGCGGATGAACTGATTCCTGTCACGGTCGAGACCGTCGAGCCGTCGACGAACGGCCGGCCGAAGGCGGGGTCGATCGTCTTCGATCGCGACGAGGGCCCGCGGCGGGATACATCGGCCGAGGCGCTGGCCAAGCTGCGGCCCGTCTTCCACGCCTCCGGATCGGTCACGGCCGGCAATTCCTCGCAGACGAGCGACGGCGCCGCCGCCGTGCTGGTGATGTCCGAGGAGCGCGCACGCGCCCGCGGGCTCGAGCCGCTCGCACGGTTTCGCGGCTATGCCACTGCTGGCGTCAAGCCCGAATTGTTCGGGCTCGGCCCGGTCCCGGCCATTCGCAAGGTGCTCCATCGCACCATGCTCTCACTCGACCAGGTGGACCTGATCGAGCTGAACGAAGCCTTTGCGGCGCAGGTCCTGGCATGCCTGAAAGAACTGCCCCTGGATCCGGAGCGACTGAACGTCAATGGCGGCGCGATCGCCCTCGGCCATCCTCTGGGCTGCACTGGCGCACGTCTCACGACGACACTTCTATATGAGATGCGCCGCCGGCAGGCCAGGCTGGGAATGGTGACGCTCTGTATCGGAGGAGGGATGGGGGCGGCCGCAGTCTTCGAAAGGCTATAGCAGGTTCCGGGGTTCCGGAGTTCCGAAGTTCTAAGAGCTAGGTTCCGAGGTCCAAACGGTGTTGACCCAGAACTCCGGAACCCGGCTCTTGAAGAACCCCGGAACTTCGGAACCCCGGAACCCCGGAACCGATCGCCATTTGGTGGTTACACTCAGACATGCCTTTGACCCTTCGACGCGGCGGTGAATGGCTCGTCGGCGAGTCGTCTCCGGACGATGTGCTGATGCCGGAGAAACTTGACGAGGAACACCGCCTCGTCGGCCGGACCGCGGCGGAGTTCGTCGAGCAGGAGGTCCTCCCGGCGCTTGGAGAGTTAGAGCAGAAGAACTGGTCCGTCGCGCGGAAGCTGCTGCTTCGCGCCGGCGAGCTGGGACTCATCGGGACTGACGTGCCGGACAGCGTCGGCGGCGTCGGGCTCGACAAAGCCGCGTCGATCGTCGTCGGCGAAGCGATCGGCGCGTCGGCGTCGTTTGCGACGGCATTCGGCGCGCAGACCGGTCTCGCCATCATTCCCATCCTGTGCTTCGGCACGCCAGAGCAGCAGCGCGCGTATCTGCCGAGAATCATCAGCGGCGAGCTCGTCGGCGCGTACTGCATGAGCGAATCCGGTTCGGGATCGGATGCGCTCAGCGTACGGGCGCGCGCGATCAAGCAGGCGGACGGGTCGTGGGTGCTGAACGGCGAGAAGATGTGGATTACCAACGGCGGATTTGCCGACGTCTTCATCGTCTTCGCGAAAGTCGACGGCGAGCACTTCTCCGGATTCATCGTCGAACGATCGTTCCCGGGAGTCGGCACCGGCAAGGAAGAGCACAAGATGGGTCTGCACGGCTCCTCCACCGTGCCGCTCATCCTGCAGGACGCGCGCGTGCCGGCCGACAACCTTCTCGGCGAAATCGGCAAGGGCCACAAGATCGCGTTCAACGTCCTGAACTACGGCCGCTTCAAGCTCGCCGCCATGTGCAGCGGCGGCGCGAAGGCGGCGATCAAGGAATCCATCGCCTATGCCCTGGCGCGACGGCAGTTCGGCCAGCCCATCGCGTCATTCGGCGCCATTCGACACAAGCTGGCGGCTATGACGATCCGCGCGTTCGTCGTGGAAAGCATGCTCTATCGCACGGCTGGTCTCATCGACGCCGCCATCGGCGGCGCGCAGGAGCCGTCGGCGATCGCCGCGGCGTTGGAGGAATACGCGATCGAATCCTCGCTGCTCAAGATTGCCGGCACGGAAATGATCGACTTCGTGATCGACGAAGAGGTGCAGATTCACGGCGGCAACGGCTTCGTCAAGGATTACCCCGCCGAGCGGCGGTACCGCGACGCGCGGGTCAATCGCATCTTCGAGGGCACGAACGAGATCAACCGGCTGCTCGTGCCGACGATGCTGCTCAAGCGTGCGATGAAGAGCGGCCTGCCGGTGCTGCAGGCCGCCAAAGACGTGCAGAACGAGCTCGTGTCGGTCAGCCCCCCGCAGCTGGCGGAGACGGCGGATCCGCTGGGCGAGGCGCGGCGCACGGTCGCCGCGATGCGGAAGGTCGCGGTCGTGTCGCTCGGCCTGACGGCGTTGACCTACGGTGACGCGCTTCCGCAGGAGCAGGAAGCGCTGATGCTCGTCTCGGACATCGTGATGGACACGTTCGGCGCCGACAGCGCGACGCTCCGCGCGGCGCATGCGGCCTCGATCGGCCACGCCTCGGCCGGCCTGCAGGCGGACGCCGCGACCGTGTTCACGTACGAGGCGGCCGTCCGCGTCGAAGTGCGGGCGCGCGCGCTGTTTGCCGCGATGCTCACCGGCGACGCCTTGCGGACCAGCCTCGCCGGCCTCCGGCGCATCCTGAAGCCGGCGCCGATGAACACGATCGTCCCGTCTCGCCGCATCGCCGACGCCGCCGCGCAACGACGAGGGTACGTCTTCGAATGAGCGCCCCTCGTCGCAGCCTGGCGGCCATCCTCCTGATGAGCGCGTGCACGTCTGGTCCCGCCCCGCCGCCCGCCGATGACCGGCCGTACGTCCAGCAGGTCGAAGCGTTCCGCTCCGAGAAGGACACCGCCTTCCGGACCGGGAGCGATTCGCCGATCCCGGCCGCGACGCGCGCCAAGTTTCAGGGGCTTGCGTACTTTCCGATCGATCCCGCGTATCACGTGCCGGCGATCCTCGCGCCGGATCCGGGCGCGCGCAGCGTCGTGATCGAGCTGCAGACGTCGTCGACGGAGCTGCGACGCATGCGGAAAGTGGGCGCGCTCGGCTTCACCGTCGGAGGCGCCTCGTACCAGCTCACGGCGTTCGTCGACGCCGACGCGCCGGACATGCGCCGGCTCTTCGTGCCGTTCGGCGACCTGACCAACGGCGAAGAAACCTACAAGGGCGGACGCTACCTCGATCTCGACCGTACGCCGACGGGCCTCTACGATCTCGACTTCAATCGCGCGTATCACCCGTACTGCGTCTACGACATCTCGTACGTCTGCCCCGTCCCGCCGCGCGAGAATCGGTTGACGGTTGCGATCAAGGCCGGCGAGCGGTTGGCCGGTCACTGACGGACCTGGATGCGGGCGCCGGCGACCCTCCTCTCTGAGCTGCATGCGCAAGTCGCGCGTGAGCCCATCGATCTGGCGCGTTCGGCGCTCGTGATCGCCAAGCTCGAGTACCCGGATCTCCAGCCGGCGCCGTCGCTCGACGAGCTCGAGCGGCTGGGCGAACGGGCGCGCGCGCGGCTGGCGACGCTTTCGGACGCGTCCATCCGGACGCGCGTGGCTGCGCTCAACACGCTGCTCTACAGCGAGGAGCGGTTCGCAGGCAACCGCGCGCACTACGACGACTTTCGCAACAGCCTCCTCAATCTCGTGCTCGAGCGCCGGCTCGGAATTCCGATCTCGCTCTCGCTCGTCTACATGGAGGTTGCGAGACGCGCCGGCCTCGAAGCGCTGGGCGTCGCCTTTCCGGGCCACTTCCTCGTGCGGATCGGCGCGGAAGCGGGCGCGCCGATTCTCGATCCGTTCGACGGCGGCGCCGAACTGGACGAGGCGGCCTGCCGCGCGCTGCTCGCGAAACACGTCGGCGACACGGTCGCCTTCGAGCCGGACATGCTGCAGCCGTGCACGTCCCGGCAGTTTCTCGCGCGGATGCTCAACAACCTGAAGCGCACCTACGTCGAATGGCGGTCCTTTCCGCAGGCGCGCTGGACGACCGAGCTGCTGCTCGTCACCGAGCCGACTCTCCTCTCCGAGCTGCGCGATCGCGGCCTGCTCGCCTATCACCTCGACGATTTCCCCGCCGCGCTGCGCGACCTCGAGGATTACCTGCGTCTGAACCACTGGGCGGAGAACGCGGATCGCGAGGAGCGCGAGCAGATCTGGGAGCACGTGAAGAACCTGCGGCGGCGAGTGGCGGGATTGAACTGAGTAGACCCCGTACATCGATCTATCGGTCTATCGATCTATCGATCCATTTAGAGCGGTTTCGACTTCGGTGTAGCGGCGGTGGACTTCCTCTGATGCGAAACCG
>JBLNGH010000092.1:0-7511 GCA_050264575.1 Acidobacteriota bacterium | reverse complement strand
GAACCGGCCATTGCTCACGTCCGGGCGGGATTTGCGGCCGGCGCGCACGTCATCACCGCGAATAAGGGTCCGGTGGCCTTTGCGTATCGGACACTCCGGGACGAGGCCGCGGCCGCGGGGGTGTCGTTCAGGTTCGAGGGTGCCGTGATGGACGGACTCCCGATCTTCAACCTCGTGCGCGAGACGCTGCCGGCCACGACGATTCGCGGCTTCCGGGGGGTCGTGAACAGCACGACCAACTACATTCTCAGCGCGCTCGAGCAGGGCGACCCGTTCGACGCGGCGCTGGCGCGCATGCAGGAGGCCGGCGTCGCCGAGGCCGACCCGCGCCTCGATCTCGACGGCTGGGACGCTGCGGCCAAGGCGGCCGCGCTGGCGAACGTACTGCTCGACGCAGAGCTGACTCCCCATGGTGTCGCGCGCGAGGGTGTCACGCGCGACGCAGCTGGCCGGGCGATCGCGGCTCGCGCGTCGGGCAAGCGCTTGAAGCTCGTGGCGTCGGGATCAGGCCGCGGCTGCGACACCGTCGCGAAGGTGGAACTGATGGAACTGGACGCCGGCGACCCGCTCGCGATCCTGGACGGTCAGGCGAATGCGCTCGAGATCGACACCTGGCCGCTCGGCCGGATCGTCGTCACTCAGCGGGACGGCGGACTGGAGAAGACGGCGTACGCCTTGCTCAACGATCTGATTGGGGTTGCAGCGCGTCACGCAGCGCCTGCAAATCGAACCCGCGGATAGCCGTGCCTGGATCGTCACCGATGATCGTCACGGGTACGGTCCTGAACCCGCGGCCGACGAGATCGTGGTACGCGTCCAGATCGGTCTCGACGTTTCTCGCTACGAACGGGATGCCGGCGCGTGAAAGAAACTCCTTCACCTGTTCGCACGGGCGTCAACTGTCGCCGGCGAAGACGATGACTTTGGGCGGCACCGTCCCCACATTATGACGGAAGCCCCGCTCGCGGGAATCACCGTCGTCGATCTCTCCCGCGTGCTGTCGGGGCCGTATTGCACGATGCTCGCCGCCGACATGGGCGCGCGCGTGATCAAGATCGAGCACGTCGAGCATGGAGACGACACGCGCGGCTGGGGCCCGCCGTTTCAACAGGGGGAGAGCGCGTATTACCTGAGCATCAACCGCAACAAGGAAAGCGTCGCGCTCGACTTCAAGACGCCCGAAGGTCGCGCCATCCTCGAGGGACTGATCGCCGGGGCGGACGTGCTCGTCGAGAACTTCCGGCCCGGGACCCTGGACGCGGCGGGTTTTGGCTACCGGACGCTCAGCGCTCGCGATCCGCGACTCGTGTACGTCTCGATTTCCGGCTTCGGCCAGTACGGGCCGCGGCGGGACGAGCCGGGGTACGACGCCGTCGCGCAGGCCGAGGGCGGGATCATGAGCGTGACGGGCGATCCGGACGGTCCGGCCGTGCGTCTCGGCGTCGCGATTGGCGACATCGCGTCGGGCATGTTCGCGTTTCAGGGTTTGCTTCTCGCGCTGATCGCGCGCGCGCGCACCGGCCGCGGCCAGTGGGTGGACGTGAGCCTGCTCGATTCAGTCGCGGCTCTGCTGACCTACCAGGCCAGCCGCCATTTCGCGACCGGGGAGATCCCGGCGCGCGCCGGAAACCGGCACCTCACGATCGCGCCCTACGAGACGTTCGACACGTCCGACGGCGTGCTCGTCCTCGCCGTCGGGAACGACAGCCTCTGGCAGCGGTTTTGTCACGCTGCCGGTCTCGATGAGCTCGCACGGGATGAGCGTTTCTCGACCAATGCGGCGCGCGTGTCGAACTATGCGCTGCTCAAGCCGATTCTGGCGCGACGGTTCGCGGCCCGCTCTCTGGACGACTGGAGTCGAACTCTCCACGACGCGGGGATCCCGTGCGGCGGCGTCCGGTCGGTCGCCGAGGCGCTCCGGGATCCGCAGATCCTCGCGCGCGAAATGGTCGCCACGATCGATCACCCGGCGCTCGGGCCAATCAAGACACTGGGATTGCCGGTGAAACTCTCCGACACGCCCGGCGCCATCCGCACGCATCCCCCGCGTCTCGGCGAGCACACCGCGCGCGTGTTGCGGGACGAATTGCAGATGGACGATCGCCAAATCCAGGATCTGGCAGCACGGAAGATTGTTCGGCTGTTGGAATGACTGCTCAGTGGACTGGATCTGCGCGGTGCAGAGCCCAAAAAGCACACATGAAGGACATGAAGGGCATGAAGAGGATGAAGAAGAGCTCTTAATAGTTTTTCTTCATGACCTTCATGACCTTCATGTGTGCTTTAAGCTCTTGGCAAGCTACGGGCGCAGAACGAGCTTCGGGATCTCCGTCACAAGAAATTTCGCGACGTCGTCTTCCGTGAGATCCGCGACGGCTGTTCCCGCGGCGATGGGCCGTTCTTCGACGATGCGCCCCTGGCGGCCATGGGCGAGACTGACCCGGCCGATGACCTGCGGCGTCGGCTGCGAAAGATCGAGGGCGAACTCGAGGAAGGTATTCGCCGACGCGTCCGACACCAGCCGCGGTCCGTCGGCGGGCGTGTTGAGTGTGAACGTCTTCCCTTCAGCGCGAAGCACCTGCACGGCCTGCTTGAGAACGGGAATCGCACGCGTCTCGACAAAGCCTGCATAGGCCTGCGAGGCCTGATCGACGACCGCGCGGCGTGCGGTCGCGTCTTTGCGCGCGTCATCGAGGGCGCGCAGGATTTTCTTGCGGAGATCGGAAACGTCCATGAGAAATCTGAAATCTGGAATCGGCCAATCTGCAATCGTGATCTGAAATCGGGCAATCTGAAAGCTGAAATCTATCGGGTAATCGGAAATCTACCTCATTTCCTGGCGACGTGAATTGCCATCAACCCGCCGAGCACAGGAATGTGCCGCACCTCGCTGAATCCGGCGCCGCGCATGAGCTGGCAGACGCCGCGCGCGCCCGGATAGCGTCGAATCGATGCGGGGATGTAGCGATAGGTGTCGGGATCGCCGTGAAGCACGAACCCCAGCGTGGAGCCGACGGCCGTGAGGTAGGTGAGGTACACGCCGCGCACGGGCGCGCGCTCGGGCCGGTCGAAATCGAGCGAGCACAGCACGCCGCCCGGACGGAGCACGCGATGGATGTCGGCCAGCGCGCCGGCGAGATCGGAAGTGTTGCGGAGACCGTAGCCGGTCGTCACGATGTCGAACGATCCTTCCGCGATCGGGAGCGCGGCCATGTCGCCGACGAGCCACGACACGCGCGCGCCGCCCGGCTTCACGCGCGCCAGGTCGATCATTCCCGACGTGATGTCGAGTCCGACGGCTGCCGCACCGCGCCGCGCGCCTTCGAACGTGAGATCCCCGGTGCCGCAGGCGAGATCGAGCAGCCGCGAACCGGGCTTCACCTCCGCCAGGTCGATCAGCCGCGCCTTCCATCGCCCGTCGAGCCCGAACGACAGGATCCGCGTGATGAGATCGTACCGCGGCGCGATCGTCGCGAAGAGACGCCGCACGTACCGCTGCTTGGCGTCGGGAGAATCGAACGCGCGGCGGAGAGGTGCGCCCTTCATCGCTTTTGGCGCATGATAGTCGCGATGCTGCCGTCGCAGACCGTCGAGAATTATCTCAAGACGATTTACCTCGCGCAGGCCGCGATGGCGTCGGAGCACGACCTCGTGCCGATGGGTCAGCTCGCTTCGTCGCTCGGCGTCGTGCCGGGCACGGCGACCACCATGGTCAAGGCGCTCGCGGAGTCCGGCCTCGTCCACTACGAGCCGTACATGGGCGTGAGACTGACGCCCGCGGGAGAACGGCTCGCCAGCCTCGTGTCCCGGCGTCACCGGCTCATCGAACTCTTTCTCGTCAAGGTGCTCGGCATGAGCTGGGCCGAGGTCCACGACGAAGCCGAACAGCTCGAGCACGCCGTCTCCGAACGGCTGATCGATCGCATCGACGAGATGCTCGGACGGCCCTCCGTCGATCCGCACGGCGATCCGATTCCGACCGCCGAAGGTCGCATTGCCCGCACGGACGATCTGGATCTGCTGGCCGCGCCGACTCACACGAAGCTGCAGGTGAGCCGCGTCATCGATCAGGATCCGGCGTTCCTGCGATTCGTCGAGCAATGTGAGCTGATGCCGGGCCGGACGGTCGTGATCGAGACGCGCGATGCAGCGTCGGACGCGATCCGTCTCACGTCTGAGTCCGGCCGGCAGGTCGCCATCGGCGGCCGGGCAGCCACGAAGGTCCGGGTCAGGCCGGTCTCCAAGAATTGACAAAAACCCTCGAGTCTTCTAGAATTTTTGATTGGTCAAAATTACATTTCTGGCCAATCAAATCCTTATGCTTGCCAACACCGGACTCGCAGCATGAAGTGGCGTTTGTGGCGGCAGGCCGGCGTCCCCGCGAAATCCCGTCTCTGGCGCCCGGCGGCTGACGCCTCGGCAACCGCGCCGATCGAAGGCGCGCCCGTCCGGTCCGCGAATCTCGGCTGGCGCCTGCCAGCCGGGTCGGTGAGTCTGCCGGAGGTTCACGGCTCGATCGCCATTCCTGCCCACGCGAGCTTCGTGCGGAAGCTCTTTGCCTTTGCGGGACCGGGATATCTCGTCGCGGTCGGCTACATGGATCCGGGCAACTGGGCCACCGACATCGCCGGCGGTGCGCGATACGGGTACACGCTGCTCAGCGTGATCATGCTGTCGAACCTGATGGCGATTCTGCTGCAGGCGCTCGCGCTGCGCCTCGGCATCGCGACCGGCCGCGATCTGGCGCAGGCGTGCCGCGATCATTTTTCGCGGCCCGCCACCATCGGGTTGTGGATCCTCTGCGAGATTGCGATTGCCGCCTGCGATCTGGCGGAGGTCATCGGCGCGGCGATCGCCCTGAACCTGCTGTTCGGGCTGCCGCTGATCTGGGGCGTCGTTCTCACCGCGCTCGACGTGCTCATCGTGCTCTACCTCCAGAATCGCGGCTTCCGCTACGTCGAGGCGCTGGTCGTCGGCCTGATCCTGTTGATTGCCGGCTCGTTCGCGATCGAGTTGTGGCTGGCGCGTCCCGACGTCATGGGCATGGCGCGCGGCTTCGTGCCGACGCCTGAGATCCTGCGCAACCCGGACATGCTGTACATCGCGATCGGCATCCTCGGCGCGACCGTGATGCCGCACAACCTCTACCTGCACTCGTCAATCGTGCAGACGCGGAAGTACAGCGACAGTTACGAGAGCAAACGCGAAGCGATCCGGTTCGCGACGATCGACTCGACGCTCGCGTTGATGTCCGCGCTCTTCATCAACGCCGCGATCCTCATCATGGCGGCGGCGACGTTCCACGGGACGGGCCACCAGGACGTCGCGGACATCTCCGACGCGTACAAGCTGCTCTCACCGCTGCTCGGCACGAGCCTCGCGAGCGTGCTCTTTGCCGTCGCCCTGTTGTGCTCCGGGCAGAACGCCACGCTCACCGGCACGCTCGCCGGACAGATCGTGATGGAGGGATTCATCAACCTTCGTCTCCGGCCCTGGCTCCGGCGCCTGATCACGCGCCTCATCGCGATTATCCCGGCCATCATCGTGGTCGCGCTGTATGGTGAGCGCGGCACCGGCGCCTTGCTCGTGCTCAGCCAGGTCGTCCTGAGCATGCAGCTGCCGTTCGCGGTGTTCCCGCTCGTGATGTTCACCGGCGACAAATCCAAGATGGGTCCGTTCAGGAACCCGGCGTGGATCCGGGCGCTGGCCTGGTTCGTGGCGCTCGTGATTGCCGCGCTGAACGTCTGGCTGCTCTACCAGACGTTCTCGGCGCTGTAGGATCGCGCCATGTACCGCCGCATCCTCATTGCCGTCGAGAACTCGACCGCGGATCGCACGATTCTCGATCACGTCGAGGAGCTGGCGCGGCTCACCGGCGCGGCGCTGCTGCTCGTCCACGTCGCCGACGGCTGGGCCGCGCGCCATTTCGACAATCTGAACCTGCGCGAGTCGGAGGAGATGAAAGCCGATCGCGCGTATCTCGCCGAGCTTCAACAGGAGCTGACGGGCAAGGGGTTTGCCGTCGAAACCCGCCTCGCCGCCGGCGATCCGGCCGACGAAATCATCCGCGTCGCCGGTGACGAGAAGGTCGACATGATCGCGATGTCGACGCACGGGCATCGCTTTCTGTCGGACCTCATTCACGGCGCAACGGCCGACAAGGTCCGTCACCTCGTCAAGGTGCCGGTGCTGCTCCTCAGAGCAAGAGACTGAAGCAACTTAGAACTTAGAACTCTGAACTTAGAACTCAAGAGCGACGATCCAAGACCTTGAGTTCTGAGTTCTCAGTTCTGAGTTCCAAGTTGCAGGCTTTTCAAGCGCTATACGCCGCAAAAGACGTCGGCGTCTCCCAGACCCGTACTGCGACCACGTCCAGCCCCTGGTCGCGGGTCATGTCGAAAATCAGCTTGGCGATTCGCTCGACCGTCGGGTTGCTCTCGAGCTTGAAGACCGGCTCGCCGAGCGCTTCGAGCGGCGCGACGAGCGGATCGTCCTCGCGGAGAATCATCTTGTGATCCAGCTCGCGGTCGATCCACCCCTTCACGAGCCGCTTGATGTCGGAAAAATCTGCGACCATGTTGCGCGCGTCCAGGCGGTCCGTGCGCACGTCCACTTCGACCACGGCGTTGTGGCCGTGGGGATGTTTGCAGATGCCGTCGTAGTCGAGCAGTCGATGGCCGTAACAGAAGTCGATGCGTTTGGTGACTAGGTACATGATGAGGAGGTCCGGCGAGCGTCGAGCATAGTCAGGCGAAGCTGATCGTAATCATATGTCTGGATCCTG
Source organism: Acidobacteriota bacterium (assembly GCA_050264575.1). Taxonomy (GTDB): domain Bacteria; phylum Acidobacteriota; class Vicinamibacteria; order Vicinamibacterales; family SCN-69-37; genus DASQFI01. The sequence goes on along the minus strand of JBLNGH010000092.1, from coordinate 727 downwards.
TGTGCTGTTTTCCGGCGGTCTCGACAGCGCCGTGCTGCTCGCGCTCGAGCGTCAGCAGTGTGCGCCGGTCTGGCCGATCCATGTGCGCAGCGGGCTGGCCTGGGAAGACGGAGAAGCCGACGCAATTCGTCGTCTCCTGTCGTCGCCGCCGTTTGCCGGCCGGATCGAACCCCTGATCACACTCGGGCTCGACATGCGGGACGTCTACTCAGCGGGCCATTGGGCGGTGCAGGGCCGGCCGCCGGCGTACGACACACCGGACGAGGACGTCTACCTCGAAGGCCGCAACATCACGCTCATTGCGAAAGCCGGCGTGATGTGCGCAAGGCTTGGCGTCGATCGGCTGGCGCTCGGCCCGCTCGCCGGCAATCCGTTCCCGGATGCGACGCCGGAATTCTTCGCGGCGATGTCGCGCGCGATGTCGCTCGGACTCGGAAAGCCCCTGAAGATCGTCGCGCCGCTCTCGACGCTTCACAAAGAAGATGTGATCAGGAAAGGCATCGAGCTCGGCGTACCGCTCGATCTGACGCTGTCGTGCATGAATCCCGTGGATAGCCGGCCGTGCGGGCACTGCAGCAAGTGCCGCGAGCGGGACGACGCGTTTCGCCTCGCTGGACTGCAGAGTCCCAATCGCCAGATCGCTGAGTCCTAGAGCCGTTTTCGTTTCCGTGTAGCCTGACGAAAACGGCCTTAGCGGTTTCACATCGGAGGAAGTGCTCGCTCGCCC
>JBLNGH010000091.1:0-2970 GCA_050264575.1 Acidobacteriota bacterium | reverse complement strand
CGCGCGATTTCCGCGCGGGCGAGATCGCGCAGCCGGACGAACTCCGGCCAGCCACTCGCAGTCGGAACCAGCGGCGCGCCGATGACGACGGAGATCGGCGACCACTTCACGAGCCAGGTGCCGTCGGGCAGCACGTCGCGCGTGCCTCGCAACGTCACCGGCACGACCGCGCGACCGGCCTCGACCGCGGCGCGGAAGGCGCCGAGCCGGAACGGCAGCAAGCCGGCCGGACGGAAGAAGGTACCTTCAGGAAAGACGACGATCGAAAACCCGCCGGCCAGCGCCTGCGTGATCTCGTCGGCGCCGGCCAGCCGTTTCGAGAAATCGGCCTTCTCGATCGTGACGTGCCCGGCGCGGCGGATGACGGCGCCGATGATCGGAAGCGCGGCGAGCGCCCCCTTGGCGATGAACCGCACATCGCCAGGCAGGACGGCCATCAACACGATCGAATCGATGTAGCTCGCATGATTGGCGACGATCATCGCCGGCCCGCCCGCCTCGAGATGCTCGAGACCGGAGACGCGCGGTGACAGGCCGGCGAACGCAAACATCAGCCGCGACCATCGCTTGACGGCGCGATCGACGGCGCGGCCGCGCGGCAGGACGTGCACGAGAATCACGAGCAGCGGCAGCGTGACCAGGAGAAGCATGACGACGTAGGCCGTGAAGACGATGCGCGATGCCAGACCGAGCGCGCGAGTGAAACGCCGCCGCGCGCCTTCGGCGAACAGGAGCGCCAAATCCAGCGCGGGTCTTCGGGCGGCAAGGAGCCGCCCGGTTTCGTACGCCTCGCGCGTCGCGGCACGCCGGATTTTTCCGCTTGGGGTTTTGAGCACGGTCCCCGGCGGCGTGACGACGACGTGGTCGGGCGGGACACCGAGCGCGTCCGTCACGCGAGCCGCAACGTCGCTGCGCAGTTTTTCGCGACGCAGATCGTCCGTTTCCCGCGTCTCCGCGACAACCACGAACCGTTCGGTTCCGGTAGACGGATCCTGAACCCCGAAGGCGGCGACGCAGCCCTTGCGGATGCCATCGACCGCACCCGCGACCTCTTCGGCTTCCTGAGGGGTAATGTTCCGGCCGCCTCGAATGATGAGGTCCTTCGCGCGGCCGGTGATGAACAGCTCGTCGTCGGCCCAGTACCCGTAATCACCTGAATCGAACCACTCGCCATCGAACACCGCGCGCGTGGCCTCGGGGTTGCGGAAATAGCCCGCGGTGACGGACGGCCCGCGAAACTGGATGCGCCCGAATGCGCGTTGGCCCAGCGCCGCGCGCGTCTCATCGACCACCCGGATTTCGTGGCCGGGCAGCGGTTTTCCACACGACACGAAGCGCAGCGCCTGCTGCTCGCCGGGATCGGCGGGCCGAATCTCCCGCGCGCGCTGGTACGGCTCGCGCGCAATGACGTCGACCCGCGGCGCTCTCGCGAGCGGCGGCATCGTGAGACCGACCGACGCCTCGGCCAGTCCGTAGACCGGATACATCGCGTCCGGCCGGAATCCGTATCCGGTGAAGCGCTGTGTGAATCGCGCAATGGTCTCCGCGCTGACCGCCTCCGATCCATTGAGGGCGAGCCGCCAGGAACTGAGATCCAACCCGTCTATTTCGTCGTCGGCAATCTTGCTCACGCAGAGGTCGTAGGCGAAGTTCGGCGCAGGCGAGATCGTCCCGCGATGAGCATGAATGGCGCGCAGCCATCGTGACGGACGGGACAGGAACGTGAGCGGCGACAGCAGCACGGCGGGCACGCCGAAGTACAGCGCGCCGAGCCAGGCGCCGATCAGGCCCATGTCGTGATAGAGCGGCAGCCAGCTGACACAGACATCATCCGCGCGGATGTCAATCGCCTGGCCGATCGCGCGAATGTTCGCGAGGATATTCCCGTGCGTGAGGAGCACGCCTTTCGGATCGCCGGTGCTGCCGGAGGTGTATTGAATCAGCGCCGGTGATTCAGCCGAGGAGCTTCGACCGTCAAACGTCGAACTTCGAACGGTTGGCGCGAGGCGATCGACGTCGGTCACCTCGCGAAGCGTCTCCACCACGCCCCGCAGAATCGACCCGACCCGGTCGGCGTCGGCAAACGTCACCAGCACGCGCGAACCGGCGTTACGCAGAATTCCGGCCTGCCGATGGGTGTATTCCGCGATGCGGTCAGCGCGGAGCGGCGGGTACATCGGCACCGGCACGGCGCCCGCCGCCAGGACGCCGAGAAAAGTGCGAAAGAATCCCTCCTCTGTTCTGAGCATCAGCGCGACGGTGTCACCCGGGGCAACACCGCGTTCGGCGAGCGCCGCGGCGACGTCCAGTGCCCCGTCCCAAAGCGATCGATACGTAATGGGCCGCCCGCCGGAGGTCTCGTCATGAAGCACGATGTGCACGCGATCGGGCGTCGCGCGGACGTGCCACTGGACGGCTTCGAGAAGCGTGCGCGCGTCGACGGGCGCCGGTGTTGCCGCGGCCGGCACCGCAATCTGGCTTCGCCGCACATCGTCTCGAGAGGCCGGCGCGGCCCGATCCAGCGCGGCGACGAGATCGGCCGGGGTCTCGGCGCTGGCAACCGCCTCCTCGGGGAGCCGCACGCCGAACCGGCGCTCGAGCCGCAGCAGGAGCTCCACGCGTTCGAGGCTGCTGATGCCGAGATCGCGCTCGAGCGAGCTGCCGGGCGCGACCGGAACGTGCGACGACCTTCCCCGAAGCTCCGCGACGAGCCCGCCGACGATGGCCAGCACGTCCCGTTCGATGGCGCCAGGATCGGCGGGGGCGCCGGTTTCCATGGCGGTAGCGTAGCGCGGACTGGTTCCCAGGTCCGCGCGACCGGGGCGGATTTGGAGATCAATCCGCCCTACGTACGACGGCGTTCAGCGTTCAGGTTTTGCCCCAAAAAGCCGAACGCGGCGAAGTCGAGAGATGTCTGGGCGCGGCTGAAGAGCACTCGCGCCCACGCGTCGGTACGACGGGTACGGCGGG
>JBLNGH010000090.1:0-6832 GCA_050264575.1 Acidobacteriota bacterium | reverse complement strand
TCCAGCGCGCGGTCCATCTCGACGAGGTTGGCAACGCGCGCCGAGAACGTGCTCAGGCTCGCCGCGATCGACTGGTCGTCGCCGATGTCGGCGAAAATCGAGCGGAACGGCGTAAACGTGCTGCTCGCCTCGACCGGGATCAGGAGGCCCGACTGTGCCATCAACGACAACAGGCCGACAGCTTTCAACGCGACGGTCTTGCCGCCCGTATTCGGCCCTGAAATCACGAGCGCGCGCGTGGGCGGGACGATCGTGAGGTCGCTGGGAACCGCAGTAACCCCCGTCCCCGATCTGTTGAAATCTGTGGAAAAAAGCCCCGTCCCCACCAATGGATGCCGGGCGTCGCGGAATTCTATGCGGCCGTCCGTGGCGAGGGCAGGCGCCGTGCCGCCGACGCGCGTGGCGAGGCGGGCCTTGGCCTGCAGTTCGTCGATCTCGCCCGCAGCCGCCACCAGCGCGTCGAGGTCCGGCAGGCGGACACGGAATGCTTCTGTCAGGGCGCCGAGAATGCGGAGAATCTCTTCTTTCTCGCGCTCGACGAGCGCCACGATGTCATTGTTCAACTCGACGGTCGTGAGCGGCTCGAGGTACAGGCTGGCGCCGCTTGCCGACGCGCCGTGCACGATGCCGGGAATGGCGCCGCGATGCTCCGAGCGCACGACCACCACGTACCGGCCGTTCCGATCGGTGACGATCTGATCCTGCAGGTACTTCGCCGTGTCGCGGCCGCGCGTCAGCCCCTCGAGCGTCGATCGAAGCTTCGCCCGCTGACGACGAAGCGCATCGCGAATGTCCCTCAGCGCCTGGCTGGCATCGTCGGCGATGTCGCCCGACGGCAGGATCGCCCGTTGGACGGAAGCGGCCTCGCGAGCGAAGGACGTGACCCTCGCAGCGATTTCACCGAGCAGCTGTGATGTCGAGTTGGCCCCGATGGCCTTGGCGACCGATTCGGCCGAGTCCACGAACCGCGCGAGCGCGAGCAGCTGCAGCGGGGCCAGCGGCTCGGCGGCGACCGCGACCGCGTCCAGCACGGCCGGCAGTTCGTCGGTCGCATCGATCGACAGCGAGCCTCCGGCCTGGAGCCAGGCGACCGCCTCTTTCGTCTGATCGAGCCGCTTCCGGACGGCCGACGGTTCCGTCGACGGCTCCAGCGCGAGGGCGCGCTGCCGCCCGAACGGCGTCAGCGCTTCGCGCGCCAGCGACTCGCGGATGCGATCGAACTCGAGAGCCCGGAAGACAGCCGATTGCATGGGAGGCGCCTCAGGACCAGAGGCAATCAATGATTATGACACAAAAAGAGGGCTTTCAGGCCTTCCGGCTTTCGAGTTTTCTGGCTTTCTGGCTTTCCGGCTTTCTGACTTCCATGTGGTTTATCGAGCTCGCGACGGCCGCCGCGCCGAACCCGTTGTCGATGTTCACCACTGCCACGCCGGTTGCGCACGAATTGAGCATTGCCAGCAGCGCGGTGATTCCGCCGAAGCTCGCGCCATACCCCACACTGGTGGGGACCGCGACGACCGGCGCACGCACCAGGCCGCCGACGACGCTGGGAAGCGCGCCTTCCATGCCGGCGACCGCGATGATCACGCGCGCGGTCCGCAGCCGTTCACGCTCGGCGAGCAGGCGATGGAGACCGGCAACGCCGACGTCGTACAGGCGATCGACGACGTTGCCCATGACTTCTGCCGAGACTGAGGCTTCCTCTGCCACTGGTATGTCAGAAGTTCCCGCTGCCACTACCAGGATGACACCATGCCCGGCCGGCGTGGGCCCGCGCCGCTCGATTATTCGGGCCTGTTCGTGAAATCGCGCATCCGGTACGACTTTCGCTACTTCCGCGTAAGCGGTGGCGTCCGTCCGCGTGACAAGCAGGCTGTGACCGCGGTCAACGATGGCTCTCGCAATGAGGGCAATCTGTTCGGAGGTCTTGCCCTGGCCAAACACAACCTCAGGAAACCCTTGACGGACGGCGCGGTCGTGATCGACGCGTGCGAATCCCAGGTCCTCGAACGTCTCGCCGACGCCGGGAAGCCGCCGCGCGCGCCGCTCGGCATCCGCCGGGTCGAGGCGTCCTTCGCTGACGGCGTCGAACAGCGCGCGCAGCGAGTCGACGGCACCGATAGGGTCCTGGGAAGGTTTCTTCACGGATGCACGTTTGACTCCGGCAAGATCCCGTCCATAGAATGGCGGGTCGTGCCGAGGCGGCCATCTCTCATTTTATGATGTCCCTCGACACCCTCGTCCTCCTCGCCTACTTCTTTGTCCTCAGCATTTTGGGCATCTACGGGTGGCACCGGTACTTCCTCGTCTTTCAGTACATGAAGCACAAGGATCGCGTCCCCGGGCCGCCGCCGCCGGTCTCCGAGTGGCCGCTCGTGACCGTGCAGCTCCCGATCTACAACGAGATGTACGTGGTCGATCGGCTGATCGACGCGGTGTGCGCCCTGGACTATCCGAAGGACCGCCTGGAGATCCAGGTTCTCGACGACTCGACCGACGAGACGTGCGACATCGCGGAGTTGGCGGTCCGCCGGCAGGCGGCGCGCGGGTTCGACATCAAGTACCTGCATCGCACGGATCGCGTCGGCTACAAGGCCGGCGCGCTCGACGAGGCGCTGAAGGTCGCGCGCGGCGAGTTCATCGCGATTTTCGACGCGGATTTCGTCCCGACCCCGGACTTCCTGCGACGGACGGTGCCGTACTTCGTGGACGAGAAGCTCGCGCTCGTGCAGGCGCGCTGGGGCCACCTGAATCACGATTACTCGCTGCTCACGCGGATGCAGGCCATCCTGCTCGACGGGCACTTCGTGCTCGAGCACGGCGGCCGCAACCGGTCCGGCTGCTTCTTCAACTTCAACGGCACGGCGGGCGTCTGGCGGCGCGAGGCGATCGGCGATGCGGGCGGCTGGCAGCACGACACGCTCACCGAGGATCTCGATCTCAGCTACCGCGCGCAGCTGCGTGGATGGCAGTTCCTGTTCCTGCCGGATCTCGTCGCACCGGCCGAAGTGCCGGTCGAGATGAACGCGTTCAAGTCGCAGCAGCACCGGTGGGCCAAGGGGTCGATCCAGACGTGCCGCAAGCTGCTGCCGTACATCCTGGCGGCCGATCTGCCGCTCAAAGTGAAGGTCGAGGCCTTTTTCCATCTCACGGCGAACTTCAACTACGTGCTGATGGTGCTGCTGTCCATCCTGATGTTCCCCGCGATGTACTACCGGTACAACATGGGCTGGACGGAGATGCTGCTCATTGACGTGCCGCTCTTTGCGGCCGCGACGGCCTCGGTCATCAACTTCTATCTCGTCTCACAGCGCGAGGCGTATCCCGACTGGCGCTCGCGGGTGAAGTATCTGCCGCTCGTCATGGCCCTCGGCATCGGGCTGGCGGTGAACAACACGAAGGCGCTGATCGAGGCGCTGTTCGGCGAGCCGGGCGAGTTCACCCGGACGCCGAAGTACGGCATCGAGCGGGCGCAGGACGACTGGCAGCACAAGCGCTACCACCAGTCGATGCCGATTCAACCGTTCATCGAAGTCGCGCTCGGCGTGTATTTCACCGGCACGGTGCTGTACGCGCTCGCTCACGACATCTACGGGACCGTGCCGTTTCTCATGCTCTTCCAATTCGGTTTTCTCTACACCGGCCTGATGTCGCTGTTCCAGCAGATCCGCGGCGACGATCTCTTCGTCAAGGCCCCGCAAATCGCCGGCGGCAAGTAAGTCTGAGAATCTGTCGGTACCCGACGTACCGGCCCGTCACACGGCGCGGTTCTCGTCGGGTAAACTGGTCCAGGTTTTCATGGCAGTTGAGACCAAACCCAAAGCCGGTCTGGAAGACGTCGTCGCCGGCGAATCCGCGATCTGCTATCTCGACGGCGCGCGGGGCGTGCTCGCGTATCAGGGGTACGACATTCACGATCTCGCGCATGCCGAACGCGGCGCGTCGTTCGAGGAAGTCTGTTTTCTGTTGTGGCACGGCCGGCTGCCGGGCCGCGCCGAGCTGGGTGATCTGCAGACGCAGCTCGCGTCCGCGCGCGTGCTGCCAGAGCCGATCATCCGCGCCATGCGATCGCTGCCGAGAGTCGACGGCATGGACGCGCTGCGGACGCTCACGTCGATGCTCGGACATTACGAGAGCGACGCGTCGGACATGTCGGCGGCCGCGAACTACCGCAAAGCCGTCCGGCTGACGGGCCAGATCGGGTCGATCGTCGCGACATGGGGCCGGATGGCTGCCGGCGGCGGACCCATCGATCCGGACCCGGCGCTCGGCCATGCGGCCAACTTCCTGTACCTCTTGACCGGCCAGCGGCCTGGCGCGCTTGCCACTCGTGCGTTCGATGTGTCGCTCGTGCTGCACGCCGACCACGAGCTGAACGCCTCGACATTTGCCGCACGTGTGGCGGCGGCCACGCTCACCGACATCCATTCGACCATCGTGGCCGCGATCGGCACGCTCAAGGGTCCGTTGCACGGCGGCGCCAACGCCGACGTGATGCGGATGCTGCTGGACATTGGCCGGGATGCCGGGCCCGAGCGTGCGGAGGCCTACGTCCGGGCGAAGCTCGCCCGGAAGGAAAAGATTTCAGGCTTCGGCCATCGCGTGTACCGCACCGAGGATCCACGGGCGACCCACCTCCGGCGATTCTCGAAGCAGCTCGGCGAAAAGGCGGGGGAGCCTCAATGGTTCCAGCTCGCTCAGCGCATTGAGGCAGTGGTCACGGGCGAAAAGAAGCTTTATCCGAATGTCGATTTCTACTCCGCGTCGACGTTCTACTCGCTCGGGATCCCGATCGATCTCTACACGCCGATCTTCGCGGTGAGCCGCATCTCCGGGTGGACGGCGCACGTCCTCGAGCAGTACGCCAACAACAGGTTGATCCGGCCGCGGACGGACTACATCGGGCCGCCCTATCCGCAGCAGTTTCTGCCGATTGATCAAAGATGAGCCGGGAAGCTTGAGAGCTTGAAAGCCGGAAAGCCTGGAAGCTGGGAAGCCTGGGAGCGCGAAAGACCAGACAAGAAAGCTCTTACTTGGGCCTTTGGCCTGTGGCCCTGGGCCTGACACCTGACGCCTGACACACTCTGTCGTACGATAGCTCGACGCATGGATCCACGCTTCGTCCGCAATTTCTCAATCATCGCGCACATCGACCACGGCAAATCGACGCTTGCCGACCGGTTTCTCGAGCTAACGGGCGCGCTGCAGCCGCGGGAGATGGAATCGCAGGTGCTGGACAGCATGGATCTGGAGCGCGAGCGGGGCATCACCATCAAAGCCCACGCCGTTCGTCTGGCGTACAAGGCCGCCGACGGACAGGACTACGTGCTGAACCTCATCGACACGCCGGGCCACGTGGATTTCTCGTACGAAGTCACGCGGTCGCTGGCCGCCTGCGAGGGCGCACTGCTCCTGGTCGACGCGTCGCAGGGCGTCGAGGCGCAGACGCTCGCCAATGCTTACCTCGCGGTGGAAAACAACCTCGAGATCATTCCGGTCATCAACAAGATCGACCTTCCCGGTGCGCAGCCTGACGAGGTCCGCCGGCAGATTCAGGACATCATCGGCCTCGACGCCAGCGGCGCCATTCTGGCGAGCGCCAAGGAAGGCCGCGGCGTGCCCGAGATCCTCGAAGCGATCGTCGCGCGGCTGCCGCCGCCGTCGGGCGATCCGGAGGCGCCCCTGAAAGCGCTGATCTTCGATTCCTGGTACGACACGTATCGCGGCGTCGTCATCCTGACCCGGATCATCGACGGGGTCATGCGGCCGGGACAGAAAATCCGGCTGATGGTCACCGGTCAGGACTACGAGATCGAACAGCTCGGCGTCTTCTTGCCCAAACCCGTGCCGGTCGACTCGCTGGGCGTCGGCGAGGCGGGGTTCATGACCGCGAACATCAAGAACGTCGCCGACGCGAAGATTGGCGACACCATCACCGAGATCGGCCGGCCCACCGACACGCCCTTTCCGGGGTTCAAGGAGCTGAAGCCGATGGTCTTCGCCGGGCTGTACCCGGTGGAGGGGTCGAAATACGCCGAGCTGCGGGAAGCCCTCGAGAAGCTGCGCCTCAATGACGCCTCGTTTTTCTTCGAGCCGGAGACGTCGGCGGCGCTCGGGTTCGGGTTTCGGTGCGGGTTCCTCGGTCTTCTGCACATGGAGATCGTTCAGGAGCGGCTCGAGCGCGAGTTCGACCAGGATCTGATCACGACCGCCCCAGGCGTACTCTATCGTGAGACGACGACCGACGGCGTGGTGGCCGAGATCGACAGTCCCTCCAAACTGCCGGAGCCGGGACGGATTTCGAAAATCGAGGAGCCGATCATCACCGCGATGATCCTGACGCCGTCCGAGCACGTCGGCGGCATTCTCGAACTCTGCCAGGAAAAGCGCGGCGTCCAGAAGGGCATGGAATACGTGTCCAAGGACCGGGTGCTCGTCACCTACGAGCTGCCGTTCAACGAAGTGGTGCTCGACTTCTACGATCGGCTGAAGACAATCTCGCGCGGCTATGCATCGCTCGACTACCACGTCACCGGCTACTGGGAGTCGCCGCTCGTCAAGCTCGACATCCTGGTGAACGCCGAGCCGGTCGACGCGCTCTCGATCATCGTGCACGAGGACAACGCCTACGCGCGCGGCCGCGCGCTCGCCTCCAAGATGCGCGAGCTCATCCCCCGGCAGATGTTCGAAGTCGCGATCCAGGCCGCGATCGGCAGCCGGATCGTCGCGCGCGAAACCGTCAAGGCGATGCGCAAGAACGTCCTGGCCAAGTGCTACGGCGGCGACATCACGCGCAAGCGCAAACTGCTCGAGAAGCAGAAGGAAGGCAAAA
>JBLNGH010000089.1:0-8871 GCA_050264575.1 Acidobacteriota bacterium | reverse complement strand
GCGCGAGGTTGCGTGCCTCGACGGCCACATACTCCGCCAGGGTGCCGTCGCGAGTCCAATCCGTGAGGCCGAACACCCGCTGTCCCACCGACAGCCCCCTCGTACCATAGCCGAGGGCGGTGACCACTCCGGCCAGCTCGTGCCCGGGGATCGACGGCGTCCGGTCACGGTCGAGGCGATCGGTCCAGGTCGAGGGCCACGCCAGCTCAGTCGGGACGAATCCCGACGCATGAACCTGAACGACGACGTCGTTTATCGCTGCCTGCGGCTCGGGCCGCTCCACCAGCGTCATCCCGGCCGGTCCCGCAGCCTGGTCCGTCACCACGATCGCCTTCATCGTCCGCCTCCCTGTCCTGTCCTATTGTTGTCCCGTTATTCGTTCTGAAACGGTCGTTCCGTTCCGTCTTCCTGCGTGACGCGGTACTGTTCTGGCGTCAGCAGGGACACTGCTTCGAGATTCGTTGTTGTATGTCTTCATCTTCCGACTTCCTTTGCACGCAAGCGAAAAACAGGACGGCGACACTCGATGGTCCAATGACCTGTGGCAGTGCCGAGCAGATCGTCTCGAATGCGTCGCCATTCGTCCGGGTCCCGCAACAGTAAAGGAGATTCAGTTCTAGAATTTTGAGAGGTGCGCTCGTCGGCCGTTGGAACGGGCGACATCGATCAACGCGAGATCTACGCCGCGGCGGAATGCCAGTGGCTCAAGCCGGTAATTCATCGGTCTGCGAGAGGACAAGCCAGCCAAGAGCGTTTCGGGGGACTAGTGCCAAGCCCATCTCACCGTCAGTCACCGTCACAGACGGTCGGTCGCGACGGGCCCCGCCCCAGAATCGGCTTTCGACTTCGAAGCTTGCCTTCCGCGCAGGCGGACGAGCGTCGCAGAGCGCCGAACGAGGGCGTCTGCCGCGTTCTATACTGGAAGGCCGGAACCGGACGGCCCAGCGGCAGCGCCCGTCGTGAAGCTGCGGAGATTAAGGGGTCTATCACAATTCGGGTTCCGGTCGCGACTTGACGCCAGTAAATCGTTGATTCTCGAGACGCGGAGAGATGTCCGAGTGGTTGAAGGAGCCCGCTTGGAAATTGATTCCCTCCGCGCGTGCTGCTGAAGAACACGATTGACTGGCTGTCCAGACCGCCGCGAGGTCCTCATCAGTCACGCGCACGAGAAGTTCGACGCCGATGATCGCCTCGTGCACCAGGCGACGCGTGATGTTCTCGCGACCTTTCTCGGCGGTTTTACAGACCTAATCGCGCTCCACGTTCTGGCCGACTTGTCTGGACGATCCGCTCGGCAAGCCTCGGCGAACGCGCATTAGACCGACCTGCGTGGCAAAGGAGCATTTCATGGCAGAGCCTATGCCAGGTATCGACTTCGCCAATCTCCCTGCGCCCAACGAAGGCATTCGTGTGGCGTTGTTCATCACCGTCCGCAAAGTGGAGAGATCTCGTGACTTTTATTCGCGCGTCTTGGGCGGCACCGTCGTCATGGACGAGAACCCTTGCATAGTGAAGCTGTCCAATTCGTGGATCATCATGAACCCTGGCGGACCACCCACTCCGGACAAGCCGGAGATCTCGGTCGTCGACTACCAGCCCGGCAACACGACCTCAATGTTCATGAATTTGCGAGTCGCCGACATCCAACTCTGCTACGAGGAGTGGAAGGCGAAAGGAGCGGAGTTCGTGACGCCGCCGATCGACCGGGGAGCGGAAATCCGCTGTTACATGCGAGACCCAGACGGCTATCTCATCGAAGTCGGCCAGTCCACTGGCCTGCTGCGCGGCCAGCGCGCCGCAAAACGCTCGGAGGATCTTCCAGGCTGAGTTGAATGCGGTTTGTCGCCGCGACGTGGCCGGACTTGCACGGGCCGCGCACTTCGCGGCGATGGAAGCACCGGACGTGATCGTCGGACGATGTGCGCCAGTTCTCTCGCCCCCTGCTAGCGACCCGGTTGGCTCAGACGGGGCGTACGGCGGCAGGGACGTGGGTGGCCAGGAGTGCCGCGAGCGCGGTGGCGCGTTTCTGGGCTTGGCGAACTCCTGCGGGCGCGTTGGGATCGGCGGCCGCAACGGTACAGCGGTCGGCGAGCAGGGACGTGCGTTCGTGGAGCAGGGCCCAAGCCGATTCGCGCCAGGGAACGAAGTTACCCAGCGTGTAAGACATCTCGAACGCAAAGCCGGCCGTGCAGCCCGCGTGCGGCGCGCCGACCGGCAGCCTGGTCAGCTCCGTTGCCAGCGGGCTGAGCACACCCGCCATCAGACCCACCGCCACACGGATCAGTGTACCGAGCTGTTGATCACTCTCGTCAGTGTGCGTGAAGAAGCGAGTCAGCGTCTGCAGAACCAACTCGTAGCTGAGCGCGGCCAACTGGGCCACGTCGCGGGTGCGTGGTTCGGCGATGATCGGCACGGACGCCGGGTTGTCGAATGGCTGGCGGGTGTACGCGGCGAGGACAGGCCGGGTCGGCTCGAACGAGGCGTCTCGTGCCCGTAGGTCCTGATACTCGTGGAACAGCGCAAGGAACCGACCATAGTGAGCCTGACGCCAATCGCCGCGCGCGCCTTCACCCTGCTCGATGATCTCCGCGACCGCGGCTGAAGCAGATGCAAGATCGGTCACTGCGATCAGCCCCGGCCAGCGGAACAGCTCGGGTGTCGCCTGCGCACGCGGCGAACCGACGAACACCGCCTGCTCGCCGGCGCGTGCGACCAAGGTCTGGAGCCCGTCGCTAATGCCACGGTACAGGTGGCCGATCGTCGTGTATTCCTGACCACGCGGCATGGTCTCGTCGGCTGCCAGCGGGTCGCGCGGAGGTGCGGTGGGAACGAAGCCCGTGGCGTCCTGACGCTCCATCCCTTCGGGCCGCTCGAGATACAGGAAGTGCTGCAACGCCTGCTCACCAAACGGCTGCAGGTCCAGCTGGATCGGCGACGGAAAATAACCCGAGCGCTGGGGGAAGTTGGGCCGTCCGAACGTCGGCGCAGCGCCGATGGCCGTGGACAGGTTGGCGACCAGGGCCAAGTGCAGCATCTCCTCGACCGCGATGCTGTGCAGCGTCTCGCGCCACCGATCAACGGCCCCTGCCTGCGCGGCGGTGAGACCTTCGTCGGTGCCCTGTTTCAGGCTGAACTCCGCAAAGAGGTACTGGCACATGATCATGTGCTCGAGCTGCGCGGCTTCGGACAGCAACCACCACAGATCTTCGCGGTTGGCGACGATGACCCTGGGCTCCGACACGCTACACCTCCATCGGCCGTGCCTCGACCCGTCCGACGTCGCCCTCCACGAAGACCCGGTAGGTGATCAGCGGATCAATTGCCGGACCCCGCAACACTTCCCCTGAGCAAACATTGAATTGGGAGCCGTGCAGTGGACAGGTGACCGTTGAGCCGTCGAGCTTGCCCTGGCTCAGTGCGCCGCCACGATGCGGGCATTTGGCCTGGGTGGCACAGAAGTTCTCGCCCACGTTGAAGACGGCGGTATCACCAATCTGCGCAGACGAGCCGGGCAGGACAGCGCTCACTTGAAACTCGTTGGCTTCGAGTCGTCGTGGTTCGATTATGCTCATTTCAGTCACCGACCTTTCACCCGTGCTCCTGAGTTGCAGTGCGTTCGACATCGCCATGTGCCGACGGGCCTGGGCGCATGAGTTCATCGACCGGAACTGCTGGCGGACAGCCTTCGACGTAATAGTGCAGTCCTGCGATGACCACGACTTTCAGTGACCTCTCAGGAGTTCATCGCGGCCCGCCCGACGGCCGGGTCTTGCTTGATACAGACCATGCCGCGACCCGACTTGTGACACATCCTCACAGTCCGAGTCCATTGCCGATGGAGGTGACTGCATGGTGAGTGAAGGTGTGGCGTGGTTCGCCATGAAACGGAATACGCGGCGCTGATCGTGTCCGCGCCACGATGACTTAAATGTCGGGGTTTTCGACGGCAGCCCTTCCGTCAGATTGACCCGATCGCGCTGTAGCTCAACGAAATCCCCGTAAGTGATCCGACGTCATTAGAAGGTCTGACACAATTTCCTCGACGAGGCATCGCATGTCCGTCGGTAAAGCGCTGAATCCAAATTGCATGGCGGAACAGTGCGATTTGAAGGAGGGTTTGGCGCTACACTGTTCCAGGCCGCTCGCAAGTGATTGATTCTAAACGGAGAGATGTCCGAGTGGTTGAAGGAGCACGCTTGGAAAACGATTCCGGCGAGCCGCATCGAGCAACACCGAAACATCTCTTCACACAATCGATTCAACGACCTCGCGCCGCACAATGCCTCTTGATGTGAGCCCGTAAACGTCGGTGTTTGTCGCTGCTTTCGAGCCCACCTTACACAGCTTCTACACAGTTCTCCCCGGCACTTATTCGCGTACTCCGCATTGTTCGTTGGTACGGTTCGCACCGAGACGAGCGCGATGGTGTCGGTTCGTCGTTTGCGCTCCGCAGAACTCGATCATTACCTTGATGGCTTCACGGTCGTTCATCGCACGGTAGCCATCGGGGACACCATCGATGTTCGTGATGCGATCGAACACCAAGCCAGGTTCGATTCGGCCTTGCAGCGCGTCGGGCATTGGGTGGTGCGAAGAATTCCCCGCCAGACTGGGGACATTTCCTTTCTCGTCGCGGCTCCCTGCGGCTTGAACCTGCCATCGACACGCGGGCACTCTGGTCAGATCCCTTCCGGACGTCCGCTCGGCGCGGGGCCAAGCCAGTCAGACCGTGGGTCTTTCGCTGAAAAACCCCTTCAGGTCGCCCACTTCAGCAGTCAGTAACTCCCCCAAGAAGGTACCAGCCCCGAACCAAAGGCTGGCCTTTGACTTGCTCTATCACCGGAGAGAGACGAACCGTGCCGGTACGGCGGCAGCAGCAACTCCTTCAAGTACTACATCACCTGCCCGCGGTCGCACTCGCGGACCACTGGACGGCGAATCGCCGGCCGCCGGCGAACGGCTGTCGGCAGGCTCGACGCAATGAATGGGACAAGAACATGTACCGAACCATCCTCACGACCCTCGCACTCGGTCTCGTGCTGATCGGGCTGACCGCACGGACGGCGTCCGCCCAGCTGATGCCGAAGGCGCAGGTAGCAAACCTCATCGCGAAAGTTGAAAACGGGGTGGACGAGTTCAGGAACTACCTGGAGAAGCGTGGCGACAACGCGAAAGACGCGGCGTCCACGGCCCAGGCCCAAGGCAAGACGTCGCGGCGGAAGGCGACCGACACGCAGAAGGCCAAAGCCGGCACCAAGAAGGACGCGCTCGACGATGCGCTGGGTGACCTGAACCGATCGACCAACCGGTTGCGGCGAAAGTTCGACCCGACCGACAAGTGGATGGAAACGAAAGGCGAAGTGGAGAGAGTGGTCGATGATGCGCGAACGATCAACCAGGTGGTCGCGCGCGGCAGCTATGGGCCCGAAGCGGCCAGGCTGTGGGCCGTACTCCGAACGGGCATCAACGATCTGGCGCGCGCGTATGGGGTGTCACCACTGGGAGTCTGAGAATGCGCGCGAATCAGAAGGTGACGATGGAGTCGATACCGGACGGCATCAGATGTCCAGGCAGCATCGTGTTCTCGCGGCCAAAACGTCAGCTCGTTGTGAAGATCACGAAGTCGAACTACCAGAAGATCGCGCCGTAGTGAAGCGTTGACACACAGAGTTCACGATGATGCGTCTCACAACCTATCCGTCCATTGTGGCAGGGCTGGCTTTGATCACGTTCTGCATTCCCGGTTTGTGCCACGCGCAGCCCGCCAGTTCCTTGACGAGGCCGCGTTCCACTTAGGGTGGGTCGCATGCACCGGTTCTGGAGTGGAGGCTGTAAATGAAACGATTCGCAGGTCTCTGTCTAGCCGTTGTTACGGTCGCGGCAGCGTCGGTTACGTCGGCGTCGGCCCAACCCGCGCGTGACGAGTGGAGCGTGTTCGTCGCGCCGTACCTGATGGGCGCGGCGATGACCGGCACGACAACCGTGCGCGGCGTGGACGTCGATGTCGATCTGTCAGCCTCGGACATCTTCTCCAACCTGCAGTTCGGCGCAATGGGCGTCGTCGTCGCGCGCAAGGGTGACTGGGGATTCGGCACCGATCTGATCTGGATGGCGCTCGGGACGACCGTGCGCGACACCAACGTCGATTTCAATCAGGGCGCCTTCGCATTCTACGGCCTGCGTCAGCTGAGTCCGGCCGCCGACGTGACCTTCGGCCTGCGAGTGAACACGCTGCAGGGCGAGCTCACGTTCAAGGGGCCCGACGTCACTCGAAACCAGGACAAGACTTGGGTGGATCCGATCGCGGGCGTGACGCTCCGTACTCCCGCCGAACGGCGGACGCAGGTGAGGCTCTACACAGAAGTCGGCGGATTCGGTGCTGGTTCGGATTTCACGTGGCAGGTGTTTCCGACTGTCAGCATCAGGCTGACCGAGAAAGCGTCGATGGAGTTTGGCTATCGGTGGTTGGACCTCGACTACGGCACCGGTGAGGGCAACGAGCAGTTCCGGAACGACGTGTTGACGCAGGGTCCCGTCGTCGGGTTCGGATTTCGGTTCTGAGGACTGCCATGATGCGCCACCTGATTGCGCTTGGGTTGTTGTCGATCGCGGCATCGGGTTGTGGGCGAAGCGCTCAGGAAGCCGCGGCGCCCGAACCGCCGCCTCCGCTCATCGAACCGGAGCTTGCCCCCGGGTCGCGTCTCGTCGATCTGCGGGCAGACGAGCTCGTGAGGCAGATGAGCGAGCGACTGGCCCGCGTTTCGGCTTTTGCCCTCGAGGCTGAAGAAATGTACGACGAAGTGCCGGAACAGAGTCCCCGGCGGCAGTTGACGAACTTGCGCCGCGTGGCGATGCGGCGGCCGGATCGCCTTGTCGGCGATGCGGCGGGCGATGCGCTGAACCGATCCTTCTGGTACGACGGGAAGGTGTTCGCAGCCCTCGACAATGAGCAGCATGTGTGGGCCAGCGGCGCCGTACCGCCGACGGTGGATCAGGCGCTGGACTGGGTCTTCGAGCGAACCGGTACCGTGGTCCCGCTCGCGGATTTCCTCTACGCCGACAGCTATGCGCGACTGATGGCGGACGTGCAGCGTGGCGTCTATCTGGGCATCCACGAGGCCGCAGGCGTGCCGTGTCACCACCTGTCCTTCGAGCAGGCCACCATCGACTGGCAGATTTGGATCGATGCCGGGAAGGAGCCGCTTCCGCGCAAGCTGGTGATCACCTACAAGACCGAGGACGAGGTGCCGCAATACGTGGTGACGATCCGCAAATGGAACCTGCAGGCGAAGCTGCCGGATGCGCTCTTTGAATTCTCGCCGCCCGAGGGAGCTTCGCGCGTCGAGGTCGTCGCGTTTGGCGGGCCGCCCGGAGCCGACATGGGAGAACAAAAATGACCCGGCAACTCACTGCCCTCGTCACGACCGCGGCGTTGATCGTGGCGTCAACCGACGGGCTCTTCGCGCAACGCCGCGTCAGCTCGCGCGGCTCCGTGTCCGCGGCGTCCAGAAGCGGGCGCACAACGACCACCAGGCAGGGCAACACCACCACAACGCAGGGGCAGCGAGCCACTGGAACCAGGACCGTCGAGCAGACAGGAGAGGGTTACAACGTCAACCGCCAGGTGACGACCCAGAGCGGCGCCTCCAAGTCGGTGAGCAAGGAAGTGAACGTCGAGGACCGTGAAGTCGATCGGAGTTCGACGACCACGAACCAGTGGGGGCAATCCGCGACTCGCGAGCGTACCGTCGAGGGCCAGGGCGGCTACGCGACGATCGAGGGGAGCGCGAAGACGAGCACCGGGCGCGAAGCGTCGGCCGACCTCGTGGCCGACCGCAACCGCTATGGCCAGCCCGCCGTGGCCGGGAGCGTCAACACCAAGTACAGCGGTAACTACAACGTCGCTGCCGCGCGGAACCCGTACGGCGGGTGGAACACTGCCGTCGGCGGTCCCTATGGCGGGAAGGTGACCCGGACGCTGCCTTCCGGCTACCGCACGACGACCTACTACGGCCGCCCGTACTATTCGTATGGTGGCGCGTACTACCGTCCCTACATGCATCGCGGGGTGCCGTACTACTACCCCGTGCCTGTGCCCTACTACGCCTATTACGACAGCCCGCCAGTGGGCGCCATCATCATCGTGGCGCTCGGCGTGACTTACATGATGTCGAAGGATGGTAGCTACAGCAAAAAGACGACGAGCAGCGACGGCAAGGAGGTCTACCAGTCGGTGCCTCCGCCGCAGGGCGCAAGCATCAAGACGCTGCCGGCCACGCGAGTGCTCGTGACCGTCTCCGGCACCACCTACTACGTCAGCGCCAACGCGTTTTACCGTCGCGTGATGAACGGCAACCAGGAAACGTTCGTCGTCGTGACTCCACCCGCCGGTGTCGTGTTCGTTCAGGCGCTCCCCGCGGACTTCGAGGTCGTTCAGCTCAACACGATGTACTTCACCGCCAAGGGGCAGTACTACGTGCCGTATCTTTCGGCCGACGGCAAGGAGCTGTACGTAATGGTGGACCGCCCGCCCACACCGCCGGCTGCGGGCACGTCGACAGCGGCTGCTCCGGCGGCGAAGGCCGGTGCGGCGCCCGCTGCCGGCACCAGCCCCGCCGTGCAGGCGGTTGAAGAGAGCTTCGTGGTTCGCGAGGGAACCCTGCTGCTGGTGCGACTCTCCGCGGACGTGAGCTCGGCAACGGCCCACGTCGAAGATCGCGTCCAGGGATTCCTCGATCAGGATCTCGCAGCCGACGGGCGCCTGGTTGCATCGCGCGGCACTAAGGTCTTCGGCATCGTCAGCGCGGTGGATGACGGCGGCAAGATGAAAGGCCAGGCCACTGTCAGCGTCACGCTGACCGACATGCAGGT
>JBLNGH010000088.1:0-17051 GCA_050264575.1 Acidobacteriota bacterium | reverse complement strand
GGTGATGGTGACGCCTTGTAGAGCCCTCGGGTTACTTTTCGCGCCCCTCGCGGCGCCTGGGGGGGGAACTTCCTGCGCCAAAAGAAACCCGAGGTCGACAACCAGAATCACGGCCATGAAGATCGCCTTCATGCCCTCGCCCCCTTCTCGCCTTTCACGCGTCAGGGTTTCGCGTCGTTCCAGTTCTTGTCGATTCCGACGTCCACCGTCAACGGCACGCTGAGGGAGTAGGCGCGCTCCATGACGTCGCGCACCACCTCGGCGACGGCGCCCGCGTGCTCTTCGGGCGCCTCGAACAGCAGCTCGTCGTGAACGGTGAGGATCATTCTCGCCGGTTTCTGCTTCCCGGCGTTGAAGTCTTTGAGTGCGGCGTGGACGTCGATCATCGCCTTTTTCAGGACGTCCGCGGCGGTGCCCTGAATGGGCATGTTGACGGTTTCCCGCTCGGCCGCCGCCCGTACTTGTCCGTTCTTGCTCGTGAGCTCCGGCACCAGCCGCCGGCGTCCGCTCATGGTTCTGACCACCCCCGTCGCACGAGCGTCGGCCAGAGTCTTGTCGATGTAGGCGCGCACCGACGGATAGCCGGCGAAGTACGCGTCGATGAAGAGCTGCGCGTCTGTTTGTGAGACGCCGATGTCCTTTGCGAGCGTGAACGCGGTTTTTCCGTAGAGGAGTGCGTAATTGATGATCTTCGCGCGCCGGCGAAGCTCGTACACGTCCAGGCTGCTCGACGTTCCAAACACCCGCTCGGCTGTCCGATCGTGGATGTCGATCCCCTGGCGAAACGCGTCGGTGAGCGCCGCGTCACCCGAGAGGTGCGCGAGGACGCGCAGCTCGATCTGCGAGTAGTCGGCGGAGATCAACACGTACCCCGGCTCGGCGACGAACGCGCGCCGGATTTCGCGGCCGAGCGGCGTCCGAATCGGAATGTTCTGCAGGTTGGGATCGCTGCTGCTCAACCGCCCCGTCGCCGCCACGGCCTGGTTGAACGTCGTGTGCACGCGGCCCGTCGCCGGATTGACGAGCCCGGGCAGCGCATCCACGTACGTGCCCTTCAGCTTCTGAATGCTGCGCCACTTCAGCACCAGCCGCGGCAGGTCGTGCGAGAGCGCCAGCTCTTCGAGCACGTCCTGCGCGGTGGAGACAACGCGCGTTTTGCCCGTCTTCTTGCTCGGTTGAAGATTGAGCTTCGTGAACAGCACGTCGGCGAGCTGTTTCGGCGAGTTGATGTTGAACTCGCAGCCGGAGAAGCCGAAGATCTGCACGCACAGATCGTCCAGCTCCTTCTGCATCGTCCCGGCCAGCTTCTCGAGGACCGCGAGGTCCACCTTGATGCCGGCGCGTTCGATGTCGGCAAGCACGGGGATCAGCGGCAGCTCCAGTTCGCGATAGACGGAGTCGAGCCCCTCTTTCTTCAATTCCTCCATCAGGCCTGGGGCGATCGTGAGCGGCACATCGGCACGCTCGCCCGCAAACGCCGCGAGCGACGTCGCCGGCACCGCGTCGAGCGTCACCGCCTTCACGCCCTTGCCGGTGACCTCGTCCTCCGTCAGCGCGCGGTAGTTCGCGCGCTCGATGGAGAGGCCGTCGATCGAGTGGCTCGATCGTGTGGCGTCGATCAAATAGCTTCCGACCATCGTGTCGAAGTCATCGCCTCGAAGGTCGACTCCTTCACGACCGGCTGCGATTGACGTGAACTTGAGGTCGTGACCGATCTTGACGATGGATGCATCCGAGAGAATTGGACCGAGCCGCGCGAAAACCTCAGTCGCAGGAATATTCGGCGGGTCGGCAAGGCCGCTGTGCGCCATCGGCACGTAGCGCGCGGATCCCGGCGCCCATGAGAACGACCAGCCGACCACACGGGCTCGAATGGCCGACTGTTCGCTTGCAATCGGCGCGACGCTGAAGCGGCCGGCGCGCTTCAACTCGGCGGCGAGCTGGTCGAGCTCATCGATCGATCCCACGACCTTGTAGTCCCGGGCGAGGCTCTCGGCGGTCGGCGCGAACTCGGGAACGAGCGTCCGAAACCCGAGCGTCGAGAAGAGCTTGTACACCCGGTCGCGCGCCGGCCCCCGATAGCGCACGGCGTCCGGATCGAACTCGACGGGCACGTCGATGCGGATACGCGCCAGCTCCTTGCTCGCGCGGGCCGACTCGGCGTGCGTGACCAACGCTTCGCGATACCGCTTCTGTGTCAGGCTGGGCGCCGCTTCGAGGAGCGCCTCGACGGAGCCGTGCGCCGAGATGAGCTCGCGCGCGCCCTTCTCGCCGATGCCCGGCACTCCCTTGATGTTGTCGATGCTGTCGCCCATCAGCGCGACGACGTCGATCACCTGATCGGGCCGCACGCCAAGCTTTTCAATGACGCCCGCCTCGTCGTACCAGAATCCCTCGTCGCGCGGGTTGTAGACGCGGATCCCGTCGCCGACGAGCTGAAAGAAGTCTTTGTCGCCGGTTACGATCGCGACCTCGAAGCCGCGCCCGCGCGCCTGCCTCGCGAGCGTGCCGATCACGTCGTCGGCCTCGTATCGCGCGAATGTCAGCACGGGCACGCCGAGCGCCTCGCACGCCTCGCGGACGAGCGGCACCTGGTCGGCCAGGTCGGGCGGCATCGGCGCGCGGTTGGCCTTGTAGTCCGAGGCCAGCTCGTCGCGGAACGTCGGGCCGGCCAGGTCGAACGAGGCCGCGATGAACTCCGGCTTGTGATCGGCGATCAGCTTGCGCAGCATCGTCGAGAAGCCGTACACGGCGTTGGTCGATCGGCCGTCCGGTCCGGTCAGCCCGTGGATCGCGTGATACGCGCGATACATCTGTGAGCTGCCGTCGATCAGGAAGACGCGGGGCATTGCGGGGAATTGGTAATTGGTAATGGGTAATTGGTATTGGAGAACTTTACGAATGTATATCATTCGCAGGATGCGCGTCTGGACCCGGAGCGGGCTGTGCGCCGCGCTCGCGCTGCTCGTGACGGCGGCCTGCAATCCGCTGGGACGTCAGTACGAGTACGAAGAGCAGCTGTATCTGTCGGTCGACGGCTCCGCGACAGTCATGCTCGACGCGTCGCTGCCGGCGCTCGCGGCGTTGCGCGGCATGACGCTCGAGGGCGAGACGTCGCGCTTCGATCGATCCACGGTCCGGCGCGCGTTCGAGTCAGCCGGCTGCGAGGTGACGAACGTCACGCAGCCCTGGCGGCGCAAGGGCCGCCGGTTCATCCAGGTCAGGCTCGAGGTCCGAGATATCCGCGCCACAAATCCATGCAAGCCGCTCGGCTGGTCGACGCACCGGATGGAGCAGAGAGGCGACACGCTGCGCTATCACCAATCCGTCGGCGCGCCCGCCGGCGCCGATTCCGGGGAGGCGGGCTGGGACCGCAGCGAGCTCGTGGCCTTCAAGCTGCACCTGCCGAGCCGCGTGGTCGATCACAACGTCAAGCGGCTGGACGGATCGAACGGCACGGTCGAGCGCGGCAACATCCTCACGTGGGAGCAGCGACTGGAGGATCGGCTCGCCGGCAAGCCGATCGAGATGGACGTCACGATGGGCGCGCAGTCGATCCTTTATCAGACGCTGGGACTGTTCGCCGGCGCGTTCACGGCTGCCGTTCTCCTCCTCGGCGCCATCACTTGGTGGGTCGTAAGACGAGGACGCAGGCGACCCGTGAAGTTTTGATTTGGTGATCTGGTGATCTGATGATTTGCAAGCGCTTGTCAAATCACCAGATCACCAGATCACCAGATCAAAATTTCACTGTCCTCCCTTCAGTTTGATGTCCTGGACCTTCTTCTCGCCCTCACCGAGCGTCACCTTGATCGCGGCCGCCGCGAGCTGATCGAGAAATGCCGAATCCGTCCACTCTCCCGGCTCGACGTCCGTGACGACGCCTAGGTAGTACTCGCCCGGCGGTAAGCCCGTGATTTTGAACTTGCCGTCGCTCGACGGTTGCGTCGGCGGTCTTATGCGCCGGCCGAGCGAACCCCATAGCGATCGATCGGTTGTGAACACGAGAATCGACAGGTCGGATATCGGTTTCCCCGCGCCATCGGTGAGCGTGCCCGAAAGTTCCGTCACGACATCGGTGAAGGTCAGCGTGACGCCTTCGAGGTTGCCGCCCGGCTTGACCTCGAGCGGCGCATCGAGCACGTCGCGTCCCGCGGCGGTGGCCGACTTCAGCGTCCAGCCTGAGCCCGCTGCGACGGCCAGCATCGTCGTGCCGAATCGGTACTGACCGGGGGGCACGCCCTGCAGGACGAAGTTCCCGGCGTCGTCAATCTGTGCAGGCGTGAGGCCCATCGTGGGGCGATTCTGGTTGGCAGGCGTCAGAAGCACGCGCGTCTGCCTGAGATCTGCCGGAGGCGTTGCGTTCTTGCCTTCGAACACAATGCGGCCGGAAACGGTCGAGCCCGGCTGCAGCGTCATCGCTATGCCGGCGAGATCCTCGCCGCTGACGTCGATCTCCTGCTCGGCGAAAAACATCGGCGCCGTCCCTGCCATTGGCGGCGGCGGAGGAGGAGGCGGCGGCGGCGCCGGAAGTCCTCCTCCCGGAGGCGCTGGTGCGAAGACCATCCGATCCTGCAGCACCATCGGTCCGGGTCCGCCGCTTCTCGCGCCGAGCGTGTACCGCCCGGGCGTGATGTTCGACACGGTGAAGGTCCCTTCGGGAGAGGTGATGGCGGACCGGGTTGGCATCGCGACGTTGAAATCGATGGGAAGCACCGTGATCTGTGTGTTCGAAGCGGGCCGGCCGTCGGCGCCCATCACCGTGCCTTCGATCTTCGCGGTGTACACGAGACGCAGTGAGAGATCGATGCCGTTGAGCTCCTGGCCCGCAGTGAGGGCAATCTGGCCCGCCTCAGCCGGAGTGATCGTGCCCGGGTAGAAGACGGGCGTGTACCCGACCGAACGCCCCGGCACGATCGCGGCCGCCGGATCCGGAGCCGACGCCGGCGTGGTGGACGCCGGACCCGATCGGCGCGTGTCGCTGATCGCGGCCTGGAGATCGCTTTGCGAGACCTGCCTGATTTCCGTGAACCCCAGCTGCACTGGGACCGCGCTGACGACGTACGTTCCCGGCATCAGGCCAAACGCGCGATAGGCACCGCGGTCGTCAGTCTGCACCGGTCCTGTCGTCGCCGCTCCGACGAGACGACGCTCGCCGGACGTCATTTGATACTGCATGATTCGGACACCGATGTTCGGCACCGGCTCGCCGAATTGATCGCGGACGACCCCGCCGATCACCGCGCCGCGCGCCATCTTGAGCACGAGATTGGCGACTTTCTGATCCGCGGAAAGCGCGATCGGCGATCCGGGGCCGCGGCCCGCACGCGTCGACCCGTAATAGGCGGTGAGATACGCGGCTTTGCCGGCAAGCAGCGTGTACCGCCCCTCCGGCAGACCGGAGATCGAAAACCGGCCGCTGTCGTCGGTCATCACGGCGCGCTCGGCGGTGCTCTCCGCGCGTCGCAGCGTCACGCGTGCGCGGCGCATCGGCGAATTCGTGCCGTCGTCCTGCACGACAACGCCGGAGATGACTCCGGTGCCGGTCGTCGGTTCCGCGGTGCGATCGCGGGTCTGCGGGGTGGCGCGCGGGTCGCGCGTGGTTTGCTGTTCGGTGTAGGCCGGGTCTTTAGACCCGGCGACGGTGTCGACATCCATCGGTTCCGCGTCATCGCCTTCTGCGCCGGGGCTCAAGCCCCGGCCTACATCTGTGGCGAGATCCTGACCGCCCCCCGGCGGACGCGTGTTCCGCCGTTCGAGATCCTGAACCCGCTTCTCGCCTTCGCTGATGGACGCGCGGTTCGCCTCGCGCGACATCGCCTCGAGAAATCGCGGATCCTGCCACTCGCTCGCGACTTCTTCGGCAATCGCGATGACGAAGTAATCGCCCTCGGGCAAGCCATTGAAGGTATACGCGCCGCTCTTGCTCGTTCGCGTCATCCGTACGCGGCGGGGGTTCAGGCCGTAGTTCATCCACGAGCGGTTGTCCGCGGGAAACACGACCACGGCCGCCGCGTCGTCGGCGCCGGCCGCGGCGCCCTGTTGCACCTTGACGGTGCCGGAGAGCGACGACACGCGATCGGTGAAGGTAATGAGCGCGCCGCCGACATCGCGATCTTCCAGATCGATGGGCGTGTCCGACGCGTCGACGCCGCCGATCATGATCGAGCGCACGCTCCAGCCGGCAGGCGGGTTGGCGACACGGAGCAGATACTTGCCCGGCGGCACGCCTGGCGTTGTGAAGAGGCCGTTCGTCTGCAGCCGTGTGTTCGTCATGCCGGCGCGCGTCTTGCCGTCAGCGGCCTCGATGTTCACGGCGACCTGCGCGAGCCGATCGCCCGGCGGACGTTCCGCGCTGCCCTGGAATTCGACGCGGCCGCTGACCTTGATGCCGGTGAGCAACGAGATGGTCAAGTCGTTGATGTCCTGACCGCCGACCGAAACCGGCGTCACCGTAAACAGCGTCGGATCAGGCGGTGGCGGGGGCACGGCGGGCGGCGGTGGCGCGCCGCCTGCGCCGCCGGCGATGGTCGCCGTGGTGAACGCCATCGTTCCGCCGCCCTGGTTGACGACCATCGTCGCCATGCCTGTCATCATCGGGCGCGGCATGCGGAGCGTTTGAATCACGTACTGTCCGGCCGGCACGCCGATGAACATGAACGATCCGTCCGCGGCGGTGATTGCCGTCGCCACATCCGGATCGGCCGACATCTCGCCGGTGTCCGTCGGCGTGAGATGCAGCATGAAGCTCTCGACCGGTCCGGACGGCCCAAGCAGCCGGCCGGAAATGTTGGCGGTTGGCACGAGCTTGAGCGCGATGTCGATCCCGCTTTTTTCTTCGCCGGATGCGAGGTTGACGGTTTGCGCCTGCGCAACCGTGTTCGACGCAGGGTGGTACGCCGTCTGATGGACGAGCAGGCGGCCCGACGCATCCGGCGCCGACCCTGTCGATCCG
Source organism: Acidobacteriota bacterium (assembly GCA_050264575.1). Lineage (GTDB taxonomy): Bacteria > Acidobacteriota > Vicinamibacteria > Vicinamibacterales > SCN-69-37 > DASQFI01. Next base: position 10,096 of record JBLNGH010000088.1, on the reverse strand, counting down.
CGGAGACCGGGTTGGAGCAGGAAGCGTCCGTCGCTCGTCACCTGCGATCCACCGGTGCCAATCTGGAATTCGCCGGTGCCGCTCGAAATCGCCGTCGCGATGAGGTCCTGCGACATCCGGCCCTGCAACTGCATGTTCGCCGGCGCGCTCGCCGACGTGTTCGGGACGCTGACGATGTATTCGCCGGGAATGAGATTGAAGAGACGATACGCGCCGCGGTCGTCGGTCGTTGCGCTGCCCGACGATGGCGTGAGGACGCGTCGGCCGGCGCTCAGCGTGCGGCGATACGCGCGAACCTGCACGCCGACGACCGGCTCACCGGTCTGATCCGAGACGATGCCGGAAATGGATGCGTTCTTGAACAGGCGAATCGTCACGTCGGTCGCGCGCTCCCCGTCGTTCAACTCGAGCGCGAGTGAGCCGCCGTTCGGACGCAGCCGTCCGTATGCACCGTCGACGTATCCCGGTTTGACGGCCGTCAGATTGAAACTGCCTTTGGGGAGATTTCGAAACACGAACCGCCCTTCGGCGTCGGTCATCAGCCGCGGCATCGCGCCGCCGCCGCCGGGCTGAGTGATCTGCACCGGCTGTCCGTTCAGCGACATCGTCGTGATTCCGGCGCCGCCGGCACCGCGCCCGGCCGGCGACGATCCGCCAATCGCCACGAGCGCACCGGCAACGGGACGGCCGCTGCCGGCGTCAACGACGCGTCCGAGAATCAACCCCGTGCCTGTGCTGGTGATGGGGGCAAGAGGAACGCCGCCGCCGACACTGCCGCCCGCGACGATGCCGCCGCCGCCGACGGTCGTCGCGATTCGCACGTCCTGGCGAACTTCCTGGCCGCCGCGCGCGCCGAGCGTGACCGCGGCCAGCGCCACCAGCACGGACACTCGAACGAGATGTAGAGAAGTCATAGGCACACCCGGTGTCATTAGACCCCACCGGGCTGCCTCTAAGTTGTTAGGAAATCGTAAAAGGCGACAGGTTCCTATCTGCCTGCAATCTTGATGTCCTGGACCTTCTTCTCGCCCTCGCCGAGCGAAATTGCGACCGGTCCGGCCGCCGCGAGCTGCGCAAGGAACTCCGGATTGAACCACTCGCCGGGCTCGACGTCGGTGACGGCAGTCAGACGGTATTCACCCGGCGGAAGATTCCGGAACGTGAATTTTCCATCCGTGCCGGGTCGCGTCGAAAGAATGCGCCGTGACTGCGGCGTCCAGAAGCGGTTGTCGGACGGGAACACGATGATCGTGAAGTCCGCGGTCGGCCGGCCCGTCGAGTCCTGCAGCGTGCCTGACAGCTCCTGCGATCGATCGGTGAACGTCAGGAGGATCTGACCAACCTCCTGATTCGGCTCGATGACGAACGGGAAATCGAGGATGTCATGTCCTCCGGCCATGGCTGACTTGAGGGTCCACTGCGGGCCGTTGGTTTGACCCGGCGCACCGCCTTGCCCTGGCGCGGCCGCGCCGCTTGCCCGGCCGGCGTTCTGTCCGCCGCCCCCCGGCACGACGCCGTTGATCGAATAGCGCCCCGGTGTGACACCCGGGATCGTGAAATTGCCGCTCGCATCGACCTGCGCGGGAGGCGTGCCGCCGCCTTCGAACTGCTGCTGTCCGCGCGGCGGAAGATTCACTCGCACGCGAGTGAGATCCGTCGGCGGCTGCGCCGACGTTCCTTCGAACGACACGCGGCCGCGAAGGGTCAGCCCTGGTTGCAGCTGGATCACCAGGTCGCTGATGTTCTGTCCGCTGACGTTGAGATCGGTCGACGCCCAGAGCACCTGCTGAATGGTGGCGGGTCCGCCGCGCCCGCCGCGCCCTCCTTGATCGCCGCCGCGTCCCGCGGGTCCGGCCTGTTGCGGATTCTGATCCGGTGCACGCACGACCGAGCGTGCCATCAGGCGGTACTGACCGGGCGAGACGCCGTTGAACGTGAAGCGTCCGTTCTGCATCGATCGTGACGCGCTCGCGTTCATTCCCGGAATCTGCGGCATGCCGCCTTGATCGGAGGGGACGAGCGAGATTTGCGTGCCTGGCGGAATGGTGCCGTCCGGGCCGATGACCGAGCCTTCGATGCGCGCGGTGGCCACGAGCTGAAGCTGGAAGTCGACGCCGCCGCGTTCGTCGCCGATGCCGAGCGTCACACTGGTCGCCGACGACGGCGACGTGGTTCCCGGATAGTAGACGGGCGCATACGCGACGGTCTGTTCCTGCTCGGTCTGCTGCAGTTGTTGCTGCAACTGGTTTGCGCGATCGACCAGCGCCTGAGCGCGTCCGCCGCCGAACGCAGGACCCAATGCGCCCGGATCGAAGCCACGGCCGCCGCGTCCAAGACCTCCGCCACCGCGGCCGGCATCGATTCCCGATGCCTGCATCTGCGCCATGACCGCTTCGATCTCCGCCATGACGGTCTGGCGGATGTCGCCGATGTTCATGTTGCGCGGCGACGCGCTCACGAGATAGTCGCCCGGCTGCAGGCCGTAGATGCGATAGACACCGCGGTCGTCGGTTTGATCCTGTCCGGACTGTTCGAGCGTCTTCTCGCCCGTGCGCATCACGTAGCGCATGACGCGCACCTGCGTCCCTGGCGACGGCTCGCCGTTTTCGTCGACGACCACGCCGGTCACCACGCTGCCCTTGGGCATCGTGATGTTCGCCTTCTCGAGTTTCTGTCCGTCCGCGAGCTGGATGGGCGTGCCGGGCCTTCCCGGCCGCTTCGCGCCGTAGGTGATGTTCACGTATCCGGCTTTGGCCGCCGTCATCGTGTAACGGCCTGCGGGGAGCGACGTGAACGCGAACTGTCCCTCGTCGTTCGTGACCACCGCGCGCGGGATTCGGACCTCGCCGCCGGTGAGCGTCACGCGCGCCCGCCTGACCGGCGCGCCGCTGCCGTCCGTCACGACCGAGCCGGTGATCGAGGCGGTCCCGACGATGGTTTGAGGCTGCGCATCACGCGCCGGCTGTTGCTGTCCGCGGCCGCCGCCCTGTGGATCGCGGCCCTGCGCCTGGCCCTGGGTTTGTCCCTGGGCACCGCCTTGCGTCCGGACCTGGCCGGCGGCGATGGCGAGACTGCCCGCGGAAAGGGCGGCAATGGAGATCGCGATGAGTCGTCTGTGCAGCTTCATAAACCTCTAAGCAAGGCCGCAGCGCATACCAAGCTGTGACTCTTCAGACCGGCGCGGATGCGCTCAGGTTACGCCGTTTATTTGACGGTATCCAGCGGTCCCCGGATTGTCATTTATTTACTGTTTTCGCAGGACTATCGGCTTCGCGGCCGCCACACTGTCCGCTTTGACGTCCACGCGCATCGCGCGCGGCACGAGCGTCTCTAGAAACGAAGGGTCCTGCCATTGCCCCTGCTCGGCGTCGGCTGCCGCAACGAAATAGTCGCCGGGCGGCACCAGCCTGAAGACGAAACGCCCATCGACGCCGGGCCGCACGCCCAGCGTCCGCCGCGCGGCTGTCGACCAGTACGTCCTGTCGGCTGGAAAGAGGATCACCCATCCGGCGGTCGCCGGTCGATCGGATGCGTCGCGGAGCACGCCCGACACTTCAGGCATTCTGTCGGTGACCGTCACGATGAGATCCTCGATGTTGCTGCCGGGCTCCATGCGCAACCCGAAGTCCAGCGTGTCGCGCCCATCGAGGACTGCCGACGCCGCGAGCCAACCATACGGAAGGCCGTCGATCCTGAGCGAGTAGTTTCCCGGCGGGAGATCGTGGAATTCGAAGTGGCCGTCGGGCTGCAGCATCGCGTGTGCATTCCCAGCGCCCAGCGGAACCTGTGCTTGATCGGTCAGGGTAACCTGCACAGCAGCCAGGCTTCGAGTCACCGATTCCACGCGGCTTGTCGTGAAACGAACCTGGCCGGCGACGGTCATGCCGCGATTCATAGGGACAATGAGATCTGTTATCGGGGAATTGCGGACGACGAGAGGAACGCGGGCCCACATCGGCGTGAGACCGGTGACCTTCTCATTGGCGCGGACCTCCAGCACATATTGCCCGGGAGGCACGGACGCAAAACCGAATGCGCCGCTTGGGTCATAGACCATCGTCTGTCGCATCGTATCGACAATCCGATCGGCATCGTCGGCAGGCACCAGCGCCACCTTCGCAGTGAGTTGACCCTCATCCAGTCCGGCGAGCCGGCCTGAGACGTGCACAACTGGCGACGGAGTGAGTTGAAAGTCCACACCGTCCTTCAACTCCGCGGGTCCAATCTTGATGGCTATTGCTCGTGCCGCCGGCGCGCCAGGGTAAAACGTCGGCCCGACAGAGAGCGGCAAGGGGTCGGTCACGATGGTGATGATGCGGTCATCGCCCAGATCTGTGAGGAGCAAGCGTTCCGAGTTGGCTGGGTCGAGGAACGGCACGGCAGAGTCCACGTCTGATCCCATCTCGGTTTCCCGCAGGGTTCTCGACACTACTCCGATCAGGTACTCGCCAGGAATCAGATTCCGGATTCGGTACGCGCCGCGGTCGTCGGTGAAATCCATTTCCGGCGTGGCAGAAAACCGGATGCGGTCTGCGCTCAGGGTCTTGCGAAACGCTTGCACGGGCACACCCACGAGCGGTTCACTGAGATCGTTTGTGATCGTTCCCGCGACGACGCCGCCGCGCTTCAGACGAATGGTGATCGCCGGAACCTTTTGCCCTTCGGCGATCGTGGTGTACGTGCCGTCTTCCCCCGGCCGCTCCGCGCCGAACGTCATCGACATGTACCCTGAATGTCCAGCCGAAATCCGCACGCGACCTGTTGCGAGTCCGAGCAGCAGCGCTCGTCCCTCGCGATCGGTCACCGTGTTCTTGACGTAGGTGGCATCAGCTATGACGACGCCGGTCACCGTCGCGCCCTTGATCGGCCGATTCGTCGCATCGTCGACGACGCGCACCGCGATTGAGGCTGTTGCGGCCCATGGGTCTGGAAGGGCCGCAACCTGAAGGCGATGAGGCGATGAGGCGATGAGGCCATGAGGCTCGAGAGGGTTTTGAGCGAGGACGAAGCCAATGAGCGCGACCGATTGGAACGCCAGTCGCAGTTCGCCACCCATGCTGCCTATTGGACACCCAACTCGACGAACACGGGCTAGCTTTTCGCTCTCTTGATTTGTAGCCTTTGCTCCGCGCCTTATAGCCTCATCGCCTAATAGTCTCAACCACTCTGTCCACCTTCAACTCGTTCGTGACCCCGAGCGCGCCGTCGACCTGCGTCGCGAGCGCGTAGGCGAGCATCCGCTCCACCTCGCTGCTGACGCAGCCGGTCAGCGTCACGCGGCTCCGCTCGACGACGATGTGGATCGGCGGATTGACCATCGCCGCGTATTGCCAGAAGCTCGAGTTGCCGTAGATCGCCTGCGCGACGCGTTGGCGGAGCCGTGAGTCTTCGATCGACACCGGCAGCACCTGGATGTCGTTGACGAGATCGCGGACCCCGTCGATCTTCGACACGCGCGTGCCGATCTCATTGCGTTTGTAGGGCATCGTCACGCGTCCGGTCAACGTCACCGCGCGGTCGCTGACCGCGACGTTGACGTCGTCGAAGATGGTGAGCTGGGTGTAGCCGCGCACGGCGCTCATGGCCTGGCGCAGCAGGTCCGCGTCGCTCGACTGCGCGCGAGCCAGGGCCGGCGTCAGAAGCGCGGCGACGAAGAGAGCCGCGCGCAGCGCGGCGATCGCTCTCCGTGTGGTGACTTCGAATCTCGTTGTCGTTGCTGAAAACTGGGCTGTATTTCCCGCTGTGCTGAATGCGTCCGTGCGCATGGCCGTAAAGCTCCGGCGCGGCCTAGGTATCGCTGACACCGCTAAGAGCAAGACCAATGCCAGAAGATCTGTGGCGATGCTTGGCCCTATCGAAGCTGGCTCATCAGGACAATCGTCCCCACGCCCATGGCGATGAGGACAGTCTGCCGGACGGCATTCCGGTCGAGGCTGCCGCGATGCAGGTTCGGGATGAGATCGGCCATCGCGACATACAGAAATGAACCGGCCGCAAAGGCGAGGACGAACGGCAGCACCTGGGGAGCACGCGAGCCGAAAGCCAGCATTGCCGCCGCGCCCACGAGGCCGCCCGTCGCCGAAGACAGGTTGAGGAGCAGCGCGCGGGATCGCGAATTGCCGGCGGCAAGAAGGATCGCGAAGTCGCCGGCCTCCTGCGGAATCTCGTGCGCGGCCACCGCCAGCGCCGTCGTCACCCCGAGCGGCAGCGACACCAGGCTGGCCGCGGCGATGACGACGCCGTCGACGAACGTATGAATCGCGTCGCCGATGACGACGAGCGGCACAGTGCTCGGATGGATCGCACACGACTGGTCGTCATGACAGTGCCGCCAGATCACGAGCTTCTCGAGAATGAAGAACGTGAAGATGCCGAGGAGCAGCGTCGTGAGTGCCGGCGTCGGCGCGATCGTCGCCAGCGCCTGCGGCACGAGATCGAGGAGCGCGACGCCGAGCAGCGTGCCCACGGCGTACGACACGAGCCACGGCACTACCCGATCCCGGGCTTCGCGGTTGAACAGAAGAAGAAGGGACGCCGTCAGCAGGCCGCCGAGACTGCCGGCCATCGACAGGCCGAGCGCCGCCGGCCAAAGAGACACGTGCCATCGTAGCGTAAACGCCAGCCGGGTCGATGATTCGCGCAGGGCTTGCCGCTACCGACGTACGTGCCGTGACCGAAAGGGACGTGCGTTGATGTCGTGGTGGCCTCCGAGGTCGTGGCCCTCGAAATCGCGCCTTCGTCCGCTCGCGTTTCGAACTAACGCGCATCGCGCGAGTGCTACCTGCCTTGGAAACCAAACATGGCTACGCACGTCGCGCTCGAAACGCATCGCTCCCTACGGCGCGATTTCATCTCTGACGCGCATCGGGCCACTCCGACGTCGGCCACCACGACATCAACGCCGTCCCGTTCGGCGTGTCAGTGTCAGGTGCGTGCCTCTGGACAGTGACACGTAATGCCCTTGGCTGGAGGGTCGTCGTGCGGGCCGACTCCGGAGCGACGCGACGGCGACAGTCTGAAAAACGTCGCAGAAGGGGCGACAACGAGTGGGGATGGGATCCCCACGAGCGTTTGCCCAGACGAACACCCTGGCGCGACGTTTTTCCGTGTCGCGAAGGCGGAGGCCCGCAGGACGACCTCCAGCCAAGGGCGCTCTCGGTACGAAAGTACGAAACGTGATCACCCACGGCGTCCCTTTCCGCGTGTCAGGGTTTGCCGCTGGCCGATCGCAGCACGCCAAGGTCGCAAAACGAGTCGACGATGTGAACGACCACTGGCCAAAGCGTCGGCAATGCGTGTTCGACCGGCGCCATGCGGCGGAGGACGTCAGCCCGGGTCAGGTCCTGTGTCCGCCAGCTTCCGCCGCCCGAGTGCGCGTTCTGCAGGAGCGGCTGAAATCGATCGAGAGCGTTGGCGACACGCGCCTCCATGGTTTCCTGCGCCTCGAATTCTTCCCACAGCCCGCGGACATACGCGGCTTGATCGGCGGGCAGCAGGCCGAACAGACGGTCCGCCGCGGCCAGTTCGCGCGCGGTTTTCGCCGATTGCGCGGCGCTGTCGTAGGCGAAGGCATCGCCTGCGTCGATCTCGACGAGGTCGTGGACCGTGACGAGCTCGAGCACGCGAAGGAGGTCGACGCGCTCCGCGGCATACTCGCGGAGGATCATCGCGGCGAGCGCGAGATGCCAGGAATGCTCGGCGGAATTCTCCCGGCGCGATCCATCCACGAGCGGGGTCCGGCGAATGACGGACTTCAATCGATCGGCTTCCACCAGGAACGCAATCTGCTGAGTAAGCCGATCCTCTGTCATCGCGGGATTATAGCGAGACGTCTCCCTCGGTGAGCGGCGCGCTACACTCACAGAACGGTCATGAGGCTGCAGCGCTCAGTCCTGGCGACCGCGACTTCGGCGCTGAGATCGATGTCGAGTCTGGTCGGGTTCAGCATCTCGCGCTCAACAGCGAGGCGATGCAGCCCAGCGAGCTCTCCCATGAAGCGCTGCCACTGCTGAGGGTCGCCGTTCGGCGATGGTACCGAGAGCGCCCTTGGCTGGAGGTCGTCATGCGGGCCTCCGCCTCCGCGACGCGGAAAAACGTCGCTCCAGAGAATTCGTCTTGGCAAACGCTCGTGGGGACCCCCATCAGCGAGCGTTTCGAGCGCGACGTGCGTAGCCATGTTTGGTTTCCAAGGCGGGTAGCACTCGCGCGATAAGCGAAGTCTGAAACGCGAGCGAATGGAAGCGCGATTGCGAGGGCCACGACCTCGGAGGCCACCGACGACATCAACGCCAGTCCCTTTCGGTCACGGCAAATGTACCCTGACGCCTGTGCTTTAGCGACATCCTGACATTGGGTTGCTCCGCGACTTGGGATTGACGCCGGAGCCCTCGCGACGGCAGGATCACGCTCGTGAAAATCGAGCATGTCGCGCTGCAGGTGAGCGATCCCGTCGCATTGTCCCGCTGGTACGTCCAGCACCTCGGGCTGACCGTGAAACGCGCCCAGGCCGAATCGCCGTTCGGGCATTTTCTCGGCGACGACGGCGACGCGGTGATGCTGGAGTTCTACGGGTACCCGACCCTTCCCGTGCCCGACTATTTCCGGATGGAGCCGCTCCTGCTCCATGTGGCGTTTCATGTAGACGACGTCGCGGCGACGCGCACGCGTCTGATTGGAGCCGGCGCGGCACCGGTCGGCGATGTCCAGGTGAACGACGTCGGCGACGAGGTCGCGATGTTGCGCGATCCGTGGGGAATTCCCGTTCAGCTCGTGCGCCGGCGAGTCCGGATGATCGGCGATCGCCGATGAATGCCAACGAACTCCGCGAGGTGCAAGCACCGCTGAAGGCCCGATACCGCGAACAGCCGGAAGCGGGTGTCGTCACGCTGCGCGCCACCGGGCGCGTCTCGCCAGATTCGCTCACCTGTAAGGTGGAGACCGGGAAGGCGATGGTCGAGGCGGGACTCCATCCCGCGACTGGCGGAGCGGGCGTGTTCGCGTGTTCCGGCGACATGTTGCTCGAAGCGCTGGCTGCCTGTGCGGGTGTCACGCTGTCGGCCGTCGCGACGGCGCTCGCCGTGAATATTCGGGAAGGATCAGTCCTTGTGGAAGGCGATCTCGACTTTCGCGGCACGCTCGGTGTCGCGAAAGACGTACCTGTCGGGTTTCGCGACATTCGCCTTCGATTCCAGCTCGATACCGACGCCACGCCCGAGCAGCTGGCGAAGGTCATCGCCCTGACCGAACGGTATTGCGTGGTGTTTCAAACGCTGAGCCGCTCACCGACGATGACGGTGAGTTACTGAAATTGTGATGTGGTGATGGGTGACGTGGCGATGTGAAGACACGCGTCTTTCAAATCACCAGCTCTCCACATCACCAAATCACCAGATGTACAATCGCAGTGTCATGCCTAAATTCGTCATCGAGCGTGAAATTCCCGGCATCGGAAGTCTGTCGGATGCCGAAATCAAAGCCATTTCTGCGAAGTCGTGCGAAGTGCTGAAGGAAATGGGGCAGAAGATTCAGTGGCTGCACAGCTACGTCACTGGCGACAAGCTCTACTGCGTCTACCTCGCGCCCGGCGAGGACACGGTCCGCGAGCATGCCCGCCGTGGCGGGTTTCCGGCCGATCGCGTCTCGGCGGTCCGTCGGATGATCGATCCTGAAACGGCTGAGTAAGACCTCGGGTTTCGTTGTCGAGGTATTGCCGACAGTCGAAGACCTCGGTTTCGTTGTCGCTATGTTCCTCTTAGTCGAGATGTAGCTTCGAAACCCGAGGTCTTACGACTCCCGCTGACGCGCATACTCAACGATTTTTTCGAGCGTCATCGCGCGTCCTTCGCTCCAGGCGGCGAGGCTGTCCGCGACGCCCAGGCGCGACCGGGCCGGCTCGAGCGCGTGTTCCAAGATCGAGTGCGCCGGCTCGGCCTGCGGTGATCCGATCGTCTCGCGCAACGCCGCGGCCGCGGCGGCGAGGCGAAGCGCACGGGCCGGGCGGTCCTGGGCCGACGCCGACCGCGCCAGCTCCTCGAGCAGACGCGCGATGCCGCGGCGATGTCCCAGCCCTTCGAACAGCCGCAGTCCTTCTTCGTGA
>JBLNGH010000087.1:0-11710 GCA_050264575.1 Acidobacteriota bacterium | reverse complement strand
GGCTGGACGACGAGACGGCACTCGGACGCGAGGTGGCCGGGGAGTGGCCGGAGCTGTTCTTCTGGTCCGACCTGCTCGGGTATGGCTGGTGCGTGCAGAAAGGCCGGTATCTGAACATCGGGGCGGGGCGCTTGTCGCGATCGGAATTTCCTGCCGCCGTGCGGCAGTTCACGGCGATGCTGGAAGAGCGCGGCCTGCACGTCAGCCGCCTGCGCGCGTCGTGGAAAGGGCACGCCTACCTGCTCGGCGTCACGTCCACGCGCACTATCTTCGATGACGGCGTCCTCCTCGCAGGTGACGCCGCAGGTCTCGCGCTCGCGCCGAGCGGGGAGGGGATTCTGGCGGCGGTCGAGTCGGGCGTGATGGCTGCCGAGACGATTCTCCGTGCCATTCCAGACTATTCCCGGGATCGACTTGCGCCGTATGTCGCAGACATCGAGGCGCGATTCGGCCCTCGCGGTCAGCCGAACGGACTCACGCACGTGCCCGCGTGGGTGAGAGCGATTGCGGCCCGCGTGATTCTCGGATCCGCCTGGCTGTCCCGCCGGGTGCTTCTCGAGGATGCCTTTCTGCACGTGCGCCGCGGAGCCTGCGCGGCTCAGAATCGCGGCGCGGCCTAAACACACCGCAACCGGACACTCGCACGCGGGTTTCTCCGCGCTGCCACGCGGACTTCCCCAAGCATCGACATCGCGCTGCGGCAGAACCTTGGTTCTGTTCGTGGCACGTGCCTTGCCTTCGCATGGAGAGCGAGGTCCCGTGTTCCGATTGATCTCCGGATTGAGTCTGGTCCTGCTTGCCTGGAGTTGCGCTTCCGTCTCGCCGCCAATCCGACTGGAGGCGACTCCGACAGCGCTGGAACCTCTTGTCGGCGAGTGGTACGGCGGCTACGTGGCCGACGATCCGCCCGCGAGACACGGCACCATCGTCTTCAAGCTCGTCGAAGGCGAAGACCACGCGCACGGAGACGTGCTGATGATCCCGGCAGGGTCGACGCGCGCGTACGAGCGATATCGCGCCGACCCGTCGGCTGTCGCAGGCCGGGACGCGCCGCGACAATCCCAGATGTTGACGATTCGAATGGTCCGGGCGATCGACGGATCGCTGACGGGTCAGCTCGATTCGTATTGGGATCCGGATCGCGACTGCGTGGCGTCGACCACGTTCCGCGGCGCAATCGGAGATGGCGTGATCGGCGGTACCTTCACCACGACGTGCGGACCGTCCGGCACACCCGACACCACGGGCCGGTGGAAGGTCACGCGCCAGCCGCCTCGGACGCCACGCTGAGCTTACGCGCCCGCCGCTCCTTGCAGCCATCCGGCCATCACCGTGTGACTGACGACGCCCGCATGTTGCGAGACGAGCCGGCCGTTCTTCAGCACGATGAAGTTGGGAATGCCGTTGACGTGATAGCGCGCGGCAATCTCCGGATATCGATCCGTATCCACTTTCAGGACGAGGGCGCGTCCGGCAAAATCCGACGCGACGCGCTTGACTTCGGGCGCCGCCATGCGACACGGTCCGCACCATTCCGCCCAGAAATCGACGAGCACGGGCACTTGGGCATCGCGCAGCACGTCGTCAAACAGCGTCGTGTCGGTTTCGATCGGCTCCGCGATCGGCGGCATCGTCGTCTTGCAGGCGCCGCACCGCACCGTCCGCGCGAGATGCGCGGCCCCGACCCGGTTCTTCTTCCCACATGCGGGACATACGCGAATCATGGGCGTTAGTGATCACCGAACAGTGTTCTGGTCCGGTCGAACGCCCGCGTCCAGTAGGCCGTCCGATCGCCATCGGGGCACGAGAGCTCGAGCATCAGCCAGCCCTCGAAACGCGCCGCACGAAGGGACCGCGCGACGTCCGACCAGTCGATGATACCGTCCCCCGGCGGAAGGTGATCGTCCCGCTGGCCGCGATTGTCGTTCACGTGCACGTGGACGAGTCGCTCTCCGGCCACCTCGAGGAAGCGGTGCCAGTGGCGGCCCAGCGCGGTATGCCCCGTGTCGAGACAGACGCGCACGGCCCCAGCCGCGTGCTGCAGGATCCAGGCGAATTCGTCCGGGTGTCCGCCGATGAGATGGGGCAACGGAGACTCGATCGCAAGCGTGACGCCGTCAGCCGCGCAGTTCTCGGCGAGCACCTGGACACTGCGTGCCGCGTCGGCGAGCCGGGCGTTCACGTCATGACGGTGGCGTTCGAGATCGCTGGGATGGACGACGAGCAACGTGCCCCCGAGCTGCTTGATGGCCGAGGCCGCAGCGAGCGCTGCGCCGATCGCGGCGTGGCGATGGTGCGGGTTTGGATCGGCGAGATCGAGGAGGCCGCCGAACGGCGCATGGATGGAAATTGCCTCGAGCGCGGCGCCGGTCAGAATCCGGCGAAGCGCCGTCACCTGGCTCTCCTCGATCGGATTGAAATGTCTGGGCGGCGTGCCGACTTCGATGCCGGCCGCGCCGCTGGCCACGAGCGACGGAACGACCTCCAGAATCGGGCAGTCGGTGCACGCCCCGCTCGAAATGCCGATCCGCCAGCTCATACGGATGCGCGCAGGAGTCGATCGCGATCGCGCCGGAGATCGAACGGACAGCCCGTGCGCGGGCAGAGACCCTTTTCCTGCGCCGAGACACAGTTGAAATCCACGAGGGTGTCCACCCGCGTCGCGATCATGCCCGCAAACACTCGAACCTCGAATTCGGCGCGCGTCTGCGGATCCATCCACGACCACCGATCGCCCCAGCCGTGATCCGCCTCGTACGCCGACTGCACAATCGCCGCGATCGCAGCCGGCCGCCAACTGCGCGCCCTGAGGGCCCGTACGAGATGCTGAAGATGCTCGGGCTTGAGCAGGAGATCGTTCGGCTGATCGAGCAGTCTCGTGACACACGGTGGCAGGTCAGCGGAACCTGGCGCGGTGCCCTGCCCCTCTTGCCGCGTGCGATAGAAGTCTCGATGAAACGCGGCCAGCTCCGACCGCTCGTAGATTGACAGAAGGTCGTCGACGCCGTCGACGATCGACGGGAGGCGCACGTCGGCGTCAGCAGCGGCACGCACCGCAGCCTCCAGCCCATGTCCGTCGGTGAGGAGCCGCATGAGCGAATGGGTTCGGGGAATCGCGGCGAGTGGAGGAAGACCTGCGGCAACGGGACCGAAGATGTCCGGACGAAATCGGTGGCTCTGATAGGTACTGAACACCAGACGCATCAGCCGCACATCGAGCGGATCCCCCACGTGCGAGAAGTCGATCGACACGCATTCACGTCCCACGCGTCCCGCGCCCACAACGGTCCCGTTGAAGACTACTGGTATCTGACTCCGCGGAGACGCGGCCGCGAGAATCCGGTGGGCCGTGTATTCGATGAGCAAACCAAGACCCGCGGAGGCAGACGCCTGTCGTTCGCTCATCGAGGACGAATGGTCTGCGGAACGGCGGGCCTCGACGCCGGCAAACCAGGACGGTGTCGCGGCCAGTGCCGCGAGCCGATCGACAACCGGTGCGTCGAGCGGAATCTGGCCGGCAAACTGGTAGCCACGGCCCGTGACCATCGCTCGAACCGGGAGATTGAACGCGCGACAGACGCGCAAGAGGGCCCGATAGGCGGGCTCGAGCTTGAAGAACACCTCTGCCGGCCGGAGAAACGGCTCGGCTGGCTGGTCGACATTCAGGTAGTCCAGCTCCAGCACGAAAATCAGGTGGCTCTTGTCCCAGAGCGAGCGCGAAATGTCCATTCCCCGCGCCCAGAACGTCGCGATCTGATCCGGTGGGACCCGCTCGGTGTGTTCCCACGTCAACAAGGACTCGCTGCTGTCGCCCAGTCCCGCAACGTACGCCGCCGACGGCTGGACCTGAGGACCCGCGCCGCAGCCCTCCAGCATGCGCGCACGGATCGCCTCCACTTCGTAATACTCGACGGGCGTAAGGATCCGGCGGCTCTGCTCTGATCCTGAGCCAGGCTCGCTCCGACGATCCTCGCGAGCAAGACGCTCAGGCATGGCCGTCAACCCGGGCATTCGCCGCAGAGACATCGCACGTCGGCGTGACAGACGACACGGCCGGCGAGCATGCGACACACGGGCGAGGCGTCAGTCGCTTCCTGGAGAAGACGCCGGAGCTGCGCTTCGGAGATGTCCCCGGACGACACGACAGAACACCGCACCAGCACGTGGGAGGACGACGCGGATCCTGACGACTCGACTTGGGACACCGCCGCGTAGCCGAAAACAGGTACGCCTGCGGCATCAGCGAGCTTCAGAAAGGTGCGCATCAGACAGCCGGCGGCTGCGACCGCGACGAGATCCTCGGGAGAAAAATCTGCCGCGTCCCCGATCGTGATTGAGGCGCCCGCTGATGTTGTGGCGGTGCCGGTGCTCGCCGCGTCCCAGATGAGCTCAATCACAACGGCCTCGCTTACGCGACTTGAGTACCGACGGGCTGGCTGCTGAACGAGAGCCGGCGATCGATGGATTGAGCGTCCGACGCGAGCCAGCGCGCCAGCCGTTCGGGCGTCCCCAGGTCGGACCAGCCGACAGAGGCCGGCCACGTGTAGACCGCCAGCTCCTTTGCTCGACTCAGCACGTCGGACGAAAAGTCTGCGGATGGCAGCCGGGCATAGAGCTCGGTGAGGTACGCCTCCCGGCGATCGGCGGGCACGCGCGACAGCGGCACAAGCGCGTCCGCCAGCTCGGGGAGGAACCGGCGATAGAGGTCGAACAGCGCCGACGCCCGAGCCACGAGCACCATCGTGTTCCAGACTGCCCCCGCGGTCAGCAACCGCGCGGCCTCAATCGGACCGGGTTTTTCGACGAACGTCGCGACATCCTGAATCCGATCGCGCTGCTGAGCGGCCCGGCGCGGTGCAATCCAGCCGTAGTCGTCGTGCGCGGCATCGGGTTCGACGCCGAACAACACGATTCCTACACGGCCCGCGCGAACCGCCGCGACACCTTCGCACACGCCCTTCCGGAACAGGCGTGGGCACGTGACGCCGTGGTCCGACGGCGTCAGCAGAAGGATCGCGTCCGGTTCGGACTCGAGAAGGGTCGCAAGTGCGAGCGCGATCCCGGTCGCTGTTCCGCGATCGCACGGCTGGGCAATCAGGCGTCCCAGCGCGGCTGCCCCGGCCAGCCTGGCGACGTAACGCTCGTGGCAACGGTTGATGACAGTGAGCGTGCGTTCGGGCGTGGCCAGGTGCCCCAACCGTTCAACGGTCTGCTCCCCCAGCGATGGTCCGCCGTCAATAGACCAGAACTGCTTGGGGATCCCTTCGGTCACTGAGGCCAGCCGGGTGCCCGCACCTGCGGCGAGCACGACGATCCAGAGGGGTGGTGTCGGCATCTTCAGAGCAGTCTGCAGAAGCACTGCCATGTGCGATTTCGGCAAGTCGCTCGGAAATGCGCGATACGAAGCGGGGAACGGCGATGAACGACGGGGGGAATCCCGCATCGGTGCTGAAGATTCCTCCGGTGATCGATCGGCATCGCCACGGCGAGACGTCGGCCGGTCAATTGCGGCCCACTGTCCTGCGGCAGGCTCGTTGCAATAGCGGCCTGTCGTCACGCGCCCGGTGCGCGAGGAGTGTCCGGTGAGCGAGCCTTTTCCAGGTCTGTCCTTTCAGGCCCTGTGGCCAACGATCGGGCAGGCAGCGCGGTTCCTGGTGATTCTTCTGGTCGCCGCTGCGCTCGGCGCGGCGCTCGGTGTGGTCCGGCCGGTTCGACGTGAGATCGCGCCGCGATCGCTGCACGTGGTTCATGCGCAGATCCTGCTGTCGATCGTCGGCGCGATGATCATGGTCGTCGTCGCCGAGAGCCTGGCGCGGGCATTTGCGATCGTCGGCGCCGCCGGACTGGTTCGCTATCGAGCCCGCATCAAGGACCCCAAGGACGCCGGGGTGAGGCTCGTCGCGCTGGCGGTCGGCCTCGCCACGGGCGCCGGCCTGATGCTGTTTGCGGCCATCGGGACGGCGTTCGTCATCGCCGTCCTCTGGCTGCTCGATTCGCTCGAGCCGGCCGCGCACGATCGGTTCGACCTGAAGATCTCGACGAGCCATCCAGCCGTGCTGCGTCCGCAGATTGAAGCGGCGCTTCGCCATCGCGGTGTGGCGTTCGAGCTGCTCGGATCGACGCGAAACGAGCTTCACTACGAGGTGACGATGCCGTTCGCCCACAAGATGCGACAGGTGTCCAGCCTCATCAAGAACCTCGACGCAGGCGCGGGCGCTTCTGTCGAATGGGAGATCAAGAAACAGAAGTCCATTGGCGCTTGAAGGCCTGCAACGTCGAAGATCAGCGGAGGTTTCATGTCGGCCAAACAGATTCATTTTCGATCTGAAGCGCGCGAGAAGATCCTGCGCGGGGCGGCGGCGCTGGCCGACGCCGTGCGCGTGACGCTCGGCCCGAAAGCGCGATGTGTCCTGCTACAGAAAAAATGGGGACGGCCGCTCGTCTCGGACGACGGCGTGTCGATCGCGAAAGAAATCGAGCTCGAGGATGCCGAAGAGAACATGGGCGCGCAGATGATCCGCCAGGCGGCCGAGCAGACAAGCGACCGCGTCGGCGACGGCACGACGACATCGACGCTGCTGGCGTACGAAATCTTCGCCGAGGGCGTGAAGAACGTCGCCGCCGGCGCCGCGGCCGTCGACTTGCGACGCGGCCTGCAGCGCGGGCTGAAAGCGGCGCTCGAGGCCATCCGCGCCCAGGCGCGGCCCGTCGAGACCCAACTGGCGAAAGCGCAGGTCGCCACGATTTCCGCGCACAACGACGCCAGCGTCGGATCGATGGTCGCCGAGGCGGTTACCAAGGTGGGATCGGAAGGCGCAGTCACCGTCGAAGAGGCCAAGGGCACGGAGACGACGCTCGAAGTCGTCGAAGGGCTGCAGTTCGACCGCGGGTATCTGTCGGCGTATTTCGTCACCGAGCCCGAGAAGATGACGGTCAGCCTCGACGATCCGTTGATCCTGATCTGCGATCGGAAGATCGCAAGCCTGCAGGATCTCCTGCCGCTGCTCGAACAGGTCGTGAAGCTCGGCCGCTCGCTGCTCATCGTCGCCGAAGAGGTCGAGGGCGAGGCGCTCGCCACGCTCGTCGTGAACAAGCTGCGCAGCGTGCTGTCGTGCGCGGCCGTCAAGGCGCCCGGCTTCGGCGACCGGCGCAAAGCAATGCTCGAGGATCTTGCGATTCTGACCGGGGGGCACGTCGTCTCGGCAGAGGTCGGCCTGCGCCTGGACAAAGTCCGCGTCGAAGACCTCGGTCGCGCCAGGCGCGTTGTGATCGACAAGGAGGCGACCACGGTCGTCGGCGGCGGCGGCGCGCGAGAGGCGATCGTCGGCCGATGTGACGAGCTGCGCCACCAGATCGAGAAAGCCACCTCCGATTACGATCGCGAGAAGCTGCAGGAGCGGCTCGCGAAGCTGTCGGGCGGCGTGGCTGTCGTTCGCGTGGGCGCGGCGTCCGAGGCCGAACTCAAGAGCCGGAAGGAGGCGTTTGACGACGCGGTCTCGGCGACGAAGGCGGCAGTCGCAGAAGGCGTCGTGCCCGGGGGCGGTCTGTCTTTGCTTCGCGCGATTGACGCGGTCACGCGGGAAGCCGATGCGTCACAGGGTGACGAGCGCACCGGAGTGGTGATCTTGCGCCGGGCGCTCGAAGCGCCGACCCGCCAGATCGCCGCCAATTCCAACGCCGATGGCGGCGTAGTCGTCGACCGCATGCGCTCGGCGGGCGGACACATCGGGTTCGATGCGGCGCGCGGCCAGTACGTCGATCTCTTCGAGGCGGGGATCGTCGATCCGGTCAAGGTGGTACGGCTCGCACTCGAAAACGCCGTCTCCGTTGCGGGAACGTTGTTGCTGGCGGAAGCCACGCTCACGGAAGTGCCCGAGAAGCGGCGCGAGCCCGCGCTGACGTCGGAGGCGGCCTAGAGCGCGCGCGGCGACGGCAACGCACGGCCGGGGTCCGAACCTTGCATCACCCAGACTCCGGAGGTTTCGAATGGATCCACAGCAAGTGTTGACGGGAGCACAGGAAGCGCTCAGCGCGCGGCGCGTGTTCGGCGAGCCGATTCAAGCCGAAGGCGCGACAATCCTGCCGGTGGCCGTGATTGCCGGGGGCGGCGGTGGTGGAGCCAGGGGCAACCAGGAAGGTGGCGTCGGCTACGGCCTCAAAGCGCGGCCCGCAGGCGTCTTCGTCGTCAAGAACGGCGACGCCAGGTGGCGACCTGCCGTGAACATCAATCTCATCATCGCCGGCGGACAACTCGTCGCCCTGGCCGCACTGATGACGCTCAAGGCGTATTGGCAGCGCCCGCGAAATACGGCGTGATTGCGTGAGTTTTCGGGCGCAACCGCGAAGATTCCGCAGTCCGGGATGAGAGCCACGTCAATCTTCGAACGATTCGACTGGCACGGACGATGCTCGTGGATCAACTGATAGTGAGGTTCGTATGGTCACGAGCATCCGTGCTGCCTTCGCCAGCGCTTTCGTTCTCAGTGCCGTAGTGCTGGCTCAACCGCCACTCAACCAGGGAACTCGGACGGACCGGGACGTCGAGGCGCTTCAGCAATGGACGGTCAATCTCGAGGGGTACCTCGTTCTCCGCGATCAAGCGATGCAGGACGTTAACCGGCCGTCTACGTCCTCAACCCCGCGTGAGTTTCTCGAGGCGCAATGGAAGCTCGCCGCTGCGATCCGCGCCCGGCGGCCGGACGCGCGCGTCGGTGACCTGTTCACCTTCGAGGTGCGCCGGACTTTTCGAAAGACGATCGCCCGCGCGCTCACGGACCACCAGATCGTCGTTGACGACCTGATCGCCGCCATCACGTCAGAGATCGTGGCAGGGGCGCCCGCAGTGAAGGTGAATCAGCCGTTTCCCTGGCAGCTTGGCGCGGCCATGCCGCCGTGTGTGCTCGCCGCACTGCCCAGCCTCCCGCAGGAGCTGCAGTATCGACTCGTCGGCCATGATCTGATCCTGATCGATTTCGACGCAAACCTCGTCATCGACATTCTGCCGGAGGCGATTCCCCGACCGGCCGGTTCGAGGGCACCGGTCGGGCCGGTCCGCTGACGCAGATGCCACCTCCTCTGAAGACCTCGCGCAATCCGGCAGTCAGGATTATCCGCGTGACGGCCGGAACAAATTCCGGGATATCACGACCCAGCCATCCTGGCGATCGCAGCAAACCACGTCCCTTGCCGCATTCGTCGTTGGCACCGGTCCTGCTCTGGGTTCGAGTCACGCGGCCAAGCCGATCGACTTCTTCGTCTTTGAGCAAATCGGCTTCGCGCCGACCGGAGGCCACATGAGCCGTGCATCCCGCCAAATCGGCGATCTTGTCATCGCGGTGCAGGACTGCTTTCTTGCCGCTCCCGGTCAGGCGCTGACACCGTGGCAGGTTGAACGGCTCTCTGGCGCCGATGAGACGACGTGTCGCGCCATTCTGGATCTGCTCGCCGACGGCGGTGTCATCGCCAGAACCAGCGGCGGCCGATACATTCGGAACGTCTCGCCGTCGAGACTGTGGACGGATGGGCGGCGCCGCTCCGGGTCATTCGAGCGCCTCGGGATCACGCGGATCGCGTTCGCCGGATGACGACCGGTGCAAGGTCGTGCAACCCGGAATGCCTACACGACGCCGGGTGACTGCCAGAGTCTGACGACAAGCAAGGTCTGATCGTCTTGGACCCCTGCATTGGCCGTGAACCGTCGAACAGCCACGAGAATCGCATCGCAGATCTCACGCGCCGGCCGATCCTGTTGTGCCTCCACGATCGCAATCAAGCGCTGTTCGTCAAACGGCTCTCCACGGTTGTTCGGCGCTTCGATGATTCCATCCGAGAAGAGCACCAGCAGATCGCCTGGCCGCGCCTCGACTGACGCCGTTCGATAGGTCGCAGTACTCATAACGCCCAGCACCGGACCGGCATCTGCCAGACGCTCGATCGCAGCGGGCTGTCCAGGCCGCAAGCGGAGCCATAGCGGTGGGAGGTGACCGGCGTTGATGTAGCGGAGCAGGGACGAAGCCGGGTCGTACGCACACCAGAAGAGCGAGGCGAACCGGTCGCCGGAAGATTTGGCGACTAGCAGATCGTTCAGACGCTCGGCCGCGCCGGCCGCGTCTTCGTCCGACGCCTCCCAGGGAGGGCTGCTCATGGCACCGTAGATCAATCCCATGAGCAACGCCGCCGAGATGCCATGTCCGGAAACATCTCCGAGCGCAAAGGCCACGCGTCCGCCTGGAAGCTTGACGATGTCGTAGAAGTCTCCACCCACCTGCCACGCCGGAAGGCATTCGGCGCCGGCATCGAGCCCGGCTGGCCACGCGCGCGCGTCCGGAAGCAGATCGCGCTGCACCTGGCGCGCGAGATCGGCCTGGGCCTCGAGTTGTTTGCCGCGCACGTAGGGTCCGACGCGCGCCGCGATCAACGTCACGGACACGAGCAGCGCGAGCGCAGCCGACGCACTGACGGCGGCATTTCTTCGTAGCCGCGCGAATGGCGCCGACAGGCTGTCCTGGTAGAGCGCGACCTCGAGCAGCAGCCGACCCGTGCCGGGCGGACCCACTGCGGCGTCCGGCTGCCTCGGCAGGCTGCAGCGGCATGGCAGCACGCCGGCGAGGACATCGCGTCCGTCCACGACCGTCTGCGTGAACGGCGCCTCCCGATCGGCAGCGAACCGCTTCCGCTCCTCCGGTCCAATCGCGATTCGCGTGCCAGTTGATGCGGCGATGGAACCGTCCATCTGGATCAGCGCGAGAGCGGCGATCTGATCGCGCAGATCGGTGCGCAAATCGTCGAGGATCGCCCGAAGCCCCTCGGCATCCTGGGGACGCGACTGCCGGACGCTGCGCTCCACGTTGCGCACCCGCTCCTCGGCGACGCGTCGCGCCTGCTGGCGGATGAGGTTGGTCGACACGTACGAGTAATTGAGGATCGTCTGCGCCAGCAGCGCCAGCGCCAACAGGGCGCCGGCAGCCAGCAGGGCTCGAATCCAGACGCTCGACACTCGACGCGGCATGGCCATTCAGACTCCTCCGGCGGCAGATGTCCAACCGGCATGCGCGGGCGGGTCGGTTGGTGCGCTGATTCTTTCTCAATCCGCGGACTATTTCTCATGGACCGCGGAAAACTGCCGGCAGGGCCCAGCCCACCTGAACGATCGCGGTACGGCTCGGTGGCAAGGTCGTTGCTTCGTCAGATCGAGGGGTTGCGAGCTCTCGAGACAACTCCCGGAGGGAGAACGCGATGCAGATCAAGGACATCATGAGCCATCCCGCCGTGACGTGCCGCACGACCGACAGCGTGGAGCACGCCGCGCGGCTGATGTGGGAGTTCGACTGCGGGATCGTCCCGGTCGTCGACGATGACGGCAGGCTGGCCGGCGTGGTCACGGATCGGGATATCTGCATGGCGGCGTATACGCAGGGAAGGCCACTCAGCACCATCCCGATCACCGGCGCGATGGCGACACACGTCGTCGCACTCCACGGCGACGATCTGGTCGAACGAGTTGAGGAGCTGATGCGCGAGAACCAGGTTCGCCGTCTCCCGGTGATCGATGACGACGGCCGGCCCGTCGGCCTGGTGTCCATGAATGACCTGGCACGCCTCGCCGCGCGCGCGAAGAAGAGCGGCGTCGACCGGGAATTGGTCCGGACGCTGGCGGCGGTCTGCCAGCCGAGGGGCCGGTCCGTCGTGCCGTCGGAACAGCCCGCAATCG
>JBLNGH010000086.1:0-4986 GCA_050264575.1 Acidobacteriota bacterium | reverse complement strand
TTCATCTCTGACCTTTGCCCTTCCCTTTGCCTTTTTGCCCTCTGCCCTTTGCCCTTAGAGAATCGCGCGCAGCAACATGACCCCGGGCGCCTGCATCACCACGTGCGCGCTCATGTGCCCGAGCATCGCCGCCTCCAGACCGTACTTCCAGAAGAGCCACCCGAATGCGATGCCGGCGACGCCGTTCAGTACCAGGGCGCGCGCGACGATCAGCGAGGTCAGGGGCGTCATGAGCGACGTCGCTGGCAGGTGACCCAACCCGAATACGATCGCGACCAGCGCGATGGCTGTCCAGAATGCTCCTGTCGTCGGCAGTCCTTCTCTGGTCTTCCACCGCCGGCTGAAGAGCCAGGCAGCCAATGACACGAGAAAGAGTCGCATCAAGAGTTCCTCGGTGATGCCGCCGTAGACGACCCCTGCCAACAGCCGTTTCCAGAGCGCGATTTCAAACGCCGGGCGCATCGCCGCTGGCAGGTGCCGCAGAAAGAAGGTCGCCTCGATCCCGACCAGCACGGCACCAACAGCCGCCCCGACGGCGATGCCAGGCAGCGCGACCGCGCGCACGTTCCTCGGACGTCTCCCGGCTACCCAGCTCCGGATCAGCGGCATCTGCAATCCGACCCGCTCCGACAGAATCATGCCGATGGCAATGACCACCGCCAGCAGCACTCCGTTCTGGACGATCGCGAGGATCACGACGAGCGGGAACGGGATGTCGCGCGCGGACCCGCGATCGATCATGCTGGTCCCGAGGAGGTCCATCACGTACGGAAGGATCGCGACGACGCCGAGCAAGCCCGCGCCGAGCAGGACCGCGAACACCTTCCAGTCGATCTTCTTGAGCGCCTGGATCACGGCACGCCTGACGCCGTAGGAAGGGCCGATGCCTCAGATGGAGATGGCGCCGGATGCCCGCGCCGAATCACGCCGCCACACGACATAGGAGTACACGACGCTGATGACGGCGGCGGTGATGAGCGTGGCGATCATCACGACCGACGCGATCGCCGGCTGCACCAGCGCGATGACGACGTCGAGCGCGCCCGCAATCACGAACAGCCGTCCGGCGAGCCGATGCGTCGAATGCCACGAGACCTCGCTGCTCAACGTCCAGGGTGTTCGTACGCCGACGAACCAGTTGGATTTGATCTTCGGCAGGTAGTTGCCGAGGATGACCAACGCGATCCCGGCCTCGGCAGCGAAGAGTCCGGCGGGCGGTCCGGCCGCATTCCGGACCCAGAGCAACGTGAAGATTTGCAAGCCGAGAAAGACGCCGACCGCCACCGTCCGCATGATTGCGAACGGATGCTGAAAGTCCTCGTAGTGCTTCCGGCGCGGGTCGATGCGAGGAAGGAAAATCAGCAGGACATACACGACGATCGCGGCCAGCGGGAGACCGAGCAATCCTTCGAAGCGTCCGCCGAATCGGTCAGGCTGCCCCGACCAGTTCCAGTGCACAGGAATCCGGTCCGGGACGCCGGTCCAGGCGACAACGGCCAGGACGAACATCGCCACGATCATCCCGAGCGCGACCGTATCCGCCTTCCACGTGGCTTTCACGACGACTCTCCTTCCTGGAGTTTTCTCGCGCGCCCCTTTTTCCGGCCGGCGGCAAACACCGCCAGGAGGTCGGCCATCGTTTCCTCGAAGACCGACAGGTTGAGGCGGTAAAGAATCGTCTGCCCCTGCCGTTCCGCCGAGACGAGATCGGCCGCCTTGAGCACGTTGAAATGCGCAGACAGCGTCGACCGGTTCTGCGGAAAGCGATCGGCGATGGCGCCGGCCGACATGGCGCCCTTGCGCAGGAGCTTCAGGATTTCCCGGCGCGTGGGATCGGCCAGCGCGCGAAAGACGTCCACACCGCAGACGGTATCACATATTTCGTTATTTGGCGAAATATCGAAATTCACGGTTCCGCGGCTTTGCCCAGAAAGTCGACGCGATGAGGCGGCGAAGTCGAGAGATGTCTGGGCGCGGCTCAAGAGCCCTCGCGCCCACGCGTCGGTACGACGGGTACGGCAGGTCCGCGGAACCTGATGCCCGTCATCTCTCTTAATGGTGACGTTCAGGTTCTTGCGAGATCCACCGTGGTCCTTGTACGCACAATTTGCAGAGGGGTCGCGGATCTCGGCCCAAAACAGCTCGAGCGTGAACGCCGGGCTCCCTCAAAACTGAAAAAGGCTGACAAGCATCAGGTTCCGCGGACCCGCCGTACCCGTCGTACCGACTGATGCCCCGCCCGAGAGATCAAGTCTGCGCTGCCCGAATCTCCGCATGAGGGGTTCGCGTCGTCCTCCTTTCCCGTATGTCCGTTCGCCGCGCATTCTTGGGCAAAGCCCCGCCACGGAAAGCCGCGTCACGACACATACTGAGGTATGTGGAGTAGCCGCGTGCAGCCGGCGCTGCTCGGCCTGATTCCGTGCGCGATCGGGCTCAGATGGCTGGCGCCTGACCGCCAGGTCCTCATCTTCCTTGTCGCCGGTCTCGCGATCGTGCCGCTTGCCGGATACATCGGGCGCGCTACCGACGACCTGGCGTCGCGGCTCGGCGCGGGCATCGGCGGGTTCCTGAACGCGACATTCGGGAATGCGGCGGAGCTGATCATCAGCATCGTCGCACTCCGGCATGGCCTGACGAATCTCGTCAAGGCGTCGATTACCGGATCGATCATCTCGAACGTGCTGCTGGTCTTCGGCGCGGCGGCGCTCGCCGGCGGACTTAGACGTCCGATCGTGCACTTCAATCGCACGGCCGCGGGCCTGGGCACGACGATGCTGGTGCTGAGCGCGATCGCGCTGGTGGTGCCGGGACTCTTCCATCACCTGTCGCGGAACGTGCCCGACGCGCCGGAACTGCGGCTGGATACGGAGATCGCCGTCGTGCTCCTCGTGACCTACGGCTTGTACCTGCTGTTCACGCTGCGCACGCATCACGAGCTCTATTCCGCCGGCATCGAGCCGGATCACGGACGCCGGGGATCGACGACGTCGGCCGTGCTCATCCTCGCCGGCGCGACTGCCGGCGTTGCGGTCGTGAGCGAGATCCTCGTCGGCGCGGTCAATGCCGCCGCTCGCGATCTCGGCGCGTCTCAGCTGTTCGTCGGCGTCGTCGTCCTCGCGATCATCGGCAATGCGGCGGAGCACTTTTCAGCGGTCGCGCTCGCCTGGCGCGACAAGATGGACGCCGCGCTCCAGATCGCGGTCGGATCGTCCACGCAGATCGCGCTGTTCGTCGCTCCGGTGCTGGTCCTGCTGAGCTTCGTTGTCGCGCCCGAGCCGATGGATCTGCTGTTCACGACGTTCGAGCTCGCGGCGATGGGGTTGGCCGTCCTGATCATCACGTTCGTCGCGCACGACGGAGAGACGCACTGGATGGAAGGTGTCCAGTTGCTGGCCGTCTACATCATTCTGTCGCTCGGATTTTTCTTCCTGCCGTCGCCGTGACCGGCCTCAAGTGGCAGCCGGACGGTGAATGTCGCTCCGCGTCCCTCTCCGTCACTCGTGACCCGCACGTCTCCCCGGTGGGCTTCGACAAGTTGCTTGACGATGAAGAGGCCGAGCCCGAACCCTGTTTCGGGACTGACCTTGGACGCATCAGCCTGTCGGAACGGTTCGAAGACGAATGGCAGAAAGTCTTCCGAAATCCCCTGACCGGTGTCCGCCACGACGATTTCAACGGAGCCGTCGAGCTGCCGGACTCGCGTGCTGACTTGCCCACCGAAAGGCGTGAACTTGACCGCATTCGCGAACAGATTCTCCATGATCTGGTGCAGACGCGCCGGGTCGCCGTAAAACGGGGCCGTTGAGGCCGTCGCGTCGATGTCGATATTGGTCTGGATGCGCTTGACGTCTGCGGCAGGCGCGACGTCATTCCAGGCGTCACGTGCAACGCGGTCGAGATCGACGCGCTCGTAGTTCAACTGAACGACTCCTGACTTGACCCGTGCCGTATCGAGCAACTCTTCGAGCAGATGGATCTGCTGCTCGGCGCTCCGGCGGATGCCTTCGAGCGCGCGGCCGCGATTGACATCATCCGCGAGGCTGCTCTTCAGGATGTCCGCCCATCGCAGAATCGCGCCCAGCGGGGTGCGCAATTCATGCGACACCGTCGAGAGGATTTCGTCTTTGATCCGGTTCGCTCGTTCCGCTTCACGTCTCGCGGATTGTTCGGCTTCCAGGATTTTCTGGTCCGCCGCGCGCAGCTCTTTCGACAATCGGACCGATTCACGCTCGGCCTGTTCCGCCCGCTCGGTCCTGCGTTTCAGCGTTTCGGCCAGGAATGCCATCGTCAGGCCGATTCCGACGAAGAGGATCATCACAAGAACGTTGCCTTGATGCGACGGGCTTCTGAACTGCGGCGCGAACCAGAAATACGTGCCGGCTATTGCCGACAATGCCGTTGAGAGTGCGCCCGGCCAGAATCCACCAAACCAGGAGCTCACGGCGACGGCTAGAAAAAACGCAATCAGCGGATATCTCGACCCCAGCTCCGGCCACAGCGCGGCATTCGCAAATGCGGCCAGAACCGTGATGACGATCGAGACGACGTACGGTGTCCTCCCTTTTGGCATCGGGAAACCCGACGGATTATCGCGTACCGGGCGGGCGACCACTCAGAATCGCCCTGAGCCTTTGAACTGACGCTTGATATAATTCGAAGTTCTCGCCGCGCGGAAGTGGCGGAATTGGCAGACGCGCAAGCCTCAGGAGCTTGTGGGAGCAATCCCGTGGGGGTTCGAGTCCCCCCTTCCGCACCAGCCTTCGCGAATCGCTCGCTACGCTCGCCGCTTCGGCTGGCAAGCCTGACCGCCCGTACACTTGCTGTTTGGGCTGGCGAGCCAGCGCGAGCGAAGACGAAGGCTGTCCGCCGAAGCTGCGCCGCCAGGCGCGTTCTACGAAGGCGGACCTAATCAATCACCGAATTAGCGTGAGTTCAGGGTCGGCGCCGGTGTCTCTACCGGAGTGCTTTCGGTCTCTGTGTGCGAAT
>JBLNGH010000085.1:0-2729 GCA_050264575.1 Acidobacteriota bacterium | reverse complement strand
AACGACGCTGACCTGCTCCGTGACGCCGCCGACCTCCAGCATCACGTCGATCGTGGGATTGGACTGCACCTGGAGGACGATGCCGTCCTGGACGAACGTGTGGAATCCCTGCAGCACAGCGGTCAGCTTGTAGGGGCCGACCGGAAGGTTCGGGAACACGTAGGAACCATCCGCTTCGGTGACGGCCGTCCGCGTCAGGCCGGTGTCGGTCTTCACGACCGTCACTTCCACGCCAGGCAGCACGCCGCCGCCGCTGTCGCGGACGACACCGGCGATCTGCGACGTCGACACGCCCTGGCCCGTCAGGGTGACAGCGGCGGCGAAGCACATCAAAACGATGGTGACGAAAAATCGCATCGGTTTCACTCTCCACCTCCGGCCGTGGTCAGGCACAAGGGAAGAAATCAGTCGCAAGACAGGGGTTTCTCGTGGGCAACGTAGCACCGGCAGGCCGCAGGGGACAACGGAGTTACCGTATTGCTACCGTAACAGTTACCCGTTCGCGTATTTAGCCGCCATAATCCCCTGTGATCCGGTGGCAGCCGGGGCGACGTCTCGTCCGGGCTGACAGCCGTCCATCTGTCCCTGACGGAGCAGCAGTGGCCATTCGTTCGATCACGTCCGAAGAAGCAACGGTCGTTGAACAGCTTGTTTGTCGCGCGCGGCGGGCGATGGAGTCCGTCGAGCCGTACAACCAGGCCGGTGTGGACCGTCTCTGCCGGGCGATTGCCTGGGCGGGCGGCAACGAGGTGACCGCGACCAAGTTGGCCAACATGGCGGTCGATGAGAGCGGCATGGGGAGCCGTGAGCCGAGCCGGCGGGCGAAGGTTCTCGGCATCCTGCGTGACGCCCTTCGACAGAAGAGCATCGGCGTCATCGAAGAGATCCCCGAGAGAGGAATCGTCAAGTACGCGAAGCCCGCCGGGGTGATCGCCGGTCTGGTTCCGGTCACGAGCCCGTACGTCACGCCGGTCGGCATGGCCATCTACGCCGTCAAGTGCAGGGACGCGATCATCTTCTCTCCGCACCCGGCGAGCCGCCGGACCACCAACGAGACGATTCGGGTCATGCGTGCCGCGTTGAGCGCCCTCGACGCGCCCGTCGACCTCGTCCAGTGCGTGGAGCACCCGAGCATTCCGCTCGCGAACGCCTTGATGGCGGCCTGCGACCTGACCATGGCCACCGGCGGACAGGCGATGGTGAGGGCCGCGTACAGCTCCGGCAAGCCGGCCTACGGCGTCGGCGCGGGCAACGCGACGATGGTGATCGATGAAACCGCGGACGTGGCCGACGCTGCGCGCAACAGCCGGATCAGCAAGACCAACGACTACGGGTCCGGCTGCTCGGCGGACGGCAACCTGATTGTGGAGGAATCGATCTACGACGCATTTCTCGCGCAGCTGCAGGAAGAAGGGGGCTACCTGCTGTCGGAGGAGGAAAAGCAGAAGATCCGGGCGGTGTACTGGGACGCCGACGGGCACCGCACGCCCGACACGATCGCGCGTCCCGCGTCAGTGGTGGCCGAACGCGCCGGCTTTCGTCTGCCGGCAGACAAGACGTTCCTGATCGCGCAGGAAGAGCAAATCGGCAGGGAGCACCCCTTCTCGGGCGAGAAGCTGGGAACCGTGCTATCGATCTTCAAGTACCGCGGGTTCGACAGGGCGCTCGACATGGTTCGGCGCATTCTGGAGGTGGGCGGCAAGGGTCACTCCACGGGCATCTACTCGTTCGACGACGACCACATTCACCGCCTCGCGCTCGCCGCACCCGTGAGCCGCATCATGGTCCGGCAGGTGCAGTCGCGATCGAACGCCGGAACGTTCACCAACGGCATGCCCATGTCATCGAGCATGGGTTGCGGCATCTGGGGCGGGAACATCACGAACGAAAACATCGCGCTCAAACACTATATGAACGTGACGTGGGTGAGCCGGCCGATTCCCGAAGACCGACCGTCTGACGAGGAACTGTTCGGCGAGTTCTACAACAGTCAAGTCTTTTGATATCGACCAGAAGGGACCCATCATGGCGACAGTCGTCTCGGCCGACAACAAGGGCGCTCGAACCCACACTGGAACGCGCATCGCAGCCTACCAGCTCACCGAGTATCTCGAGCAGATCGGCGTCGAGGTCATCTTCGGCCTGTGCGGCCACACCGTGATTGCGCTCCTGCACGCGCTCAGCAGGAGCAAGATTCAGTTTGTCACGACTCGGCACGAGCAGATTGCGGCACATGCCGCCGACGGCTACGCGCGCGCGACCGGAAAAGTCGGCGTGGTGCTGACGCACCTCGGGCCCGGCCTGACCAATGCCGTGACCGGTGTGGCGAACGCGGCGCTCGACTCGGTGCCCATGGTCGTGATCGCCGGTGACATCCCCGCGCACTACTTCGGCCGCCACGCGCACCAGGAAGTCCAGCTGCACGCTGATGCGGACCAGAGCCAGATCTACCGCCCGTTCTGCAAGCGGGTATATCGCGTGGATCGGCCGGAGGATCTTCCCCGCGCGATCGAGCGTGCGTTTCACATCGCCCAGACTGGCCGTCCGGGTCCCGTCCTGGTCGACGTGCCGATGGACATCTTCTCGGCAGACCTCCCGGTGAACGCCTTTCGGAGCGGGCAGTCGCCGACGACGAGACCGGCGATCGACCCGCGTACGGCCGAGCGGATCGTCGAGGCGCTCGCCCAGGCCGAGCGGCCGGTGCTCTACGCCGGCGGCGGCGTCCTGTC
>JBLNGH010000084.1:0-29338 GCA_050264575.1 Acidobacteriota bacterium | reverse complement strand
CGTCAGCCGGACGAGACCATCCGGCGTCATCGCGACGCCCGCGGCCCGGAGGTACGAGAGCTGGCACACGGGCTGCAGCTGACGGCCGATCAGCCGCCGGTGGAACCAGTGTCCCGCCCACATCGGGTCGGGACTGCCGGCAAGCCTGCCGACACTCGAGAGATCGACCGAGGTCCGGCGCTTGCTGAGCAGCCGGTTACAGCGGAGCTTGCGCTCCAGGAAGATCTCACGGCCGTCGCCATACCGGCGCATCCGGTACTTGCTCCGGCCGTAGGACTCCCGCTTCTGAAGGACGTCGAAGCGGGCGGTGTCGAAATAGAGCGTCGTAGTCCGGTATTCGTCGTGAGCATTCCCGCCGGCATTCGGATCGGGGCTCAGTCGTTCACGCGCCCATCCGGTGATCGCGTCGGCGACCGACGGACTGACAAGGAATTTCGTTTCGTAGGCGAACTCGCGGGTTTCTCGGGTGTCGATGCTTGGTGACATGCGCGGCGCGATGCTCCTTCACGTGTCTGACGACGATGATGGCCGCGCTGTTCGGGGTCAGTGCCATCGTCACCGACTCTTCACCCGGCTGCCACGGGTTTGCCACAAATGGCCGAGACGGCTTGCCACGGGACGGGCTAATGTTTTGGAGCAGGTAACTGTGTCTTCCGAGACGCGTCCCGCCACACGGCGCCTGCGAGCCCTCGTCGTCGAAGACGAACCGAACATCCGCGAGCTGGTCGGACTGCATCTGGGCCACGAAGGGTTCGCGGTTCTCGCCGTCGCGAACGGCGACGAGGCGATCCGGCTCGCTGCGTCCGAGTCCTTCGATCTGGTGGTGCTGGATCTGATGCTGCCGAAGGTGGACGGACTGGCGGTGTGCCGGGCGATCAGGCGGCAGACCGGCAACGGCGATGTGCCGATTCTGATGCTCACCGCGAAGCGGGACGAATCGGACAAAGTGCTGGGACTCGAGAGCGGCGCCGACGACTACCTGACGAAGCCGTTCGGCGTCCGCGAGCTCGTCGCCCGCGCGCGGGCGCTGGTGCGGCGTCCGCGCGCCGGAGGTGTTGCGGACAGTCCGGTCGAACCGATCGTTGCCGGTCCGATCCGGCTGGACCCGGCGCGGCGGCAGGCGCATCTCGACGGAAGTCCGCTCGATCTCACCCCGCATGAATTCGACGTGCTGCTGCTCCTCGCCGCGAAGCCCGGAATCGTGTTCACCCGGGAGAAGCTGCTCGAGCGCGTGTGGACGTCGGACACGCACGTCACCGAACGCAGCGTCGATACCCTGATCAAGCGGCTCAGGCAGAAACTCGAAGCCGACACCTCGGATCCGCAGCTCATCCTGACGGTCTGGGGAAGCGGGTACAAATTCACCGATGTCTGATCCGGTCTGGTATCGGAGTTTGTACTGGCGCATCGCGCTGGGCTTCGTCGTGTTGCTCGCGCTGATGCTGCTGCTGCAGGGCGCCGTGTTTCTGTGGATGACCGGCCGCATGCCCGAGCTCTTTCCGAGCCGGTCGCCCGCGCAGTTTGCCGCGACGATTGCCGGCGACCTGTCGGCGACGCTTGCCGCCCGGCCGCAGGTCGATCTCGA
This sequence comes from Acidobacteriota bacterium, assembly GCA_050264575.1. Lineage (GTDB taxonomy): Bacteria > Acidobacteriota > Vicinamibacteria > Vicinamibacterales > SCN-69-37 > DASQFI01. The sequence goes on along the minus strand of JBLNGH010000084.1, from coordinate 27,753 downwards.
GACGTACCTCCACGAGCAATACCGCCGGTCGTTTCACTCGTACGTGGTCGTGATGCGTGATGGCCGGACGATCGTGAGCCGGCACATTCCACCTGCACCCGAAACCGCGCGGAACGCGCGCGCCCGCCTGTTCGGCGAGCCGATGCCGTTCCGCGAACGGGGCAACGGTCCGCCTCCTCCGCCTCCCGGCGGCGACGCCGAGCATCCGCGTGGCGACGGCCGAGGTCCGTTTCCCCGGCCCGACGGCCGGCGCGGCGGTTTCGGAGGCCCGGGCGGTCCGCCGCGCACCGAATACGCGCCCATCGTCGTGCAGGACGTGTCGGTTGGCCTGGTCGCGGTTCCGAGCCAGCCGCCGCCGCTTCAATTCATCGTTCGCAATCTCGGACCGACGTTGACGGCGGTTGCGCTGATCCTGCTGGTGGGCGGCACGGCCGTGGCGGCGCTGTTGATCTTCAGGCCGACGCACAAACGGCTGCGGAGTCTGCAGCAAGCCGCCGCCGCTCTCGGCAGCGGCGAGTGGCACGTCCGCGCGGCGGCGACCGGCGGCGATGAGGTGGCCGCTCTGGCGCGCTCGTTCAACGAGATGGCCGACAAGCTGGAAGAGCGGACGAGCGCGCTCGCGTCAGCCGATCAGGCGCGGCGTCAACTGCTGGCCGACGTCTCCCACGAGCTCAACACGCCGCTCTCGGCCATCAAGGGCTACGTGGAAACGCTCCAGATGCCCGACCTCAAGCTGGACGAAGAGACGAGACGCCGCTATCTCCACATCGTCAGCGAGGAAACCCAGCGGCTCGAGCACATCATCGGTGATCTGCTCGACCTCGCGCGCCTGGAAGGCGGAGGAGGGACCTTCACGAAAGACACGGTTGACGTGTCGCACCTCTTCGATCGCCTGCGCAACCGGCATGGCCGCGCGCTCGAGGAGAATCGGATCCGCCTCGAATTGCACCACGCCGCGGACACGCCGACGCTGTGTGGCGATGCGAATCGACTCGAACAGGCCCTGCAGAATCTCGTCGCCAACGCGATCAGGCACACGCCAGCGGGTGGATGGATACGCGTGAACGCGGACAGAATGGCGCACTCGATTCGGCTGACCGTGGAAGATTCCGGTCCCGGTATACCGCCGGAACACCTGCCGCATGTCTTCGATCGGTTCTACAAGGCCGACGCGTCGCGCTCGGGCGGCGGGCAGGCGGGCAGCGGACTCGGCTTGTCGATCGTCCAGGCGATTGTGGCTCGCCATGGCGGCACGATCACGGCGTCGAACGCGGCGCACGGCGGCGCGTGCATGACGATCGTGCTGACGGGGACAGGCTAGTTCCACAGGTTTGCTTGTCACTAACCTGTCCCCGTTTGTGACAATTGTCCGGTTCGTTTGACAGCGCACTTACAATCGCTTCAACAGCCAGCCTTGCCGCGCGGTGGTACGGGCATCGCATTCGCGATCCGTCGGCCGCACCTGCGAAAGGGAGGTCTTCACGTGATTCGATCCAGGCTGTTTCCGCGCATCGCGGTCGTGGGGCTTGCGATTGCTCTCTTCATCGCGTGGCCGGTTCCCGCGCGCGCACAAGGGCACGGCCACTTCCACGGGCCCGCCTATCCGGTCTATCGCTCCAGCGTTTTTGTCGGCGTCGGCATCGGCTATCCCGGCTATTTCTATCCGTGGTTCTATCCTTGGTACCCGTATCCGTACGGCGTGTACGGACCATACGCACCCTACGGGTTCTATGCGCCCTACGGCCCGTACAGCCCGTACGGCTACTACGGCTACGGCCGGTTCGACGACTTCACCGCTGAGCTGCGGCTCGAGGTGACGCCGCGTGAGGCAGAAGTGTTCGTCGACGGGTACCCGGCAGGCACCATCGACGACTTCGACGGTACGTTTCAGCGTCTGCGAATGCGTCCCGGCGCGCACGAGATCACGATCTATCTGTCCGGCTATCACACGGTTCACGAAAAGCGCTATTTCCGGCCCGGCTCGAACGAGAAGATCCGGTTGGCGATGGCGCCGCTCGCGCCGGGTGAAACCGGCGACGCGCGACCTGAACCGTCGGCGCCGCCGGCCGATCGGCAGTCCGGCCCGCCGCCGCGGCGGTACGAACCGCCTTCCGAACGGGCGCCGGAGGCCCAGCCCGCACGCTTTGGAACGCTGTCGCTGCGTGTCGTTCCGGCAGACGCCGAACTGCTCGTCGACGATGCACGGTGGCCGACCGTGCCGGGCGACGAACGAACGCTCATTCGACTTGCCGAGGGAAGGCATCGGATCGAGATCCAGAAAGAGGGCTACACGCGCTACGTCGAGGAGGTCTTGATCCGACGCGATCAGACGCTGACGCTGAACGTCAGTCTGGTCCGGCGGTGATCGATCGCCGGACCTTTCTGCGCACTGGCGCAGGCGCGCTGTCGGCCGCGTGGCTGACGGCGCGCGAATCGGTTCTCGCGTCAGCACAACGCCCGCGACCGACCGCGGCGCAGCTGGCGTGGCAGCGTGACGAGCTGGCGCTCTTCGTTCACTTCGGCATCAACACCTTTACCGATCGCGAGTGGGGCGACGGCCGCGAGGATCCGGCGCTCTTCGCGCCGTCGAACCTGGATGCGCGGCAATGGGCGCGTGCGGCGAAGGCGGGCGGCTTCCGGGCCATGGTGCTCACGGCAAAGCATCATGACGGCTTCTGTCTCTGGCCGAGCCGAACCACGTCGCATACCGTCGCCCGAAGTCCGTGGCGCAACGGGACTGGAGACGTCGTCCGCGAGTTCGTCGATGCCTGCCGCGCGGAGCAGCTTCGTCCGGGGCTGTATCTGTCACCCTGGGATCGCAACAATCCCGCGTACGGCGACTCGCCTCGCTACAACGATCTCTATTGCGAGCAGCTCACGGAGCTCCTGACTCAGTACGGGCCGCTGGCGGAGGTCTGGTTCGACGGCGCCAACGGCGAAGGCCCGAACGGCAAGAAGCAGGAGTACGACTGGCCGCGCGTGTGGGCGCTCGTCCGCAAGCATCAGCCTGAGGCCGTCATTTTTTCGGATGCGGGGCCGGACGTTCGCTGGTGCGGCAACGAGCGCGGATCGGCGGGCGATCCGAACTGGTCTCCGGTAAATCCGGCGGCGGTGCCGTATCCCGGCAGCACCGGCCCCGGCGTGATCGCGGCGCTGCAGCACGGCGATCCCGCGGGCACGGTCTGGCGTCCGGCTGAGGCCGACACGTCGATCCGCCCGGGCTGGTTCTACCATCCCGCCGAGGACAGCCGCGTGCAGAGCGTCGACTCGCTCGTCCAGTTGTACTTTCGATCGGTCGGCCGCAACGCGAAGCTGCTTCTCAACGTGCCGCCGACGCCCGGCGGCGTCTTGCACGAAACCGACGTCAGCCGGTTGGCCGCGTTTCGCGATCGCCTGACGACGACCTTCGAGCGGGATCTGGCAGCCGGCCGATCGATCACCTGGCAGCGATCCGGGGACGTGACCGCCGTCGCGGAACTGGATCTCGGCCGCGCCGTGACCGCATCGATTGTGCGATTGGAAGAACCGATCGTGCGCGGTCAAAGTATCGCGCGCTACACGCTGCTTGGATCCGAGAGCGGCCAATGGCGCGAGCTGTCGCGCGGCACGACGATCGGATACGCGCGACTCGATCGATTCGAGCCCGCGACGTTCCGTCGCGTGCGCATCGTCATCGAGGATGCCGTCGCGGCACCGGAGGCGATCGGAATGAAGGTGTATGGTGCCGGGAATCAATGATCTGGTGATCTGAGGATCTGGGGATCTGACAAGCGCTTGTCAGATCCCCAGATCCTCAGATCCCGAGATCATATCTACCAGTTTGCAAATATCGCTGAAGTGAGACCGGCCATGGACGGACGGTCGGGCGGGCTCAGGCTGAAGACGATGACCTCGTTGCGGCCGGGGTGAAGCCAGGGGCCGGGCACGTAGAGCGTTTGCTGCGGACCGATGTTCCAGAAGCGCCCGAGATGGTGGCCGTTGATCCAGACGGTTCCCTTCGGCCACGTCCGCGTGTCGAGGAAGGTATCGCCGGTGATGCCGAGGTCGAACGTTCCGCGATACACGCCGGCGCCAGTGAATGTCTGTCGTGTCGCCGGGGGCTGCGGAGGCGCGGCCATCGGCAGCGTGAAGACCGTCCAGCCGGTCACCTCCTTGTCGTCGAGGAGCACCGCCTGCGTGATCCCTTTCCGTTCCTCGCGGATCGCTTTGTTGAAATTCACGCGGCCCGAGTTTTCGACCAGGATGTCGAGCCGGGCGCCGGCGGGGATCTCGACGGCGAGACGATCCTCGTCCAACCGCCGGTCGATCGTGCCGGCAAGCGCGCCGTTCACATACACCTGCGCGTAATCACGAACGTCGCGGATCACGAGATTGCCCTTGAAGGCCGATTGAATCTTGGTCCGATACACGATGTACCCGTAGCCCTGACCGAACGTCTCCATGCTGCGCGGCCGATCGACCGTCGTGCCGCGCCCGATCACAGACCAGACCGGCGCCACGCCGGTCAGAGTGAAGGCGGGGATCGCAATGGGCGCGGGCGACGCCGGAATCGCCGGCAGCGGCTGGCCGAGCTGCCGGCTGATGATGTCGCGAAACGTGTAGTACTTGAGCGTCAGCCGTCCGGACTCGTTGAGCGCCGCGTCGTAGTCGTAGCTCGACGTTTGCGGAAAGTACCGGTTGTTGTCGATGTTCGCGCCGTTCATGAACCCGAACGTCGTCCCGCCATGAAACATGTAGAGGTTGATCGAGTACCCGCGCTCGAGCATCCACGCGAGCTCCCGGCCCTGCCGGTCGGTGTTCGTCGTGTTGTGCCGGCGGCCCCAGTGATCGAACCAGCCCGCCCAGTACTCGCCGGTCATCATCGGACCGTCCGGCCGGAACGCCGCCAACCGCTTGAAGGCGTTCTCCGCGCCGCCCGTGCCGAAATTCACGACCGCCGGCAGGTCGGGCAGCGTGCCGTTCGGAAGCTGAACGTCCCCATCGGCGGTGTAGAGCAGCGCGCGGCCGAAGCCGGCACGCACGAGCGCGTCGCGCTGCCACGCGAGATAGGCCTTGTCCTTGTCGAACGATCCGTATTCGTTCTCGACCTGCACCGCGATGATCGGACCGGCGGGCCGTGTGAGGAGCGGTGCCAGTTCCCGGCCGAGCCGCGTGAGCCATCGCTCGGCCGGACGCGTGAAACGGACGTCGGTGCTTCTGAGCACGAGTTCGGGATCCGCGAGCAGCCACGCCGGATAGCCGCCGAGGTCCCACTCCGCGCAGACGTACGGCCCCGGACGGACGATGACATGCAACCCTTCCTCATCAGCCGTGCGGATGAAGGCGGCGATGTCTTTCTGGCCGCTGAAGTCGAACTGGCCTGGTGATGACTCGTGGAGATTCCAGAACACGTAGGTCGAGATCGTGTTCAGCCCCATCGCCCGCGCTTTGCGAAAGCGATCACGCCAGTACTCGCGCGGAATCCGCGGATAGTGCATTTCACCCGAGAGAATCTGAAGCGGCTTTCCGTCGAGTGAGAAGCCGCCCGCATGGGCGACGAGCCGCGTGGGCGGAACGATCTGAGCCGGAATCGGGCCGGTAAACGCGACCACCACGGCGACGAGAAGAGGCATGAGCCTCACGGGCCGCATGCTAACATTCAGGCCGCGAAAACGCGGCCTGAACTTCAAACTTCGAACTTAGAACTTCGAACTTGAACCTTGCTGACCAAGGGCCTTCACATCGCCGCCATCGTCATTGCCCTTGCGACGGCGCCTCAGCCGCCGGGCACGCTGCCGTTGATCCCGCTCCCAGCGAAGGTGACGGCCGGATCCGGCGTCTTCACATTCACCGCATCCACGCCGATCGTCGTCGACGCGGCGCTGCGCGCGCAGGGACGGCAGCTCGCGACGATGCTCGGTCCCGCCACAGGATTCGATCTTCCCGTCCGGATCGGCGCCTCGCCGGCGGGGCCTCATGTCGCCCTTCGTCAGCAAGCGGCTCTCGCGAAGACTCTGGGTGACGAAGGCTACCGGATTGCGGTGACGCCGCGCGCGATCACGATCCGCGCGGCCTCACGGGCCGGCGTCTTCTACGGCATGCAGACGCTGCGGCAGCTGCTCCCGCCGGCGATTTTTCGCGAAGGCAAGGCCGCGGACGTGCGGTGGCAGGTGACGGCGGTGACGATCGAAGACGTCCCGCGATTCAGCTGGCGCGGTGCGCATCTCGACGTCGCGCGGCACTTCCAGCCGAAGGAGTTCGTCAAGAAGTACCTCGACCTGCTCGCGCTCCACAAGCTGAACCGCTTTCACTGGCATCTCACGGACGATCAGGGCTGGCGGCTCCAAATCAGGAAATATCCGCGGCTCGCCGAGGTCGCCGCCTGGCGCAAGGAGACGCTCATCGGTCACGACCGCGGAAACGCGACCGGCGCGCAGTTCGACGGCAAACGTCACGGCGGGTTCTACACGCAGGACGATGTGCGCGAGATCGTCGCGTATGCGGCGGAGCGATTCATCACGGTGATTCCGGAGATCGAGATGCCGGGCCACTCGCAGGCGATCATCGCCGCGTACCCGGAGCTCGGCTGCACCACGGATCCGGTCGAGCCACGGACGACGTGGGGCGTGTCTCCGTATCTTCTCAACGCGGACGCGTCCACCATCGCGTTCATGCAGGACGTGCTCGCGGAAGTGCTCGAGCTGTTTCCGGGTCCGTGGATCCACATCGGCGGCGACGAAGCGGTGAAGACGCAATGGAAGGCGAGCGCGCGCGTCCAGGCGCGTATGGCAGAACTGGGCGTCAAGAGCGAGGACGAGCTCCAGAGCTGGTTCATCCACCAGATGGACACGTTTCTCACCGCTCGAAAGCGGCGTCTGATCGGCTGGGACGAGATTCTCCAGGGCGGCCTCGCGCCGAACGCCACCGTCATGAGCTGGCAGGGGATCAAGCCGGCGATCGAGGCGGCGCGCACGGGTCACGACGCGGTGATGACGCCGACGAGCCACACTTATTTCGACTACTACCAATCACGCGATCAGGCGCGCGAGCCGCTCGCCATCGGCGGCTTCCTGCCCCTCGATCGCGTGTATGGTTGGGAACCGATGCCGCCGGAGCTCGAGGCCCGGTTTCAGAAGCACATCCTCGGCGTGCAGGGCCAGTTGTGGACGGAGTACATGCCGGGCCCCAAGGCGGTCGAGTTCATGGCTTTTCCGCGGCTGGCGGCGCTCGCCGAGGTCGGCTGGACCCCATTGACTCTGCGGAACTTAGACGACTTCCGCGCACGGCTGGTGACCCATTTCGAACGCCTGCGGATCCTCGACGTCAACTTTCGACCGCTCGATCCCGTAGTGCCTGGTCGTTGATGCTCGGAAGCCCGCAGCCCGGCAGCCGGGAAATAGGGCGTGTTGCTCCCCAGCTCCAGCCTCCCAGGCTCCCAAGCTCCCAGGCTTGGAGCGTGATAGCTTTTAAGGTTTTGGTGGCCTTACACAGCCGCCAGAGACTGAATGAACGTTGGAGGCTACCGCAATGGCTGTGCAAATCGCAGGAACTGCACCAGACTTCGAGGCCGAGACCACTGAAGGCCGTATCCGGTTTCACGACTGGATCGGCGATTCGTGGGCCGTCCTCTTCTCGCATCCGAAGGATTTCACGCCGGTGTGCACGACCGAGCTCGGGTACATGGCGAAGCTCAAGCCGGAGTTCGACAAGCGCAACACGAAGATCATCGGCCTGAGCGTCGATGCCGTCGACAACCACAAGAAGTGGGCGAACGACATCAAGGAGACGCAGGGATACGCGCCGAACTACCCGGTGATCGGCGACACCGATCTGTCGATCTCCAAGATGTACGGCATGCTGCCGGAGGATCTCCCGGGCACGTACGAAGGACGCACGCCGGCCGACAATCAGACGGTCCGCAACGTCTTCGTCATCGGACCCGACAAGAAGATCAAACTGCTCATCGCGTATCCGATGACGACGGGCCGCAACTTCGACGAGGTGCTGCGGGTGATCGATTCGCTGCAGCTCACCGCGAAGCACAAGGTGGCGACGCCGGTCAACTGGAAGCAGGGCGAGGATGTGATCATCGCCAGCTCGGTGTCCGATGACGAGGCGAAGAAGACCTACCCGGACGGCTGGAAATCGCCGAAGCCGTACATCCGGATCGTCCCGCAGCCGAAGTAGGCACGGAGGCGCGGAGGCTCGGAGGCGATGAGCCTCGAGCTCAAGCTAAAGCGTTTTGTGGCGGCAAGGGCTCGATTGTGGAACACTCCCGGGATCATGGCGATTAGAAATCCTGGGAGTTTCCCGCAGTCGAGCTTCGGCCGCTCATTTCTTGTTGCCGCCGCCGTCGGCGTCGTCCTCGCGCTGACGGCGCAACTGCTCGCTCAACAGCCCGCACCCGCCGCTCAGTTCAAGGTTTTCCGTAACGCCCGGCTGATCGACGGCGACGGCAAGGTGATCGCCGAGCGCGGTGTTCTCGTCGTTCGCGACGGGCATATTGTGTCGGTCGGCAATCCGACTGTCGATCCCATCACTGCCGAGACCATCGATCTGGCCGGCCGGACGGTGATCCCCGGGATCATCAACGCGCACGGGCACGTGGCCGACACGCAGGGACTGCAGACCGGCGCGCAGTTCTACACCGAAGTCAACCTCGTCGCGCAGCTGCGCCGCTATGCCAGCTACGGCGTCACGACCGTCGTGAGCCTCGGCGGCGACGGACCGGCGGGGTTCGGACTTCGGGATCGGCAGGAGCAGCCTGGTCTCGACCGCGCGCGGATCTTCGTCGCGGGTCCGGTGATCACCGCCGCCACGCCCGACGCCGCGCGCAAGGAAGTCGATCGCGTCGCAGCGATGAAGCCGGACCTGATCAAGATCCGGGTCGACGACAACCTCGGCACGACGGCGAAGATGCCGCTCGAGGTCGCGCGAGCGGTGATCGAACAGGCGAAAACGCACAACCTTCGCGTCGCGGCGCACATCTTTTATCTCGATGACGCGAAGGCCCTGGTGAAGGCGGGGGCCGCGTTCATCGCGCACAGCGTGCGCGACCAGCCGGTTGATGCGGAGCTGATCGGGCTGCTCAAGGAACGCAACGTCTGCGTGTGTCCGACGCTCACGCGTGAGCTGTCGACGTTCGTTTACGAGAGCGAGCCCGACTTCTTCAAGGACCCGTTTTTTCTGAAGAGCGCCGATCCGGCCGTGCTCGACGCGCTGCGCGATCCGAAGCGGCAAGCCCAGATGCGCGAAAGCCGGAGCGCGCAGCAGTACAAGAAGGCGCTCGAGATCGCGACCGCGAACGTGAAACGCCTGTTCGACGCGGGCGTGCCGCTCGCCTCAGGCACCGACACCGGTCCGCCGGCGCGCTTTCAAGGCTACTTCGAGCACCTCGAGCTCGAGTTCGTCGCGCGCGCCGGACTCCGCCCGGCAGACATCCTCGCGATGGCGACCGGCCGCAGCGCGCAGTGCTCGAATCTCAAGAATCTCGGGTTCCTCCGCCCCGGTCACTGGGCGGACTTCGTCGTCCTCACCGGCGATCCACTCAAAGACATCAAGGAGACGAGGACGATCGAATCGGTCTGGATAGCAGGACGAAAGTTGGAGTCTGGAAGCTAGCTTCCGGGCTTTACCCCTCCTCTTCTATTCGCCTCCGCAGCTCGACGCTCTGAATCCCCTCGATGCGATTGAGCGCCTTCACGAGCTCGTCGGGGACGCTGTCCTTGCGCAGCCGCGTCTCGTACGTGATGTCGATCGACATGCCCTGACGCGCGGTTGACATCGACATCACGCGGCGGTCGCTCGCGAACTTGTCGAGGGTGCTGCCGATCAACGTCTCGGCGTCGTGTCCGAGGCCGACGCGCACGCTGAGGCGGAACCAGGCCACTTCATCCGGCGTCCTGGCCGGGCGGCTGCGCATGACCATGGCCGTGATCATGACGACGATGAGACCGACGAGGGCGACGCGCGGCTGGCTGGCGCCGGCCGCCATGCCGATCGCCACGGCGAGGATGACGAACGCGGTGTCCTCGATGTCGCGCACCACGGTGCGGAACCGCACGATGGACAGCGCGCCGACGAGGCTGAACGCGAGCGCGACGTTGTCGCCGATGACCTGCGTGACCATCGCGATCAGAATCGAGAGCAGCACGAGCGTCCGCAGGAACGCCTGCGTGACGGCGCTGCCGGGCCGGGTGAGGCGATAGATCACGGCGACGGCGCCGCCCAGCAGCGCCGCGGCGCCGACCCGGATCAGGATCGTGGCAAGCGGCAGCTGCGGCGCGCCGGCGACCTGTTTCAGAAAGTCAGGCATGCGACCGATCGATCCGCAGCTCAGGCGAGTAGTCGAGGGCGCCAAGCCCGAGGCGGTACTTCGACACGCGGCCGGCGCTGATCGCGTGCTGTTCGATGATCTGCTTGAACATCGCCGGGAGATCCTGGATGTACTTCAGCTCGAGAATGCACCGGCCGTCGACGAGCGGCAGCCCGACACCGGGCAGGAACGCGCGGTCCGGCATCGGCAGCACGCGAAGGTTCGTGTCGATCGTCAACCGGATCGGACCGTTGGACGACTGGCCGTAGCGTGCCGTGCGATCGTACGACACCTGGACGAGTGGCTTCAGGCCCCGCCTCAGGATCCGCCGATGGAACCAGTAGCCCGGCCACTCCGGATCGGCCGTCTCTTCGCCCAACCGTTCGATCGTGTCGAGCGGTACGGACGTGCGGCGCTTCGCCAGCAGCCGGTCGGTTCTGAACTTGCGCTCGAGAAAGATGTAATCGGTCAGACCGTACCGGCGGATGCGGTACTTCGCCCGCCCGAAAGACTCCTTTTGATGAAAGACGTCGAACCCGGGCGTCTCGTAGTACAGACTGGTTGTCGCGTACTCGTCGTTGTGCGGACCAGTCCCCTCCGGGTCGGGCTGCAGCTTGTCGCGGGCCCACTCCCGAATGCCCTGACCCATCTCGGCAGAGATCAGGAACTTGATCTCTCGAGCAAAGCTGCGTGTTTCTCGCCGGTCGAAGATGGGGTGGGTGCCCGACATCCGGGAGAACATACCCCAACTCCGGCATCGGAGAGGTCAGTGTCGAACCCGGGCCGCTGAAAATCCATGGCCCGCGGGAACCGGGCGCCCAGGCGGATGTCCAGGTCGTCGAGCATCCTGACCAGGCGGGCAGGCACTCCGTCTTCCGTGGCCCGCCCGGGCACCATCAGAGCCCGCCACGCCCTCCGGGAGTCCTGAATCATCAGCCGCGCGACTTTGGCCGAGCCATTGGCGTCGTTCTGCAGGTCTTCCGGGTCGAGGGCAGGGTCGGCGTCGGTTACGACGGCCCGGAACACCTTGGCGGAGATGCTCGTGGAGAACACCTCGAGTGTCTCGCGCGCGTCGATCAGCGCGGCCTCGCCCCGCATGTGAAGGACAGGGCCGAGCGCGCGCAGGATTGGCCAGGCGGTGTCCGAGTACTCGCGCGCCAGCCGCACGAGCGCATCCTCTTCTTGTTCTTGTTCTTGTTCCGGCTGCGCGTCTTGAACCTCCGGCTCCTGAATGATCTGGCTGACGCCCGGCCGTTGATTGGCATCAAGGCCCGCGGCGGGCTCAGCTGATTCCGGCGCATCGACGCCGAGGTCGACGCCGAGCCGCCGCCCGATGATCCGGAGCATGTCGAGGCTGCGCTCGAGCGATCGCGCCACGGCCCGGCCCACCGACTCGTCTCCATTTTCGTGTTCATCTCTGACTTGCGCCCGCTCGCGACGCGTCTCCAGAAACTGGAAGCAGCGTTCGGTGAACGGGCACCGTTCACAGCGGCGGTCGCAGTAGTTGTAGATGCCCGGGATGAGATTGGGATTCCCTGCCCGCGCGATGATCTGATCGAATTCCACCTCGTCCATGGGCGGGGGCAAAGTGCAAGCCTCGTTCCTCGCGCAAGTCCAGTAAATCCGCGCGATGCGCCGAGCAGATTGAAAAAATTGCGATCTCGATGAGTAGTCAAGATTGAAAAAATTACAACGTGCCGGTCGGCGCTACTCGTCGACGACCCAGGCGAGCGCCGCCGCAAGCGCGTAGCAGCCGCTGCCCGCGATCATCGCGACCTGAAATCCGGCGATCAGCGCGAGCGTGACGGTGCCGACGGATCCGAGCACGGACATGACGCCGTTCAATCCCCAGTAGAACGGCGGTGGCGGCAGCGCGCCCCGGCCGGCGCGGCGCAACCCGCGCGGGAACGGAATACCCATCGCCAGCCCAATCGGCAGAATGATGATGATGGCGATCGCGACACGAGCGGCCAGGGGTAGCGGCAGCAACGCCGGCACCAGCTTCGGCAGGACCAGCGCCCAGACGACGCCGAGCGCCATGACGATGAGGCACGCGCTGCGGCCGCGGATGCGATGGCTCATCGAGCTGCCCAGGCCGCCGGCCAGAAGCAGCGCGAAAAGCAGGATCGAGAGCGTGAAGATGGGATGGCCGAGCAGCAGCGTGAGGTGCTGCAGCAGCACCAGCTCGACGGTGATGAACCCCAGGCCGAGGCAGGCAAAGTAGCCGACGGACGCCGCATACGCGCCCGTGGATTCGCCGCGGGGCTTGCCGAACGCCACCAGCAGGCCCAGCAACCCGACCACCGGCACAACGATGTAGAGAAGGGCGCGGGCGATTCTGGTCGCCATGCCCCACGGCCGCTCGACGGCAAAGTAGAACGGGCTGTCATCGAAGACGGGTCCCACGCGCCGGGGCGCCTCATCGACGTATTGCGCCAGCGTTTTCCGGCCGGCCAGCAGGTCGTCATAGGGCGCCTCGGCGTAGCGGCCCGGGACGATGATCGGACGCGCCAGCGTCCAGTCGTTCATGATGGCCGCCGTCTCGCGTTCGGTGAACGGCCGCTTGCGCAGCATGAACAGCATTTGCGCCTCGTTGTCGCGGGCGCCTTCTCTCCGTTCGGTCAGGGCGACGATCCGCTTGGCGGCCTCTTCGGTCCCGAGCAGGGCGACTGAGTTGGAAACCAGACGAGGCGTGTCCGTCGGCCACCTGAGCACGACCAGCACGCCATCGTCGCTCAGGTGGTCGTAGTAGGCGCGGAAGGCCTCGGTGGTGTAGAGGTAGTTTTCCGACAGCGACAGACCGCCCGAATTCACGGAGGCCCAGGTGTCGACGAACCCGAGGAAGATCACATCGAAGCGGCGATTCGTGCGGCTGATGAAGTTCCGGCCTTCGCTGAGCACGACGTCGACGTCCGGCCTGTTGTAGAGATTGCCGGCGCGCGGCCCGTACTCGCGGACGAACCTCACCATCAGCGGATTCAGTTCGACTGCGGTCACCTGACGGCTGCCGGAGGCGAGCGCCGCGAGCACATCCGCGCCGCCGCCGGGACCGATGACGAGCGTCTCGCCGCCCGGCGTGAGCTTGAAGGGCAGCGCGCGGTACGTGTCCCTGAGATTCGCGACGCTCGCGAGGCTCCCGTCCCACTGATGGGCGCTGGTCCACGCGTCCGCGTCGATGTACAGCCGCGCGAGGTTCGGCGGTGGAAACCCCTCGACCGCGTCGATGCGGGAGTAGGCGTTCCATCCCGTGTGCGCCACGCGCGCGTTCGGCAGCTCCGCCATCTGCCGGTTCATGGCCTTCCAGCTGCCTGGCGTGATGCGAAAGAGACCCGTCGATTCGTTCGACACGGCGAGGATGCTGATGATGACGGCGCCGGATACGGCAACCAGCCGATGCCACGCGCGGTTCGACAAGCAAGCTGCGGCGATGAACGGCGCGATCGACGCCACGAGCAATGCCGCTTCGCCCCCGAGCGACTGCAGGAGCAGCGTCACGACGCCGGCGCCGAGCGAAGCGCCGGCAAGGTCCGCAAAGTAGAGCGACCCGGCGGTCTCCCGGCGGACGTCGAAGACCATGGCCAGCGCCATACCGGCCAGGAGAAACGGGACGAGCGGCGCGATGAAGTACATCGTGAATCGCTCCGGTGTGAACGGGAACCTCACGAGGAGCGCCAGACACAGCGGAATCGACAGGGCGTACGCGAGCGTGAATCCCGCCGCCCGATCGATCGACGAGGGGATGCGGCGTTTGAGGAGATGCAGCGTGAACCCGCCAAGGCCCCACCCGAGCAGCGCGACCGACACGATGACGAACGTGAAGTGATACCAGATGGTCGCCGAGTAGATGCGTGTGAGGCCGACCTCGAAGACCAGGCCCGAGAACGTGATGAGAAAAACGGCGAGATGAACGGGCATGAGGCGCGTTACCGGAACCTGGCCACGTCGTTGAGAAGAAATCCGGGACGGACTCTGGCCAGATTCTGGATGAACGCGACCTGCTCCTCGTACTTGGCGATGTCGATCTGGTCGCCGGCGGGATTGAAGCGGACGTCTTGGTACCTGAGCGTGTCCTCGCGCGCCAGGGCGTCGACGAGCGCCAGGATCCGATCGATCTCGTTGGCGAGCCAGTCGCCGTCCATCGCGACGAGCGCCGTCGCCTCGACGGAGTCGAGATAGATGGCCCGCAGCTCCGGTCGATCGAACGCGCGCTGGAAGAGGATGTTTTCGAGCCCGCGATCGACGCCCGTGTCGACGAACCGCATCGCGAGATCGCGATCCCACGGGAAGATGCGGTGCTTGTTCGTCACCGGCGATCGATAGAGATAGAAATTGTTCATGCCGAACGAGCCGAGGAACCCGTCGGCCTCACCGAGGAACTGCTCAATCCCGAGGAATGTCAGGAGCTGTGTGAAGTCCAGCCGCTGGCCCACCGCCTCGGCCCAGATGTTGTCGTCCGGGTCGTTGACGGCGTGGAAGAGATCGCGGATCGGCCCGTACAGCTGGTCGTCCGATTCCAGCTCGCGGGAGCGCGGCTCGAAGATGATCTTGTAGGTCTCGAGCCCCGGGCCGAGATCCTCGGCGTGCCAGGCGAAGTTGTAGTGGTATTCGTAGAGGTAGCCGTCGGTCTCGCCGGTTGACCGCTCGGCGAAGCCCGGATCGATCTCCTCCACCAGGCCGTACAGACCCTGATATTGGTTGTTGATGAAGAACCGGCCGAACGACTCGTGCGATGCCGCCTGGCCCATGCGGCGGAAGACGTTCATCGCGACGACCTCGCGAATCATCGTCTCGTCCTGCCAGAGGTTATCGAGAATCAGCGACGCGAGGCCCTGATACTGCTGGCCTTTCGTGTAGTGGTCGAAGTCGACCCGCAGCCCCATCTTGTCGGGACGCCGGCTGCCGGTGCCGCGGACCCTCACCGCGACGTTCCGCAGGCGCGTGCCGTCGATGATGATGTCGGCGGGCATGTTGATGTTTTCCTGGTAGCGCGCGCGGAGGATGGCCAGATCTCTCGAATTCATGAGGAGCCGGACGTCGTGGATGACCGTGTCGTTGAAGAGCGTGCCGCTCGAAGATTGAAAGGCACGGGGATCGGTTGTGCCGATCACCGTCACGCACAGCACCGCGGCAGCCGCTCGCAGAAAAGCCATCGTGCTCCCTTCGCCTATCGCACGCGTGCGATCTCGTCCACAAGAAATGCCGGCCGGAACCGCGCGAACTCGCGCAGGAAGGCGATCTCCTGATCGAAGAACTCATTCGTGAACGGCTTCCGCGTGTCGTCGCGCACGGCCGTGTCGATGAGCGCCGCCAGCCGATCGATTTCGCCTTCGAGCCAGCCGTTGTCGGCGATCATCCGGGCGACGTTCTCGGCCGCGTCCAGGTAGACCGTGCGCAGATCAGCATTCGCAAAGGCCCGGCGGAAGAACGCGTAGTCGTCCAGCCCGCGCACGACCGACAGGTCGAAGAAGCTCATGGCGAAGTCGCGGTCCCAGACGAAGATTCGTTGCTGTCCGGTGACCGCCGGTCGATACAGATAGAAATTGTTCATGCCGAAGAAGCCGAGGACGCCGTCCTTCTCGGCGAGCGCCGCTTCAATCCCGACGCTCCGCATGAACTGCGGCAGATCGAGCCGCGGCGCCACCCGCTCGAGCCACACCGCGTCGTCCGGATCGTTCATGTCGTGGAACAGGTCGCGGATCGGACCGTACAGCTGATCGTCGGTGTCGAGCTCGTGGCTGCGCGGCTCGAAGAGCATCTTGTAGAGGTCGAAGCCCGGGCCGAGATCCTCGCCGCGATAGAGAAAGCTGTTGTGGTACTCGAACAGATAGCCGTCGTCTTCGCCCGTCACGCGGGTGGCGAAGTCCGGGACGATCTCCTCGACCAGACCGTAGAGCCCCTGGTACTGGTTGTTGATGAACATCCGGCAAAACGCTTCCCGGGGCGCCGGCTCGCCCAGGCGGCGGAAGACGTTCATCGCGAGCATCTCGCGGATGTTCGACGGGTCCTGATAGAGGTTGTCGAGCACGATCGATTCCAACCCACGGAATCGCTGGCCTCGCGTGTAGAAGCTGAAGTCGACGCGCAGCCCGAGCTTGGTGGGGTTGCGGCTGGCGGTGCCGCGCACTCTCACCGCGACGTTCCGCATGCGCGTGCCGTCGATGACGATGTCGGCCGGCAGGTAGATGTTTTCTCCGAAGCGCTGCCGGAGGATCGACAGATCCCGCGAGTTGATGGAGAGCTGCACGTCGTGGAGGACCGTGTCGTCGAAAAGCTCGCCGCCGGTTTGCTGTGGCGCGGCGTCGATCGCGACAGCAATCAACACCGCCCCCGCCGTCCGCGACAGAAGCATCGTGCGCCCTACAGCTGGAACTGGAATCGCAGGACGCGGTTCCAGATGACGGGCTGAGCCGGCAGAGGTCCCTGGCTGGGATCGGTGATCTTGTCGCGGATCACGTTGAATTGAATCTTGACCCAGCGGTTCAAGTACCAGTTCACGCCGAACGTCGTCACGCGATCGGTGTTGCCCAGGATGACGTCCGCGCGCGGACTCGTGGACGGAAGATCGCTGGCCGCTTCGCTGCCGAACGTCATCTCCTCGAGGCGCAGGGCCAGCTCGACGGCGCCGATGCCGCCGCGGCCCAGCGGCCGCCGGGGGACCTCGAGCCCGTCGGCCTTTTTCTCGCCGGTCAGTGCAAAGGTGCCGCTGACGTACCACCCCTTCGCGAGGAACGGCGACAGGTTGGTGTCCTCGACGCTCTGGTCCAGGCGTTCGTCGGTGACGCGAATGTACTCGGCTTTGATCGACGCCGGTCCCGGCCGCCAGCGCGCTTCGTAGCCGCGCCGCTCACGGCGTCCCCTGATCCACACGTCCTGGTCGAAGAACAGCTGATCGAACGCCGTGCGCGCGCGCAGTCCCGGAATCCCTTCGGGAAGACCCGTCTGATCGCTGAGATCGCTGCGCGTCATCGCGATGCCGACGAGCAGATCCTCGAGGATCGTCTTCGACGACCGGAAGGGCTGCGCGCCGAATCGCATCGCCCACGTTTGATCGCCCGAGACCCGCTCGGGATTCTGCGGACGCGCGTTCCGTCCATCGTGCTCGAACAGGCCGATCTCGTAGCGGAAGATGCGATTGACCACGCGCCCGTGCGCCATCCAGCCGATGTCGCGGCCCGGCGCGAGGCGCGTGGCGATCATCGACCGGTACACGAAGTCGAGGTTCGTCGGGCTGGTGTTCTCGTCGAGGCTGAACGGCTGCTTGAATTTCCCGGCCTGGAACTGCGCCTGCTCGAACTGCTTGTAGTTCACGTAGACGTCGCGCCAGGGATCGTCTTCGGTCAGCTCGCGTTCGACCTGAAAGTCGAAGAGGCCCGCGATTTCCCCTTCGACGCCGATTCGCTTGCGCGCCACGTCGACGGACGAGTCATCGGCATCGGGAATCGGCGCGTCGGAGTGCCGGTTGTCCACCTGGAAGCGCGCGCGGAACGCGATCCGCGTGCCCTTGGCGAGGTGCAGCGTCGGATGGTCGTCCCAGCGGAAGTGGACGTTTCGGAGTTTGGGCGCGCCCGGAGGCGCGGGCGCCGGTGCCGTCTCTGCCGTCGGCGCTGGCGCTGTTCCCGCCGCGGGCGTCTGCGCCCAGGCGCACGGCGCCGGCAGCACGAGGGCCACGACGAGCGCGCACGCCCCGGCCGCGGTACACGAGCGGCCCATCCCGGTCCCGGTCGCTCTCGTCAATGACAGGTGCCTCGACCGGTGTCCCGGAAGTTGACGCCTGGAATTCCGGCCGGCTGAAAATCCCATTCGTAGGTGCCGTCGCCGAGAAACAACACGATCACGCCCCAGACGTTGGCGCGGACCTCGCTGTTCGGCTTCGTCGTCACGAATGAATATAGCGGCACACCGCCTGTGCCGACCGTGAATTGTCGAATGCCGCGCGCCGTATCGGGACGCCCGTTGGGATCCTGCGGCGCGAAGCGCTCGTACACATGGTCGTGTCCGTTGAGGATGATGTCGACGTTGGCGTCGTAGAGGATGCGCCAGATGTCGGTCATATGCGGGTTGTCGCCATTGGGTCCCGATGTGAACAACGGCTTGTGCCAGATGGCTGCGGCGCATCGCGTGGGAAACTGCGCGAGCTCGTCACGCAGCCACTGCGCCTGCGCGGACCCGGCGCCGGTCGGGATCTCGCTGTTCAGCGCGAAGACCCGCCAGTTGCCGACCGCGTAGCTGTAGTAGCCCGCGCCGCGCGGACCGGCGTTGGCACCGAAGTAGTCGTAATACGCGGCTCCGTTGTGCGGCTCCAGCGCGTAATCGTGATTCCCTGGCGTCGGGCGTGTCCGGTCCTTGTGGCGGCCCCACGTGGGATCGTAGCAATCGCGAAAGTTGGCTGAGGTGCCGTCCGGGTACGCGTTGTCGCCGGCCGTGAAGATGGTGCCGGAGATGCGATCGAGCAAGCGGGCGGTGGCTTCGGCGCCGGGTGAGGAGCACTCGGCGATGTCGCCGGCGCCTGCAAGAATACCGACGCTGGCCGGCGGCGGCGGTCCGGGACTTGGCCCGGGCCCCGGCGGGTTCGCCCCGGAACAGCCGACGGCGACCGCGACAATTGCCGCCAGGAGAGCACGCCTCACGCCGCAAGGATAACAGGACAAAGACCCCGGAGGTCTTTTCCGCGTCTTACCGGGCACATGGTCAGGCGCAGCCGGCTGGGTCCCGCGCTCGGCGCTTCCGCCGCGGTGCATTTCGCGCTCGTCGTCATCGGCCTCGTGGTGTTGTCGAGCGAGCCGGCCCGCGCGCCCATCGATACGCCGCCGTTCCCGACGAAGTTCGTCTTCGTCGCGTCGCCCTCGCCCGGCGCCGGTGGCGGTGGTGGAGGGAATCCCGCGCCCGCACCGCGGCAGCCTCTCGAAATCCCGGCGCATCGCCCGTCGAACCCGGTTCAGGCGGCGATCATCGTGCCGGACAAACCCTCGCTGCCGGAGCTCGACGTGCGGGTCGAAACGGACGCCGCGAGGATTCTGCGCGCGGCCGGTCTTTCGGTCACGGCGCTGGCGGCGCCGGCGTCCGGCGGCGACGGCCGCGGGACCGGCATTGGAACCGGTGACGGGCGGGGCGTGGACGCTGGTAAGGAGTCTGGAATCGGCGGCGCCTGGCCGGTCGGCGGAGACGTGTCCTCGCCGATCCTCGTGAAGAAAGTCGAGCCGCGTTACACCAGCGCCGCGATGGTCGCGAAGATCACCGGCGTCGTGGTGCTCGAAGTTGTCGTCAAGGCAGATGGCACGGTCGGGCCGGTCCGCGTCGCGAAATCACTCGACGGGAAGCTCGGACTCGATCAGGCCGCGATCGACGCTGCGAAAGAGTGGATGTTCAAGCCCGGCATGCGGCGCGGTCAGGCGGTCGACGTCATCGTCACGCTCATCCTGGAATTCCGGCTGCACTGACGGAGTACGTAGCGCGGATTGGTTTCCAAATCCGCGGCGCGCCGCGGACCTGGGAATCAGTCCACCCTACTTCCCCATCTTCTTTTGCGCTTCCGCGACCCATGCGCGCTCGAGATCGCCGTCGCGCCAGAGGTCTAGGAATCTCGCGTACTGATCGCGCGCTCGGGTGAGGTCGTTGCGCCGCTCGTAGATCTGCGCGAGCAGGAAAAAACTGCGAGCGTAGGCGTCGGTGTCGGCGACGAGTTCGTGTGAAGTCTGTAATCGTTCGAGCAGCGGCACGGCATCGGCGTCGCGGCCGGCTTTGATATAGGCCCACGCGGCGCTGTAAAGCAGCGACGCGGCTGTGATGTTCGGGCCGATCACCGGTCCGCTTGGCGGCAGCATGCGTACCGCGGCCGCGAATTCCGTCGTGGCCGTGTTCATCTCTCCACGATCGAGGGCGATTTGTCCCCGCGTCCAGCGCACTCGCCGCTTCTCCCGTTCCGAAGGGAGGATGGCGGCACGTTCTTCCAGCCGCGTCAGGGTTTTATCCGACTCGGCCTTTCGCCCGAGCGCCGCTTGCGCGATAGCGAGGAGTTGCAGCGTCTCGAACTCGGGATCGCGGTTTGTCGCGTCAGGCAGGGCCAATTGAAGTTGGGCCAGAGCCGCGGCGGCATGTCCCTTGCGCAGCAGCAACAGCGCAGCGCGATTGTGGGCAATCGCTCGCTGCTGTGCCGAAAGCGCCGGCACGCGTGCGGCTTTGTCCCATTCCGCCAACGCCGCCTGCCCGCGACCCCGGGCGCTGTTCAGCAAGGCGGCGGTGCCCAGTCCGAGGAACTTCTGGGTTGGGCTCGGCGCCTGCTGCAACTCCTGACTGATCGCGTCGACGTCGGACCAGCGATGCTGAAGCACTGCGACCACGCGCGCGCCCAGCTTCGGAATAAAATCCAGCGGTTCGAGCGCCCCGGATTTCTCGTACAGCGCCCGCGCGTTGTCCAGTTGTCGAGCCGCCACCATGGCGTGAGCAAGGATGCGATAGCTGCTCCCGATTTCCGAGTGCTGGTTGACGAACGACTCGGCAACTTCTCTGGCCCGCGTTGGACTGCCGCTGGAGATGTACGTGTACACGAGGTTCTCATACGTGGTCGGGTTGGACGTGCCGCGCCGTATCAATTCTTCGTGTTGCTCGATGCTTTCCGGAAACCGTTCCAGAAACATCAATTGCAGCGCAAGATTGTGCCGTGATGCCTGGTGCTCGGGATGCAGCGCCAGACCTTGTTTGTAGGCCTCGAGTCCACGCTCCAGCGTTTCCGGCTTCAGGCAGTAGTAGAACCCCTCGATGTAGTACCGCTCGCGCGTGCTCAGCCGATCGATCCGGGAAAGCGCCTGTTTCGCGTACTCGTCGCGTTTGCTGAGAAGCCCAAGATTGCCATTGACGACCGCCAGCTTCGCGTACGCCATGGCGAAATTAGGGTCGACTTCGATCGCTTTCTCGAGCAGCGGCAACGCCTGGTCGCTGAGACCTCGCTCGTGAAATGTGAGACCTTCCGTGTAGTACCGGTATGCCTGGATTGACGACGTCGTGATCTCTTTCACGCCGCGATCGAGTCCCGCTTCCTCGGGCTGGCCCGGTTTCGCGAGAAATGGCGCGTTGGGAGGGTTGAGCGACGCGAACGTCGACTTGAACCGGCGCGACAGCTCGTCGACGAGTGTGAACAGACTCGATTCGCCCGGACCCTCGACACGCTCCGCGCTGACGATCTGCCCCGTCTTCGCATCCTGCAGACGGGCGCTGATCCGGATCGTCTCGCCGGCCTTGACGTAACTGCCGACGAGGACGCGATCGACGCGTGCCCGCGTGGCGACCTGCTGGACAACGTCAGCCGAGAGCACGCGATCGTTGGTGCGGTTGAGCTCTTGAAGGATCTGATAGAGCCTGTCGGTACCGAGGACCTCGATGTTCGTCGACTGCGAGAGATCCGTGACGATCATGTCGGTGAGGCCGGTCCGGATCCAGTCGAGCGACGTGTCGCCGGTGTTGTTGTCGAAGTAGAGGACCGCGATCGCGGGACGGCCCGACGGGCTCGCAGCCGGCTCGGCGCGGCGTCCCGTCCACCAGATCACAAACCCGGCGATCGCGACGAGGGCGGCGCCCGCGACGACGAGCCGCGGCGTGCGTCTCGTCTTTGAAACGCCCGCGACCGGTGCGGATGGCGCCGGCATCACAGTGGAGGTGGCGCCCGAGACCGATTCCAGCCGGCGCCTCGCTGCCCGCAGGTCGACGATGATGTCTTTCATCCCCTGATAACGCTCGTCGGCATCCTTCGCGGTGCACTTCGCGATGACACGCTGGATCTCGCTTGTCGTGTCGACCGCCGAACCGGCAGGCGTCGGCAGCGGCGGGACGGGGTCGGTGAGAATCGCGTGCAACGTGTCGAGCGTGCTCTTGCCCTGGAAGGCCGCGCGCGCGGTCAGCATCTCGTAGAGCACGACGCCGAACGCGAAGACGTCGGTGCGATGATCGACGCGATCGCCGCGCGCCTGCTCCGGGGACATGTACGCGGCGGTGCCGATGACGAGACCCGGCGTGGACTGAGGACCACGGGCACCCATCGTCGACGCATCCGGCGTCACCGGCTCGATGAGCTTCGCGAGTCCAAAGTCGATCACCTTGGCGTGGCCGTCCTCGGTGATCATCACGTTGGCCGGCTTGAGATCGCGGTGGATCAGCCCCTTCTCGTGCGCGCGGCTGAGCCCTTCGGCGATCTCAATGGCGATATCGAGCGCGCGCTTCGGTTGCAGCGGCCCACGGATCAAGACATCGCTGAGCTTGTCGCCGCGGATGAGCTCCATCGCGATGAACGTCACACCCTCGGCCTGGCCGACTTCGTGGATCACCGCGATGTGCGGGTGCTCGATAAGCGCCGCTGCCCGGGCCTCCTGCAGCATCCGTTCGCCGCGAAGCCGATCGTGGACGAGCTCCTCCGGCAGCACCTTCAGCGCGACCTCCCGGCCGAGGTTGAGATCGCGCGCGCGATACACGACCCCCATGCCGCCGCGGCTGATCTCTTCGACGATCTCGTAGTGCGACAGCGTGCGGCCGATCATTTTGAAGTGGTCGCAATCGCAAAGAGGTGATGCTGGCCGCGCACGTACATCGTGCTGTCGACGATCGCGGGCGTCGCCATCAGCGGCTCCGCCATCGGATTGGTGGAGACGAGAGAGAACGATGGGCCGGCGGTAACGACGAACATGTCGCCGTCCTCGCTCGAAAGGTAAATGCGTCCGTCCGAGACCACGGGCGACGCGCTGAAACCGCTGCCGTGATGCGGGAGGCGCTCGCGATAGACTTCGTCGCCCGTCCGGAGATCGTACGCGTCGAAGATTCCGTCGTTGCCGAGCACGTACACCTGCCCGCGATAGATGAGTGGCGTCGGCATGTACGGCCCGCGGCCGCGCTTGGACCAGGCCACCGTGGCGTTTGACGTTTGACCCGCGCCGAGCGTGATGTCGCCGCGCGCGCCGGGCCGAAGCACGAAGATCGGCTTTTCGTCACGCCGGCCGCTGGCGACCAGGATGAAGTCCTCCGTGAAAACGGGCGTCGGCGCGGTGATCTTGGAACTGCCGCCGAGCCGCCACAGCTCTTTGCCGGTTGCCGGATCATAGCCGCGAATGAAGTTCGACGCGTTGGTCACGAGCTCCGGTCCGCGCCCGGCTCGCGTCGGTCGGTAGACGGTCGGCGTGCCCCACGACGGCAGTTCGTCGCGCATCGTTTTCCACACCGTCTCACCGGTCATCGCGTTCAGTGCGATCACGAACGACCCCTTCTGCTGATCCACCTGCACGATCACGAGGTCGTTGAAAATGATCGGGGAGCTGGCCGTACCCCACTCGTACTCGGGCAGGTCGTACGCGCCGGCGTCGACGCGTCCCAGATCCTTCTGCCAAAGCGGCTTGCCATCCAAGTCGAACGCATAGAGCCCCTGCGATCCGAAATACGCGACGACAATGCGTCCGTTGGTGACGGGCGTGGAGCTGGCGTACGTGGATTTGATGTGGCGCTTCTGTTTGGGCACACCTTCGACTGCCGTGCGGTCCCAGATCATCTTGCCGGTCTTGCGATCGATCGCTGTGACGACCCAGCGGTGAGATGAGCGATCGGTGGACGCGTCGCCGTCGCCATACAAGCCGGGCTTGAAGCTCGCGCCCGGCTGGCTGCTGATGGCGCTCGTAACGAACAGCCGGTCGCCCCAGACGATCGGGCTCGAGTGAGCCAGCCCCGGAATCGCGACCTTCCAGCGGATGTTCGCGCCCGTCGTGCCATTCCACGTCGTCGGCAGATGCTGGCCGTCGGCAATCCCGGCTGCGTCGGGGCCACGGAATCGGGGCCAGTTCGGCGGGGCCGGCTGGGCGGCCAGCGTGAGAGTGGCCAGAAGCAGGGCTGCCGCGGAAATCGAAGCAGGCGCAGACATACGGGTGACTATAACGTCAGTTCACAAGCTCACATCGAGGACATGAAGGATAATTCCCCCACTCTCGACAGGAGATCCCCGATGACGCGTCGCAGCGTGACGATTGGAGTGGCCGGCGTCGCCCTGATCTACGTCAGCTTCGTCGGCGCGCAACCGCAGTCGGGGGCCGACGAGCTCAAGGTGCTCGCGCGCGCGTCGTTGTCGCAGATCGCGGGACAGGTGCGACTTCCCGGTCTGCGCGCCGACGTGCAAGTGCTGCGCGATCGCTGGGGCGTGCCGCACATCTACGCGCAGAACCTCGACGACCTCTTCATGGCACAGGGCTACGTCATGGCGCAGGACCGGCTGTGGCAGATGGAGATGTGGCGGCGCCAGCGCGAGGGACGCATGGCGGAGATCCTCGGCCCGTCAGCGGTCGCGCGCGATCGCACCGCGAGGCTCCTCAAGTACCGGGGAGCGATGGACGATCGCGAGTGGACGAGCTATCACCCGGAGGGGAAGCGCATCTTCACCGCGTACGCGGCCGGCATCAACGCGTTCATCACCGAACGGGCGTCGAATCTGCCCGTCGAGTTCAAGTTGACGGGCATCACGCCGTCGCCGTGGACCGCCGAGGCTGTCGTTCTTCGATCGGCGACGTTCGGCGACGCGTCGGCGGAGCTGACGCTCGCGCGGAACGTCGTCCAGATGGGCGCCGCGCAGGCGAATCGTCAGCGCGCGCCCGATCCGTGGGACGAGCTCACGCTTCCCGAGGGTCTCGATCTCTCCGTGATCGACGAGTCAGTTACGACGGGTGGGCGCGGCGGAGGCGGCGGAGGCAGGGGAGGCAGAGGTGGTGAGGCTACACGGCCCGCCATCATCGAGCCGTATCGCAGCCTGATCGGCCGCGGCGGATTCGCCGGACTCGAGGCCGTGAATGACGACGGACGAATTCCGGACCCGGGATCGAACAACTGGGTGTTGAGCGGCAAGCTCTCCGCGACGGGCAAGCCCGTCGTCTCCAACGACCCGCATCGCGAGGTGACGAATCCTTCGCTGCGCTACATCGTGCATCTGAACGCGCCGGGCTGGAACGTCATCGGCGCGGGTGAGCCGCCGTTCGTCGGCGTCGCGCTGGGCCACAACGATCGGTTGGGCTGGGGCCTCACGATCGCCGGCAACGATCAGGAGGACGTGTTCGTCGAGGAGACGAACCCCGCCAATCCGAATCAGGTGAAGTATCGCGGCCAGTGGGAGCCCTTCCGTGTCGTCAGCGAAACCATCACCGTGAAAGGCGAACCAGCGCAGACGGTGGAACTGAAGTTCACGCGCCACGGGCCGGTGTTCCACGAGGATCGGACGCGGCATCGCGCCTACGCGGTGCGATCCGCGCTGCTCGAACCGGGCACGGCGGCGTACCTCGGGGGATTGCGCCTGTCGCAGGCGAAGAACTGCCGCGAATTCCTCGACGCGGCGATGTACTGGAAGGCGCCCACAGAGAATCTGATTTGCGGCGACGTCGACGGCAACATCTCGTGGCAGGCGTCGGCGCTCACGCCGAATCGCGCGGCGCCGGCAGGCGATCGTGACCGACGGTCATGGGTCGGCCGGCTGCCGGTCCCGGGCACGGGCGCGTACGAATGGGAGGGTTTTCGAACCGATCTGCCGCGAGAGCTGAATCCCCCGCGCGGCTTCATCGCCACGGCGAACAACCAGGTGCAGCCGCCGGAGTACCAGCCGCCGATGATGTTCAAGACGACGAACAACGTGCAGTTCGATCGCATCACGCGGATCCGGCAGATGATCGATCCGGGAAAGACCTACACGATCGACGATCACCGGCGCATGCAGCTCGACGCGCTGCTGCTCAGCGCGCAGCCCGCGCTGTCGCTCTTTTCCGGTTGGACATCGTCGCAGCCCGCGGTCGAGCGCGCGCGGAAGATGATCGCCGGCTGGGACGCCGTGCTTGCGCGAGACAGCGCGGCTGCCGCGATCTACTCGACCTGGCGCAACGAGTCCACCCCGCAGGAACGCGACCCGGCCCGGCCGATCGCGGAGCGTCAACCGGTCCATGAAGCGACCCTCGCCCGCGCGATCGAGCGGCTGACGTCGAGCCAGGGCGCCGACTGGGCGACGTGGCGATGGGGCCGCATGCACACGCGGACGTTCCCGCATCCGCTGCTGACGATCTTCGATCTGCCGACGATTGAGCGGCGCGGCGGCGTGGGCACGGTCGCCGCCGACGGCGCGACGTATCGCGAGATTCTCGACGTCTCGAACTGGGATCGCTCGATCGGCACGAATGTGCCGGGGCAAAGCGGACAACCCGAGAGTCCGTTCTACGGCAATCTGTTGCAGATGTTTGCCGACGATGTGTACTTCCCGCTCGCGTTCTCAAAGGAGAGGGTGGAAAAGGAAACAACGTACAGGCTCGCGCTGAAAAAGTAATCGGCGCTGCCGCTGTCGGTTCCGGAGTTCCGTAGTTCCGGAGTTCCGAGGTTCTTGGGAACCCCGGAACCTCGGAACCTCGGAACCGACTGCGGCGGCGTCAGCGTTTTGTGTGAACGACTTTCCCTCCAGCGATAGTCATCAGAATCTTGCCGCCGAGTAGCTTGTCCGGCTCCTTCTCTCCGATTTGCATCGGATCGATGTCGACGACCGTGAGATCGGCGCGCCGGTTCGCGACGAGCATTCCCATCTCGTGCTCACGGAATTCGGCGTACGCCGCCCACGACGTCCAGCCGCGGAGCGCCTCTTCGATCGTCATCGCCTCTTCGCGCCGCCATCCGCCGGGCGGCTTGCCGTCCTTGTCCTGGCGCGTGACGGCGGAGTGCAGGCCGTAAAAAATGTTGTAGTCGGTCGCCGGCAGATCGGAGTTGAACGCGAGCCGCGCGCCGGCGCGGCGGAGCGATCGCCACGCGTACGCGCCCTTGATGCGTTCAGGACCGATGCGCGCTTCGGCCCAGGGCATGTCCTCGACGGCGTGGGATGGCTGCATCGAGGCGATGACGCCGAGCTGCGCGAAGCGCGGCCAGTCGTCCGGGCTCACGACCTGCGCGTGCTCGATGCGCGGCCGCGTGTTCTTCGCGTCGGGATTGGCCGCGATGACGCTCGCAAACAGGTCGAGCGCCTCGCGGTTGGCGCGATCGCCAATCGCGTGAATCACGACCTGGAATCCCGCGCGCATCATCGTCGCCATCCGATCGCGATCGAAGCCGTAGTCCGCGCCGCCGACGCCGCGGTGGCCCGGCCGGTCGCTGTAGTCGTCGAAGAACAGCGCGCCGCGCGAGCCCATCGCGCCGTCGTAGAACGCTTTCACCGAACGCACGACGAGGTGCGTCGTGCCAGTGACCGGCTTGCGCGCGGCCCACGCGTCCATCAGCGCCGCGTCGCGGGCGGCGAGCATCGTGTAGACGGGAATCGTGAGCTTGCCGCTCGCCTGAAGCTGCTCGAGCGCGGCGAGCAGTGCGGTGTCCGCGCCGGCCTCGTGCACGGACACGTAGCCGGCCGCAGCCAGCGACTCGAGCGCCTTGACGACGCGCGCGGAGACTTGCGCGGGCGTCGGCGCGGGCAGCGCTTTCATCAACAGGTC
>JBLNGH010000083.1:0-4390 GCA_050264575.1 Acidobacteriota bacterium | reverse complement strand
AGCTGGTACAACACGATGGCGCTGCAGTTGGCCGACATCACGCCGAGCACGCCGGATCCGTCGAACGGCCGCTTCTTTCGCGACGCCAGCGGCGCGCTGACCGGCCGGGTCGCCGAGCAGGCGCGCGGGGTGTTCGGTCGCGTCGGCCGCCGCGAGCAGTTCCCCCCCGAGCAGCGGCGCGATCGCGACCGCCAGGGCATGAAATACATCTCGCAGCTGCTCACCGCCGCGGGCCTGACGACCGTGCACGATGCGGGCACCAGCGCGGACAAGGTCCGCACGTACGAGGACGTCTACCGCAACGGGGAGCTGCGCCATCGCGCTTACCTGATGATTCGCGGGCCGTACGAGCAACTGCGTAGTGCCGGCGTCTACACGGGGCTCGGTGACGAGTGGGTGCGCATCGGCGGCGTGAAGTATAGCGCGGACGGATCCGCATCCGAGCGCACGATGCGGATGAGCACGCCGTATGTCGGGACGAACGACTACGGCATCCTCACGATGACGCAGGACGAGATTCACCAGCGCGTCGAGGACGCCCATCGCAACAACTGGCAGGTCGGCATTCATGCCAACGGCGACGTGACGATCGATATGGTGCTGCAGGCGTACGAGCGCGTGCTCAAGCAGTGGCCGCATCCGGATCGCCGGCACCGAATCGAGCACTGCACGCTCGTGAATCCGTCGCTGCTGCAGCGCCTCAAGGCAACGGGCACGATCCCGACCCCCTTCTGGACCTACGTCTACTACCACGGCGAGAAATGGTCCGAGTACGGCGACGACAAGCTGCGATGGATGTTCGCCCATCGCTCGTTTCTCGACACCGGCATCCCTGTCCCGGGCGCGTCCGACTACGGTCCGGGACCCTTCGAGCCGCTGATGGCCATCCAGAGCATGGTCACGCGCAAGGACTACCGCGGCCGTGAATGGGGACCGAATCAAAAGGTGACGATCGACGAGGCGCTGAAGATTGCGACCGTGAACGGCGCGTACGCGTCTTACGAGGAGAAAACGAAGGGATCGATTACGCCGGGAAAGCTCGCGGATTTCGTCGTGCTCGAGCGCGACCCGCACGACGTGCCGCCCGACGAAATCATGAAGATCAAGATCGCCCGGACTGTGGTCGGTGGAAAAGTGATGTTCCCGGTCGGAGAGTAGGTTGATCGGCCGTACCGCGCTGGCGCTGATTTCGATCGTGATCCTCGGGCCGTTCGTCGCGGCCAGCCAGGATCCGAAGCCTCCATCCGAATCGACGGAGCGCGCCCGGATCATCCAGGCGGGGTGGGCGTTTCTCGTCGCCGGAGATCCGATCCGCGCCGCCGAGCAAGCCAACCTTGCCCTGACAGGTTCTCCTCGCAGCATCGCGGCCATCACGCTGCTCGTGGAGGCCGACATCGTGCGAGCCGGGGCGATGACAGGTCTCGAGAGCTACGAACTGTGGCTCGGTTCGCAACAAACCGAAGATCCCTATCTGGTCAGGCACATCGCCCGAGCGTGGCTCGTCGAGATGGGTCGATCCGAGGAGCGGGAACCCCGCCTTCAGGCGCTGAAGCACTTGACGAAAGACGGCGACGCCGACGGACGCCGGCAGCTCACGCAGTTGTCGAGCGAGGGCGGGATCGCCGAAACACGGTGTCTGGCCGAGACGGGAGATGAGGGCGCGGTCCGCCGCCTGCTCGACTCGCTGTCGCAGTCGACGAACAAGCTCGAGATCATCGACGCGCTGGTTGCCAGCGGTCACGCGCTCGCGATTCCACCGCTGCGAGATCTTCTCTCCCACTCGGATCCCGCGACGGTCGCGGCCGCCGCCGACGGACTCGCCAAGCTCGGGGCGAAGGAGCTCGTCGGGCGCATCAAACCTCTTCTGACCAGCCCGGCCTCGACTCGACTGGTCAAGATCAAAGCCGCGGAGGCCTTGTACACGTTGGGTGATGACGCGGGCCTCGAGTTTCTCGAAGGCATGCTGAAGAGCCCGGAACCGGCGCTTCGAATGGTCGGTGCGACGGGTCTGGCCAGCAGACCGACGCCCTCGTGGCAGGGCACCGTCCGCGAACTTCTGCAGGCGAGCCATCCTGTCATCCGGCTCGAGGCCGCTGCACTCATCGCGCAGTACGAACCCGACGCCGCACGTGCCGCGCTCGATCGGCTCGTCACCGACGAGAATCCCTCGGTCAGAGTCCAGGCGGCGCGCGTGCTCGCCGAACGCGTCGCGGGGGATTTTGCGACGTTGAGGAAACTCATGAAGGGCGGCGATCTGCTGGCGCGGGTCCGCGCCGCTGGCCGAATTCTCGAGCTGATTCAGTGATTGCCCGCGTCAGTCGACGCGGCGGTACAGCGTGAAATCCTCGATCTGCGTTTCCCGCCGGTAAGCCCGCAGCAGCCGGACGATGTCCGGATGCTGGACCAGCGAGTCCACGGCCTTCGCCATCTCCGCATCCGCCGACGAGTGAAGTGTTTCGAAGATGAGGTAGGCCGGACGACGGGCGGCGAGGTCGTCGACGACGCGCTCGAGCCGGAAGCGCGGATCGGGAAACACGGCCGGAACGAAGAAATTCACGCGAAGAAACCGGTGTGCCGTGAGCCGATCGGCGTTGAAATAGACGCCCGCTCCGCTGATGCCGAACAGGAAGATGCGATCGTCGGGCGTCGTGTGCGCGCGCACGTAGTCGGCCAACTCGGCATTGGCTCGCGCCGAAAACCCGCGATTGTTCCCATAGCTTCCGAAAGCGTCGAGATAGGCCGCCGGAGCCGAGCGGCCTGCGAGCCGATCGAAATCCATGCGGGCCGATTCGAACACGGCCGCCGGGTAGTGACGCTGGATCAACACTGCAACCATCAGGACCATCGTCGCGACGCCGATCAGCCGGCGTACGCGGGATCCACGCGCCGCCTCCACGAGGAGCCACGAGCTGAGGATGGCGAGCGGCGCGAGCGCCTGGATGAAGTACGAGTTGTACAGCCGGATTCCGTTGACGATGATGACGAGCGCGGCGCCGGCGCCCCACAGCACCGCGAGGCCCGCCACCGGCGGCAACCGGCGGATCCGCGCGAACTCCCAGAGCGCCATAACGGCGCCGACGCCCCCTGCCAGCCAGAGCGCATCGGTCTTCATCCGCAGCCACACGGCCTTCGAAAACGCCAGCGCCTGACCGCCCACGGTGAAGCCCTGGCCGACGTAAAACCGGTTGAAGTCGACGACCGCGATTCGCGCATCATCCAGCACTCCGATCGACCACAGCCAAAGCGTGATCACGACCGGCACCAGGGCCGTGCCCGCAGCCGCGGCAACGATCGGACGAAGCACGGCCGCACGCGGCAAGCCACGCCGGCCCCGGCCGTAGAACGTCATCCAGAGCAGCAGCGCCGGCAGATACAGCCCGGCGTTCGGCTTCAAGACGATCGCAGCGCCGGTCCAGAGGCCGACGCCGCCCGCAGACAGCTGCGAGCCCGATTCCGAGAATCTCACCGCGGACCAGGCGCCAAGCGCAACGCAGACGACGATGAATGTTTCGCAGACGCTGCGCTCGAGGAAGCCGCCGTTCCTGTAAAGCCACGCGGGCATCGTCAGCGCGGCATACAGCGCTGCGGCCAGGAGGCCCATCGTGCCGGAGCCGAGCCGACGCACGATGACGTAGATCATTCCGGTCGTCGCAGCCGATGCCAGGATGTCGAGCCACGCCACAGTCGCGGCGGTCCAGCCGAGCATCGAGAAGCCGAGCAGATAGATCAAATAGATCCCCGGCGGGCGCTGTTCCCAGACGTCGCGATACAGCAGCTGTCCGCGGGACATGCCGCGCACCGCCGACGCCCACAAGCTCTGATCGATGCCGAGCGGCTCGGCAATCGAGACGATCCTCAGCAGCAGACAACCCACGGCAACCGCCGCAAGAACGATCGAGAGGATCCAGGACAGGCGGGAAGGGCGAGCGCTGGAATCCGCGGGGCCGTGCATCAATCGGGGTGGCTAGGGCCGTTCTCACTTTGCTGGTGCGAGCGACACGCTGGAATCGGGCCAAATGCCCCGTGATTCATATTGTCTCGCTCTGCGCGGAAGTGAGAACGGCCCTAGTATCGCACGGGTCAAATCTCGATCAAGTTGCTGTCGATCCGCATCGACGCTAGGATTGCCCGACCGCGATGGCACACGCCCTTCCCCGCGCCGGCAATTTCTTCGTGCACCCCCAGGCTCTCTGCGAGAGCACGAACATCGGTGAGAAGACGCGCATCTGGGCGTTTGCCCACGTCCTGCCGGGCGCCCGCATCGGCAGAGACTGCAATATCTGCGACCACGTGTTCATCGAGAACGACGTGGTGATCGGTGACCGGGTCACCGTCAAGAGCGGCGTGCAGCTCTGGGACGGGATTCGCATCGCCGATGACGTCTTCATCG
>JBLNGH010000082.1:0-3728 GCA_050264575.1 Acidobacteriota bacterium | reverse complement strand
TGCCGCGCCTGCCTGAATCAGTGGGTCCGAGAAGGGCGCCGTAAGCAGCGACGAACGACCTGGGGGTTCGCAGACGTCGACGGGGATCAGACCCCTGGGGTTCGGGGTCTGACCCCAGTCGACATCCGCGAAACCTGAGGCCGTTCGTCCCGCTCCTCGCGCTCACGCTCGCGACCGGCGCGCTCGTCTGGCTCGTGGCGGAGTCGACGAGCAGGCCGGCGCGGCTGCGCGCCCTCGCCGCGGCTGGGCTCGGCGCGCACGACGGCGAAAGCTGGTTCGTGCTGCAGCGCGGGTATCCGACCGGCCGGATCCCGGCCCCCGGCGCGCTCGAGCGCGCCATGCGCGGCGTGTCCGAACGCCAGCTCGCGCGTCCGCAGTTGAACCTCCCAGGCGATCGCTGGGTGCCGATCGGCCCGCAGTCGATTTTCGTGCAGAACGAGCTGCCGTATGCGGGCCGCGTCACGGCTATTGCCGCGCATCCGACCAATGCCAGCGTGCTGTACGTCGGCGCCGACAGCGGCGGAATCTGGCGCAGCACCAGCGCCGGCAGCAGCTGGACGTCGCTGACCGACACCATCCCGGTCCCGGCCATCGCCTCGCTCGTGATCGATCCGCAGAATCCGCAACTGCTCTACGCGACGACCATCCATCGCACCTATCCCATCAGGCTGTTGCGCTCGATCGACGGCGGCAGCACCTGGGATGTCTCACCGATCGCCACGGACCGCGGCGACCTGTCGCCCGCGCTGTGTTCGGTGAACGTCTACAAGGCCTGCATCCCGCCCTCGTCGAGCCGCATCTTCATCGATCCGTCGCGCGCCGGGTCGGCGACGGGCAGCACCCTCTACGTTGCGGCCTCCAGCCACTTGTTCCGATCGGATGACAGCGGACGGACGTTCCGAACCGTGTTCTCGCTTCCAGTCGATCTCGACTTCGCGGGCGCGGCGGCGCCGACGCAGAATCCCGAGGCCGAGTTTCTCCGCGATGCGGCGGTCGATCCGAGGCGGCCCGAACGGCTGTACGCGGCGGTCGCGCAGCCGCGGTGCCTCGACGCGGAATGCCTCCGCGCGGAAAGCGCCATCCGGCTGTATCGATCGCTCGACGCGGGCGGATCCTGGACGCGCGTCGACGTCGCATCGCTCGGCTCATACCCGCTCGATAACACGCGCTACGCGGACCCCGGCGCCGTCTACGTCCCGCGCGTTCGACTGGCAATTGCCCCGAGCGACCCGGACGTGATCGCGTTGGCCTTCCGTGACGAGCAGCTCCAGCGGCCCCGCATCTATCGCAGCACCACGGCTGGCGAGCAATGGACCGACGTGTCGCCGCCCAACACACCGCTGACCTGGCCGCTCGCAGTCGCCTTCTCGCCGGCCGACGCGAACACGATGTACCTCGGCAGCAGCGGCGTCCTTCGCACGACCAACGGCGGCCAGTCCTGGACGCTGATGAGCGGCACGCATGTCGATCAGACGGTACTGACCTTCAACGCGAGCGGCGCGCTGATTTCAGGCAACGACGGCGGGATCTACCTCAACAACACCGGCACGTCGTTCACGGCGCTCCACACCGCGCTGCCGATCACCGAGTTCTACTCCGTCTCATCGCATCCGACGAATGGCCTGCTCCTCGCCGGCGGCACGCAGGACAACGGCACGCTCGTGTTTCAAGGCAACCTGGGCTGGTCGCTCATCGTCGGCGGCGACGGCGGCGACACGGTGTGGGATCCGAATCCGCAGAACAAGATCCTGTATGCGGAGGTCGAATGGTTCTTTCAGCCGAACGGCAACAATGTCTTTCAAGTTTTTCGCTGTCAAACCGGCGGCTGTCTCACGAGGTCGGCCGGAATCGATCGGACGGTCGCCGGCCCGTTCATTCCGCGCATCGTGATGGATCCGTCGGACTCGTCGACGCTCTGGCTGACGGCCGCGCGACTCTTCCGGACCGACAATCGCGGCGACAACTGGACGGCGGCCTCGCCGTCGATCACCACGGCCGAGCGGTGCTGGCAGGACCCGGGCAGCGGCCGGACGTGCGCCGCCGGGCGATACTTCACCGCGGTCGCCGTCGCGGCCACCTCCTCGTCCACGATCTATGCCGGCGCGCTCAACGGCGACGTGTGGCTCTCGATCGATCGCGGCGCATCGTGGCAAAGCATTGCGGGTCTCAACGCCGGGCCCCTTCCGGTCCGCGCCGTCAACGACATCGTCGTCGATCCGCAGAGCTCGCAGATCGCGTACGTGTCGTACTCCGGCTTTGACGACAGCGGTTCCGGGCGCGGACACATTTTCCGGACGACGAACGCCGGCGCGACGTGGGAAGACCTGTCAGGCAACCTGCCGGATGTTCCGGTCAACTCGATCCTGATCGATCCCGATTCGACCGGCGCGGGTCAGACGCGGGTGCTGTACGTCGGCACCGACATCGGGGTCTTCCGCGCGAGCGTGAGCCCGTCGCCCGATTGGAGGCCGTTCGGCACCGGTCTGCCTCCGGTCGTCGTCAACCGCCTCGCGTACAACGCCGCGACGCGGCAGTTGCTGGCTGCGACGTACGGACGTGGAATCTGGGCGATTTCAAGCCGGTTTTCGCGATGAGACGACGGCTGATCGCGGCCCACTTTGCGCTCGCCTGGGCCTGCGCGTTGTCGTTGGCCGGCTGCGGATCGAGCACGCCACCGAGCCGCATCGATGTCGCGGGCTCGTGGAGCGGCACCTGGCAGTTCCAGACCGGCGGCGCGACGGTGACCGACAGCGTGACCGCGCAACTGACGCAAACGGGCACGAATGCCAGCGGCACCTGGGCGGCCGGCGGCGGCGCGGCCGGCCAGCTTTCATTCACGGCCGGCGCATCGGTTTCCGGTACGCTGACGATCAGCCAGATGACGGTCACGGGCCAGACCTGCAGCGCCACGACGACCATCTCGGGCACGGCCTCATCGTCCACTATCTCGTTCACGATGACGACGCCGGCAGCGAGCGGGATCTGTCAGTGGGCGACCAACAATCAGTTCTCGTTCCAGAGGTAGGATTTGAGACTCGTCGGAGGGATTTATCGGCCATGGCCAGTCTGATCGAAGCGATTGAGATCAAGCGCAAGATGTTCTTCGAGCACGACGGCGCACCGTACCACTGCCTCGACGTCGAGGTTTCGCGACCAACGGCGCGCGGCGGCCAGACGCTCGTGCGGATCAAGATGCGCAACCTGATCACGCGCGCCGTGTTCGATCGCACGTTCAAGGCCGGCGACAAGTTTTCGGAGCCCGATCTCGAGGTGATACCGGCAACCTACCTCTACGGTGACGGCGACGGTTATCACTTCATGGATCAGAACAGCTACGAGACGATCACGCTCCGCGGCGACGTGATCGGAGACGATCGTCAACTGCTGGCCGACAACGTGACGATCCAGATTCAGAAGTTCAACGGCCGCCCGATTGGACTGCAGTTTCCGCCGCACGTCGAGCTGTCCGTGCGGTCGACCGAGCCGGGCGTCCGCGGCGACACGGCGAGCGGCGGGGTGACCAAGCTCGCTGTGCTCGAGACCGGACTCGAGATTCGCGTGCCCCTCTTCATCAAGGAAGGCGAGAAGGTGAAGGTGCATACGGAGACGCGCGAGTTTGCCGGGCGCGCGTGAGACATTTGCCGTAACCGAAAGGGACGTGCGTTGACGTCGTGGGTGGCCTCCGAGGTCGTGGCCCTCGAAATCGCGCTTCCGTCCGCTCGCGTTTC
>JBLNGH010000081.1:0-5874 GCA_050264575.1 Acidobacteriota bacterium | reverse complement strand
CGATGCAGGTTGTCGCCGCCGCCGGCGTTCGACGTCCACTCGTAGCCGATGAACGCCGTGAAGCGCCCCGGTTCGTTGTACTTCTCCGCGATCGCGGTGGTCTTCGCCCAGACGCTCTTGGCAAACCGCGGATCCGTCGCGATCGGCGGCAACTTGCTGTTCGCCTGTGCGGCGACCAGTTCCATCACCGCCTTCTTCGCCTCCACTGGATCGCCGTTGAACATGTCGCGCCACCTCTTGAGCGTCGAATCGGCCATCATCTCGGGATTGCCGCCCTTGATCTCGGTGATCATGCCCATCATGTCGGAGTGATCCG
Source organism: Acidobacteriota bacterium (assembly GCA_050264575.1). Lineage (GTDB taxonomy): Bacteria > Acidobacteriota > Vicinamibacteria > Vicinamibacterales > SCN-69-37 > DASQFI01. Next base: position 5,558 of record JBLNGH010000081.1, on the reverse strand, counting down.
TGATGGCGACCCAGTCGAGCGGCTGTCCGAGCTTCACCAGTTGGCCGCTGGTCGAGGTGACTTCCTCGCCCCGGGCAAACCGCGTGGCCTCTTCCGGACCGAGCGTTGCACCGCTGCCGCCGGCATCAACCGACCACGCGGTGTGGACGTGCTCGTCGCCGAAGTACGGCCGCTCGGGGTAATTCCTCCCTGCATACGGCGAGTAGCCAGGCTTCTTGTAAAACCTGGTCGGATCGGCCGGCTGGATCTCGCCGGTGTCGGCGGTAGACGTACCGGTGCCGGTCGGCGGACCGCCAAGTTGCACGGCAGTCGTGGCCGGAGGCGCCTGTGGCGCTGGCGTGGACTGTGGGCTGCCGCAGGCGGCGCCAAGCAACACGGTCCCAATCACGATCAGTTGCCTTGTGGGCATGGCACCTTCCTCATGTCTTCGCAGAAGAGATCGCATTGTGCACGATCGTAAGGTTGAACGGAGTACGGGTTGCAAGCCGACCGCCACGTTCTTCCGGTGAATCAGTGGTGTCGATGCAGGAGACCCAGACAAAGATCCGTCGGTACGAGTGGATTGAAACCACGATCATCAGTCTCAAGGGTGAAGAAAAAGGCCGGACGCAGAAGCGCTGCGACTACGGCGCGGACGGAAAGCTCCAGAAGCTGCCGATTGACGGTCCGCCAGCCGCGCCGCAGACCGGTGGCGGACGGCGCGGACGGGTGAAAGTAAAGATCGTCGAGAACAAGAAAGACGACATGAAGGACTACATGGAACGCGCGGCGGCTCTGGTCCAGCAATACGTACCGCCGCAGCCGGCCGACATTCAGCGCGCAAAGGATTCCGGCAAGGTGACCGCACAGCCGGCCGGCCCGGGCCTTGTGCGGCTCGTGTTTCCCGACTACCTCAAGCCAGGCGATCGACTCTCGATCGACGTGGATGCCGCCGCCAGACAGTTGCGCGGCCTGACCGTCGCTTCGTACCTGGATCAGTCCAAGGATGCCGTCGTGCTCGCGGTACAGCTCGGCACACTGGCCGACGGCACCCGGCTAGACGGCACAAACGACGCTCGATGCCGCGGCGAAGAACATCCGCGTCGTCATCCAGAACGCAGGCCACCGTCCACTCGCCCGGTGATGTGCGAACACCATGTTCTGATCCGTCCGTAACCTTCTGCGACGGCTAGACTGGAAAAACCCGTATCCCTTACTTCGTGAGACCAAACGCCTGCTGAAGGTTGACCAGTGAGGGCCGGACGGCTTGCCAGTTCGCCAGGGCGCCGGGGATCTGGTGCGCGTCGACGAACGCCTGGACCTTGGTCACCTGTTCGACCAGTTGCCGCACTTCACCGGTCGCCGGCTTCCCGTCGCTGGTGCGGGACTTGACCGCATTGGCTTGCTTGATGAGCACGTCGATGTCCTTCTTGGCGGCTTCCAGGTCAGGTTTCGGAAGCGTCTTCTCTTTGCCGAGGTCGCTCTTGAAGCGTCCTGCCGCGGTGGCGATCGCCTCGGCCGCCGCCGCAGTCTCCTTGTCGTTCATCCGGCGGACTGTCGCCCCATCGGGCAGGGGAAACGTGGTGCCGTACGCGGCGGCGAGGCGCTTGAGGTTCGCGGCTTGACGGTCCCACTCACTGCGGCCCTTCATGGCGCTCGAAGAGGTCTGCATGAACGTGTCGATCATCGTGGACTGTTTGAGGACGGTGGCCACCTCGGCGCTGGCGGCGTAGTCGGCGTTGAACCGCTCCTGAAGCTTCTTCGTGCTGTCCTGATAGTCCTGAAGGGCGCCCGCGACTTTCGTCTCGCCGGTCGGTCCCCGCAGCGTGGACCCCTTGAACGTGCCGTCGAGATTGCCCTCGAATTTGTCGCGTCCCTCATCAACCTGATCGATGAGCGCCTTGACCTCGTTGTTGGACAAGCGCTCGGGTGCCTGGGCAAGGCATGGAACCGGCCACCCGGCCAGGGCGCCGACGAGGAGAATGATCTGTGAGCGGCGATTGTAAGGTGTCATGCGACCTCCACTGAAAAGTTGTTGATTCCGCGAACCTGATCTCACGGTGCGTTTGCAGCCTGGGAGCATCAGTGCGGCCGTCACGGGTTCACTTGCGCTTTGCGACGTCCGCCTTCGCCGCTTCGCGTCGATCCCGCTGCTCGGAGATCAGGCGGTAGGTGATGTAGTACTTGTAGATGTTGCTGACGTAGGTGACCGTTTCGCGGCCAATCCGTTCCGAGGCGACGCGCTCGACGTTACCGAACCACACGTTGGGATCGAGGCCCCTCTGCGCCGTCTCGCGCCGGAGCTGTTTCAGCCGTCCCGGCCCGGCGTTGTAGGCCGCGAACGTCATGAGCCCCTTGTTCAGATTGTCCATGGGATCGTCCTTGAAGTACTGGTCCATCATGAATCGCATGTACTTCACGCCGGCGTGGATGTTGGCGTCGACCTTCGTGATGTCGCCGACGTTCAATTCCTTGCCGGTCGGGGGCATGACCTGCATCACCCCAATCGCACCCACCGGGCTTTTGACGTCCTGATCCAGCGTCGATTCCTGGTACCCCTGCGCCGCCATCAGCAGGTAGTCGATGTTGTATTGCGTGCCGTACTTCTTGAACAGTTCGGCCACCGCCTGTAGTTTCTGACGCTCGGTATCAGCCGCCGCGTTCTTCGCGTACTTGACGCTGTCCAGATAGCGGCGTTCGATCGTGTTTCGGAAGGCGTCGCCTTTAGGGTGCTTTTGGAGCCACGTGTTGACGGTCTCTCGGAGCTTGGGGTTCTCCTTGCGAAACGCGACGGCCAGGTTGCCTCCTGACCGCACGGCGATGTCGGAGTGCACCTTGATGCCGGTGAATACCTTGCTCCAGAACTCAGCCAGGTAGTCGTCCACGACGGTGATCGGGGCGAGGCCGGCGTTGACCATCTCGAGTACGTCGTCGTCCTCGAGCACGTCGGGGGCCTCGTCGATCACCACCGCCGGCTTGCCGCGCGCCTTCAGTTGCTCGTTCAGGCGCACGAGGCTCTCCTCATAAATGCTGCCTTTGCGGACGAACACCTCCTGGCCGGCGAGATCGTCCACGGTCGCGATCGGCGGCGCGCCTGGCCCGGTGACCACGACTTCATTCACGTTGGTGCGCGTCGGCACCGAGAAGGCGGCAAGCTTCTCCAGCTCGGGCCTGACGGTCACCATAGCCGCGACCATGTCGACCTTGCCGCTCGCGAGCGCGGGGTACAGCTGATTGCGCGTCATCGGGACGATCACGACGTGCACCTTGAGGTTGCCGGTCTTCAGGTCCGCGTTCAGATCGTTCTCGAACAGCTTCAACGATTCATAGGTCAGCCCGCGTTCCTGCCCTTTGTCGATGAAGTAGTGCGTGCGGTTGAATGTCACGGCCACGCGAATCGCGCGCCGCTTGACCAGCGCGTCGAAGTCCCCGGTGAACGGCCGGTCCATCACGAGCCGCACGCTTTCCGGGAGCGCGTCGTACGGCGAGGCCGTTGGCGGGATTGCCGCGTCAGCCGCCGATGCTGTTGCCGCCACCGTCGCTAGCGGCGCGGCCTCCTGCTGACCAGAGCAGGCCGTGCTCGCCGCGAGAAGCAGGGCGACGACTCCCAGATGAACGCTAGATTGCAGGCGTGAAGTGTTCATGTTGTGTTCTTTTCAGCGCGTCGGCGCGTAGCTGTCCCCGGCCGCCTTCATGTGAAGTCCGTGCCGTTCGGCCGAATCACTCATCTTCTTCCGTAATAGCGCGCGAAGGATGTCCCACTTTGAACAGGCGTCGCGGCCGTAGTCCGGGTAGCGTTCGAGCGCATGCCGCCGATGCCTCCGGAAACCCTTGGCGGGCCACGGAGTCGAGGCTTGCCGACGGGAGTCCAAGGGCTGGCTACCGTTACCTCCCTTCGTACACTGGCGGTCCCCATGGGGACCGCGGCGTGCTGGAGGCAACGCCGCGCTACCCTCTGATTGGCATCGACTTTCGCGTAGAGCGAAGCCAACGCGGCTTGCGCGTCCTTGCTGATCTCCGCCTTCTTGTCCTGAGCGATAACGGCGCGACTTCCGAGCGCGAGCGACACCAGAGCAACAATCAACGCGTGGCGTGACATATCCGGCTCCTTCGTGTCAGGCCAGCGGTTCGCCGAACTTACGAGCGCCTTAATAAAAGGTGGTAACCACCACGACATGTCGCGGTCGCCGACGGGAACGCCGGCCCACGGTCGGACTCAAGGGCCGACGCACAACTGGTTACGGCGATCGATCCGGCTCGTACCGCGGGTTTTCGCTGCAGTAAACGCAAGTTCAGTACCCTGCGGCGCCATGAGTGCCGCAGGAGGCGCGGACGTTCGTTCAGCGTCGGTGGACCGGATACGGGTACCCGCGAACGAGCGCTGAGTCGAGCGCGCGATCGTGGCCGTAGATGTCGTCGACGAAGAAGAGGACGTTGTCAGAATTGATGTGCACCGTATCGTAGAACAGCACCACCGTCAGCTTCTCCTTCAAGGTCGCGCGGGTCGGCCGATCTCCCTGCATCGCCTCGTCGATACGCTGCCTCGTCCATTCGGGCTGGTCGCGCAGCACCCATTGCGCGAAGCGCGCGGGATCCTCGAGCCGGATGCAGCCGTGGCTGAAGTCGCGCCGCGCGCGCGAGAAGAGCTGCTGCGCCGGCGTGCCGTGCATGTACACGTTTTCGGAATTGGGAAAAATGAACTTGGCCAGTCCGAGCGAGTTCTTCGGGCCGGGCCGCTGGCGAATCGCCAGTTTCCCGGCAACAACGGCCGCGAGGTTTTCAGGTGTCGGCGGCAGGGCCGGCGTACTGTCATCGCCGCTGGCGACGATCTCGAGCGCTTCGCGATCGAAATAGGCGGGATCCCGCTTCACATGCGGGATGATCTCCTTGACGGTGATGCTGCGAGGCGGATTCCAGTACGGCCTGAAGATGACGTACTCCATCTCCTCGAGAAAAATCGGGGTCTGATGATTCATCGACTGCCCGACCACGACGTTCATCCGGAGCGGCTCCTCGCCGGTCAGCGGATCGGTCGCCCACAGCCGGAAGAGAGCCACGTTGACGAACACATTCGGCCGCTGGCTCAGCGTCGGCAGCCATCGCATCCGCTCCATCGCCAGCTCGATCTGCCTGACGCGGTGCGCGAGCGGAACGTTCAGCGTCCGGATCGTGCCGGCGCCGATGATCCCATCCACTTCCAGGCCATGGCGCAGCTGGAAGCGCTTGACCGCGTCCGCCAGTGGGCCCGCATAGAGCTCTCCAGCCGGCTTCGATGACGCAGGCAGATCGCCCAGCACGTGGAGCCGTGCCGTCAGCGCGGCGACGCCAGGCCAGGGTTTACCGGGCTCGATCTTCGACACGCCTTTCGGCAAATCGGGAACGCGTTCCGGCTCGCCGGCGCGGACCAACCGGCGGTAGGCCGCGAGCGTCCGCCGCGCGCGGACGTAGTGAGCGAACGGCGGTTCGAGAGAGTCGAGAATGGCAGCGAATGGTCTGGAGTCGTCGACCTCGCGCAGCGCGGCACCCACGTCCAGCGTCTTGGCGGCCACCTGGTAGCCCCACTGCATCGTCGCCGGATC
>JBLNGH010000080.1:0-8191 GCA_050264575.1 Acidobacteriota bacterium | reverse complement strand
GTGCGTCCGTCCGTGGCAGTCGAGCTGCCGGTTCTGCTGATCACCACGTTCAAGTTCCGACACTCAGCGGCATCGATGGTGAAAACGAAGGAACTACCGGATCATACCGGACAGCCGGTTTTGAGCCGTTCGTTCGTCGTTTCGCGCATCACCTCTTGAAAGGGCGAAGCCGGGAAGCCAGGAAGCCAGGAAGCCGGAAAGCCGGAAAGCTTGAAGGATCTTCCTTCCAGGCTCCCAGACTTCCAAGCTTCCAGGCTTCGAGGAGGTCCGATGAGATCGCTTGCGAGGTCGCTCTTTGCGTCGGCGACGCTTCTTGCCGTAACCGTGCTCGTTCCGGCGCCGGCGCGCGCACAGGAGATCAAAGCCGGCTTCAGCACGAGCACGATCTCGTTTTCCCCAGAGGGTGGTTCGCCGGAGCTTCCGAACGTGGAGAGACGCACAGGATTCGTGGTCGGCGTGTCGTTCCTGATCGCGACGTCCAAACCGGGCGGCTATCAGATCGAGGTGCTGCTCCACCAGAAGGGCGCCCAGAATCTGCTCCGCCGCGACGACCGTCTACGGCTCACATACCTCGAGATTCCCGTGCTCCTTCACGTTGACGTGCTCCAGCGCCGTTCGGGTTCCGTCTTCCTCATTGCCGGTGCGGCGCCGGCGTTCAACGTGCACGCGTCCTATGAAGACGAGGGCGTTACGGAAGACGTCACGCGTGACATCGAAGATTTCGACATTGGCCTGGTCGTCGGCGCCGGCGTCGAATCGGGGGTTGTCTCGGTCGACGCGCGCTACACCTGGGGGCTGCGGAGCACGTTCCACGACGGCGAGCTCGAAGGCGCGTTCAGGAACCGGACGTTCACCGTCATGGCGGGATTGAGGTTTGGACCTTGACCGTGGTCAAGGCTCGGGTGGGGTGTAGGATCCCGCCGTAATGCGCGACCCGGCCATCCTTCAGCAGATCTTCCAGGAGGCGCTGCATCGTACGGGTGACGAGCGCACGGCGTATCTGAACGCGACCTGCGCCGGCGATCCGGAGTTGCTCGAGGAAGTCGAGTCGTTGCTGGCCACCGCCACTGCGACCGAGACGCTCACCGGCGAAGGCGACGGCGGTTCACCTTCACCCTTTGCGCTCCCGGATCCTGGCGGCGGGCGCTATGAGATCCAGCGGCTGATCGGTCGGGGCGGCATGGGCCAGGTGTACCTGGCGCACGACCGTCAACTCGATCGCACCGTTGCCATCAAAGCGATTCGCCCCAGCCTCGCGTCCAAACCCGAGTTCGTCCATCGTCTGGCCACCGAAGCCAGATTGGCGGCCTCCGTCGATCACCCGTTCATCTGCAAGGTCCACGAGCTGATCCAGCGCGACGACGGGCAAGTGTTCGTCGTCATGGAGTACGTCGAAGGGCAGACGCTGCGAACGATCCTCAAGAAGGGCCCGCTGGATTTGCTGACGGCGGTTCGACTCGCGCGTGAGCTGGCCGAGGCGCTGAGGTTCGCGCACGAGCGCGGCCTCGTCCATCGCGACGTCAAGCCCGGCAACGTGATGGTCACGTCGCATGGCCACGTCAAGGTGATGGACTTCGGAATCGCGAAAACCGATCGCCCCGAAGAGCCGTCGGCAGCGACGCGCCCGGGTCGAATCCTCGGCACGCCCGCCTACATGTCTCCCGAGCAGGCGGCGGGCGCGCCGCTCGACCATCGCTCGGACATCTTCTCGTTCGGCATGGTCTTCTACGAGTGCCTCACCGGCGATCTGCCCTTCGAAAGCCTGTCCACGACGGACTACCGGCACCAGGCAGCCGTTGCGGCGCCGAGGCCGCTGCCGAAGCGCGTGCCGCTGAGGGTGCGGAAGCTGGTCGCGCGGTGTCTCGAGAAGACGCCCGAGAAGCGGTACGCGAGCCTCGAGCCGGTGCAGTCGGAGCTCGGAACCGTGTTGTCGGTGCTGTCGGCGACGCACCTTTCGCTGTGGCAGAGGGTTCGCCTCGCGCCCCGCCCGTGGCTCGTTGCGGGTCTCCTCGTCGCGATTGCCGGCGTTGCCACGATCTTCGTCGTCAACCGGATTCGAGCCGACAGACCCAGCCTGCTGCTGACGCAACAGCCGGTCGTGACCTGGCCGTCGGTCGAGGAGAGCAGCCGTGTGTCACCGGATGGGACCGTCGTGGCGTTCGTCTCGAGCCAGGGCGGGCCGCGTCTCTGGATTCGTTCGCTGGCCGGAAGCGACCCCAAACCGATTACGGCCGTTCGCGATGCGATCAAAACACCGGCGTGGTCGCCGGACGGGAAGCAGCTTGCGTATTTGTTCAGTAACGAAGACCGGGCGTGGCTTCAGATCATTTCTGTGTGGGGTGAACCGGCCGGGAGCGCGCGGCCGCTCGGTGGCAGGTGGGCTGACGTCGCGCTCGTGCGGTGGATCGGTCAGCGGATCTACTTCAGCGTGGCGTCTGGCGCGACAAGCATTCTGTGGCGCCATGACCTGACGAGCAACGTCGACGGGCCGGTGACGCACGCGAGTGCCGGGAAACGGTTCACGACATCTGGCAAGACCGTCAACGTCGATGTTCGGCAGGACGAGGCGCGTATTGTTTTCGTGCCCCCACGTCCGGACGAGGGGCTTTGGACCGCCGACATTGATGGCAGAAATGCCGAACGTCTTCCGTTGGCGTCCGGTCCCGTCCTGACGCCGCGGTGGAAAGGGTCAGACGGGAAACGGATTCTCTACGTGACCACCGAAAACGGACAACCCGATGTCTGGGAGTACCGTCTTGAGACTCGAAAGAAAGCCGCCGTTACCACGAGTCCACTGGAGGAGGAAACCATTGACGTCTCTTCCTCCGGTGATCTCGTTGTGGCGGATACGGTCGAGCAGATTGCACATCTCTGGGCTGTTGATCCGTCTGGAACGTCTCCGGCCATTCAACTCACCAATGACAGCCGAAGCGATCTCTGGCCGAGCCTGTCTCAGACTGGACGTCTGATTTTTCACCGGAGAAAGGGATCGTTCGTCACTTACTCAACAAGGGATACAGAGCTCATAGACGCTCGATGGGCCGATTTCCGTTTGGTGCCGGACGCCGTGATCGGACCAGGAGCGGCCGGCGGCGTCTCCGCCGACGGTCATCGTGTCTTCTTCCTGCGATGGGCTGATATCACAGCTGAGTTTCCGGAACTGTGGGTCAAGGACCTTGATTCGCCAAACCAACCGGTCAAGGTATGGGATCGATTCTGGTTTCCTGGTAATCACGTCAACACCTGGGCACCCATGGGTCAGAACGCGGCGTGGGGGCCTCGCGGTTCGGATGACCTCTACTTCGTCCGTCGAGGGCCGTCGACGGATCCGACTTTCGAGATCGTGCGTGCCACACTCGATGCAAGCCTCAAGGCGACCATGCACATACTCGCGGCTGCTCATGGTGACCAGCGATTTCCGGATCTCGCCATCTCCAGCGACGGTTCGTTGCTGGCTGCAGTCAGGACCAATCGACGACTCTATCGAGGCGGAACCGTGGAACTGCTGGACCTCAGCAGGCCAGGAGCACCGCCCAACGTCGTATTCGAGGGCGCCGAGGGGACGCAGCTATATTTGAAGGGCTGGACGCATCGCGGCACCATTGTGGTCTTGCGGGCGTTTCGGCCCGACGTGAAAAATACGACGGAAGTCTGGGAAATTGATCCCCGCGGGAAGCGGCGGCTCATCGCTGTTGAAGCTGGCCTGCTCGCCATGACGGCAGTCCTCGATCCCGTCCGGGATCGTCTCTTTGCCACCAGCGTGACAAACGATCGGTCGACAGTCCGTTCCGTGTCGCTCGTGAATGGCACTTCGAAGACAGTGGTGGCGAATGCGCTCGAAGGCATCACGTTTGGCGGCTACGCTGTCACCAATGACGGCTGGCTCTTATACATGAGAAAGGACACGAATCACGACGTCTGGGCTTTCAGCCTGAGTGACCATCAAGCCGCGTCACCTTCCCAAGGAGCCAAGAGATGAGCCCGAATGGTGAGACGAAATCCAAAGACCCCGCAGCGTTACAGAGCCTCGTCGGTGGCGTGCAGGCTCTCCGCATGGTCATGGCGAGACTGGAACACAAAGCCGCCACAATCATCTGGAACGCCGACCCCAAGGAACGGGGAAACGTCATTGCCTGTGTCATGCAGGCAGCACAGGAATTCTCCGCCGCGTTGGAGAAGTGCAAGACCCGAACGCGCGGCGAGCAGCAGCCGCCTGGCGGTGGTATGGGCCCGAATTGCCCGCCGGGCACCCACGAAGAGTACGATGTCTGCGTGCCCGATAGTTAGACACTGAAGAAACGACGCTCGAGCTGCCAAGGCCATTCTCACTTCCGACTCAGAAGAGCCTTATCGGCAAGTGAGAACGGCCTTGCGTTCTTAGTGCGGCGCAATCAGTCCCAGTGTCATCCGATGCGTGGGCCGATTGATCGCGACGATGCCTGTCGGGACTCGGGGCAGCGCAACCTCTCGGTGCTCCTGGGCCACAGTCGTGGGCGGCCCGACGCCGCCGTCACCAAATCTCGGCCGCCAGACCAGGCGATAGTCGACGTTCAATTTCAAGGAGGATGTCAGCCAGGCGCCTGGCACGATCGTCAGCAGGTCGTCGATGACGACCGTCTGTCCTCGCTGGAAGAATACTCCGCGATCGTGGGGCCACTGGCCTGACACCACTTGCGGTCGGTCTGGGCGCGGCGGGCCATTGACCGAAATCGCGTACTCAATGGAGTACCAACCCGATGCGCCGCTATTGATCGCCAACTCGTCCAGGATGACCCACAGTTGTCCTGGATCCGGCCTTCCCCGAACTGGCGACGGCTCGCTGCGTGGAGGCACGTAGTTCAGTAATGGTACGTACGGTTCGAGTGCCTGCAGGATGCGCTGACGACAGACGATGCAGAACGGGGTCCAGAAGTTCGTGTCCATCTTGCAGGCAGATCCGGGTGGCGAAGGGGGTGAGCAACGCGAGTGATAGACATCCGTGTTGAATCCATATCCGCCTGCCGCCGCGCCGACTTCCGGCGGGTGGGCGCTGCTGCAGTTGCTCGGAACTGTGGTTCCCGGCTCCAGCAGACTGTTCCACTTGAGCGGTGCCAGTACCGTCGTCAGGTTCGGGCTGGCGTCGATCACACCTTTGTCTGCGGGCAATTCGCTGGTGACGTCACGACCTCGCGAATATTCATCCAGGAGCTGGAACGGCGCCAAATGGCCCAGTTCGTGGACGGCAACCGCGGGAAACGGATTGGGGTCTAGCGCCTGCTGTAGGGCGCCAGTGTCTGGGTTCATATCGTTGACGAGGTTCTGGTTGATCGACACGAACACCACACCGCCTTCGGGATACGCCGTGGCACCGAACATGTAGTCGTTCACCAGCACCACGGTGATATTTGGGAAAACTCCGGCCGCGTTGGCGAAGGTCGCGACTCGATCGGTGTCCGAGCCGAGAAAGCGCTTACTGGCCTTGTTCGTGACAGCGTCAGTTCCGCACCAGTGCGTGTCAAGGGTATTCGCCTGAGTCTTTGGGGATCGGGATGCTGGTGATGGGGTCTCGCTGGCGGGTGGGGGTGGCAAGTCGTACGGCTTACCGCCGCATTCAGTCGGAACGTCGATGCCACCCTCATCCGAGAGGACGTCGAGTCTGTAAATCGTGAGCGCGCTCGAAAGTACTGAAAAAGGATCTGTCGCGACCAGCTCAGTCACCAGCCGATCGGCAGCATCCCGGTACGCCCCAATCTGCATGGGATCGCTCGTAAACCCGTCGCCGAGGATGACGATGTTGAGTGTGTCGTCGGCGCCACTTCCATGAATGATGACAGGGGGGCCAGCCAGATGATCGCTGATGAAATCAATGTCCCGCGCAGTTGCCGATGAGCCGCCTGTCGCAACGGTCAACGCTACAACCAGCAGGAGACCGCCTCGGCGTAACCGTTTTGCGATCCGCGGCGTCGTCATCGCGGCGCTCCTTTGAGGGCGATCGTGCCAATCGGCACACGTGCCCACCGTTCGGCCGGCGTGTCGCCGCCTGGCTCGACGCGTGAGAAGACGACCGACGCAGGCTCGGTGACGTAGGGCACAGCGACGTTCACGAACCGGCGACGAACGCGAATCGTGCCGCCGGGCTCGTCGGGTCCTCCACTCTCGACAATCGCCGTCGTCGACACGGCGAATGCGCCGCTGTGGAGGACTTGTTTCGACGTATCCGACCGGACGGCGTACTCGATCCACTGGCTGTCGCGATTGCGCAGGGACGCGAGACGCTCCTCGATCCGCGGCGCCACGATCTTGCCTTTGGCAGGCTTCGCGTCGACCAGCCGCACGCCGCCATCCTGAAATTCCAGCACCAGCGACCACACGGTGGGCGGCTGGGCTGCGGTTTCACCTGGAACCGGGGTCGAGGTCTGCCTGCTGCAGGTGCTGGTACACGCCGACAGCGACACGGCTGCGCCGAGCAGGATGACGGTCAGCGGAATGCGGGGCAAAGCGCCGAGGAGTATACATCCGCGGATCGGGGACATCGACACCGCGTGCGTGAAGCGTCGGAGCGGCGTTGTTACGGGGACTCCCGTCCCTTCCAATGCATCGCGATACGATGTAGTGTGTAGCGACTCATGACCACCGACCGCGATCCGCTTGCCCTTCTGCCACTCACGCCGGCGATGTTCCACGTGCTCGTCGCGCTGGCCGACGAGCCGCGCCACGGCTACGCGATTATCAAAGACGTCTCGGTACGTACAGGCGGCAGCGTGGAGCTCGGCACGGGCACGCTGTACGGGATCATCAAACGCCTGCTCGCCGAGGGACTCGTCGTCGAAAGCCGCACGCGCCCGCCCGCGCAGGACGATGACGAGCGACGGCGGTACTACCGGCTGACGCTGTTCGGCAAGCGGGTCATCGCGGCGGAAACCGACCGGCTCCAGGCCATGGTCGATGCCGCCAGGGCCACGGACATGCTTCGAAAGGCGAAGGCGTAGTGATGAAGCGGCTGTTCGCCCTGCTCTTGCGGCTGCTGCCCGCAGAGTTCCGCGGCGATTTCGGTGAGGCGATGACCGCTGACGTCGACGCCGGCGGAAGACGAGGCGCCGCGTTCTGGTGGCGCGAAATCCGCAGCGTGCTCGCCGCAGTCGTCCGCGAGCACGTCGACGCGCTGCGCCACGACGTGAAGTACGCGCTTCGCATGATGCGGCGCACGCCGGGATTCACGGCGATGGCGGTGCTCATGCTGGCGCTCGGCACGGGCGTCAACGTCGCGATGTTCAGCATCGTCGATGCCGTGCTGCTGCGATCGCCGTTCGAGCGGCCGCACGAGCTGGCTGAAGTGCAGATGGTCGTCAATGGCCGGCGGACACTGGTTCCGCGCGATCGGTACCGAAATCTCCTCAGCGCTCTTGGACCGCTCGAGTCCGTAGCGGCGTTCACCAGCGGCTCGCACGTGCTGACCGGTCAAGGAGATCCCCAGAACGTCGACGACATCGAGTGCGTGTCCTCGAAGATGTTCGAGGTCCTGCGAACGCCGCCGTTTATTGGCCGGACGTTCTCCTCGGCGGAGGATCAACCTGGCGCCGATCCAACGATCGTGCTCAGTTACGAGTTCTGGCGTCAGCTTGGCGGGTCGTCGAGCCTTCTCGGGACGCCGATCACGATCAACCAGACTCCCGTGACCGTCGTGGGCGTAATGCCGAGAGGATTCGCCGGGCCGCTCGCCCGCGGCGACGTTCAGGGCTGGATGCCGCTCTCGCGGCCGGTCCGAAGCGCTGAGAATACGGGCTGCCGCGAGGGCTCCGTAACCGTTGTCGGCCGCCTTCAGCGCGGTCTCTCGCGGGACGCCGTTGCGTCCTCGTTGCCAGGCTTTACGCTCGTGCCGCTCGAGTCTCCGGTCATGGACGACGTGCGCACGCCGTTCAGCGTATTGATGGCGGCGGTCGCGTGCGTGCTGCTCATTGCGTGCTTCAACGTCGGCGGTCTGCAGATGGAGCGCACGCTCGCGCGGCGACGCGAGATGGCGCTGCGCCTGGCGCTGGGCGCCAGCCGCGGACGACTCGCCAGACAAACGCTGACCGAGAACCTGCTGTTGAGCCTGGCCGGTGCTCTTGCCGGCATCGCTGCTACGGCGCTCACGCTGGGAACCGTCGTGTCGATGCTGCCCTCGAACGTGCCGTACGTCGATCAGGTCGAGGTGAACGGCCGCGTGCTCGCG
>JBLNGH010000079.1:0-20092 GCA_050264575.1 Acidobacteriota bacterium | reverse complement strand
CAGATCGAAAACCCGCTCCAGCGTCGAGTGAAGGGCACCGGGCTGGGTCTGCCGTTGTCGCGGCGGCTGGCCGAACTGCTGGGCGGCCAGCTCGAAGTCACGAGCTCGCTCGGGGTGGGCTCGACGTTCACGCTGACGCTTCCGTTGATGTATCGCGATCCGGTGAGCGTTGCCGCGCCCGCGTTGTCGCCGGGACGCATCCCCGTTCTCGTGGTCGAGGATTCGGACGAGGACGCGCTCATCTACCGGCGGCTGCTCGACGACACACCGTACGAAGTCATTCATGCGCGATCGACGGAGATCGCGCAACAGTTGCTGGCGCAATTCCGGCCGGTCGCGGTGCTTCTCGACATCCACCTCCACGGCCGTGAGGCGTGGGATCTGCTCATCCAGCTCAGACGCGACGGCGTGACGTCGAATATGCCGGTCCTGGTGCTCTCGACACACGATCACCGCCGGAAGGCGTTTGGTCTCGGCGCGACGGCGTTCGGCCTGAAACCGATCGGCCGCGACTGGCTGCTGCGGACGCTGGACGCGGCCCAGACCGAGGCGCCGGTGCGCGTGCTCACCATCGACGACGAAGAGACCTTCCGGTTCGTCGTCCGGGAGGCGCTCGGCTCGACGGACTTTCGCGTCGAAGAAGCGTCGACGGCCGCCGACGGCCTGGCGATGATCCCGACGTTCCGTCCCGACGTCGTGCTCGTCGATCTCGGACTGCCGGACATGAGCGGCGAGGAACTGACCGAGCGTCTCGCCAGGGATCCGGTCACGCGGGATCTGCCCGTGGTCGTGATTACGTCGCGGCCCGTCGGCGACGGCGTGCCAGCGGGCCGTCGCGTGGCGAAGATCATCCCGAAGGGCACGCTCTCCCGCGAAGTGCTGCGCGCCGCGATTCGGGATGCCGTGCGCGTGTCCCCCGCCGTGTGAGGATCGAATGCACGAGACAGTCCCTGCGGCGCGGATTCTCATCGTCGACGACAACGACGCCAGCCGGTTCACGAAGGTGAGCGCCGTCAAGCGCGCCGGCTATCGGGTCTTCGAGGCGACGACGGGGCAGGACGGCCTGCGCTTGTGCGCCGAGCTGAAGCCGGATCTCGTGCTGCTCGACGTGAATCTCCCGGACATGTCCGGCCTCGATGTCTGCCGCCGGCTCAAAGACGACGCCGATACCCCCGTGCAGGTGCTTCAGATCTCCAGCACGTCGATTACGGATCCGGACCGGGCGCGCGGGCTTCTGGCCGGCGCCGACGCGTATCTCACCGAGCCGGTCGCGTCCGAGGTGCTGCTGGCGACGATCGGCGCGTTGCTGCGCGTCCGCCGCGCCGAGCAGGCGATGACGGCGGCCATCGAACGGGAACGGCTCGCCCGTGACGAGGCCGAACGCGCGAACCGCTTCAAGGACGAGTTCCTGGCGACGCTGTCGCACGAGCTGCGCACGCCGCTCAGCGCGATGGTCGGCTGGTTGTGGCACCTCCGCAGCAACATCGCGGACGAGCGCCTGCGGCAGCGCGCGCTCGACGCCCTCGAACGCAACACGAACCTTCAGGTCCGGTTGATCAACGATCTGCTGGACGTCTCGCGCATCGGGCAAGGCAAGGTCGATCTCGAGATCGCGCCGGTGGACCTCTCGAGCGTCGTGGAGTCGGCGCTCGATTCCGTGCAGACCGCGGTCGAGATGAAGCAGATTGCCGTGAGCGTGTCGACCGCGCCGATCACGGTCATGGGCGATTCGGCGCGACTGCAGCAGATTCTCGTGAACCTGCTGACCAACGCGGTCAAGTTCAGTCAGCAGAACGGGCGGGTGGAGATCACGGTGAGCTCGAACGACGATCAGGCGGTGATTCGCGTGACCGACGCGGGGATCGGCATCGACGCCGTGCTCCTGCCGCACGTGTTCGATCAGTTCAGGCAGGGCGAGGGCGGATTTGCCCGCCGCCATTCCGGCCTGGGGATCGGCCTCACGATCGTCAGACGGCTCGTCGCGATGCACGGCGGCAGCGTCGAGGCTGAAAGCAAAGGTCCCGGTCTCGGCGCGACGTTCACCGTTCGCCTGCCCGCGACCCAGGCGGCGGCGCAGCAATCACCGCCGCTCCCGAGGGAAGCGGGACAGCCGCTGCGCGGCCGGCGCGTCCTCGTCGTCGACGACGACGACAACAGCCGGATGTGGCTGTACAGCCTGATCGAGCAGGGCGGCGGGACGGTGGCCGCCGTGGAATCGCCGCACGCGGCGCTCGAGTACGCAGGACGCCACCCGTTCGATCTCATCGTCAGCGACATCGGCATGCCCGACATCGACGGATTGGCGCTGCTCAAGATGCTTCGCGCCGCCGGTCACCAGATGCCGGCCGTCGCCGTGACGGCGTTCTCCGCGGCGCACGAACAGCGAAATATCCTGGCGGCCGGATACCAGGCGTACTTCGCCAAACCGATCGATCCGGCGGCGTTCATCACCAAGCTCGCGGATTTGCTCGCGCCGGAATCCGGGGAAATTGGTAATTGATAATTGGTAATTTGGTAATGGGAAGGCAGAAGCCAAAAGCATCAATTACCAATTACCCATTATCAATTACCAATGCTTTCAATGTCCGGACACGCCGCCATCCTGTCCCCCGGCGCGACGACCCGGCGCGCGGGCGGGATTCCTGTCTCCCGGACCGCGCCTCCGCTTCTGGCGTTCGGTCAGATCGTGTCGAGTCCGGAGACGGGGCTCGGCTATCGAGTCGGACGGCTGCTCGGCCAGGGCGGATACGGCCAGGTGTACCTCGTTCGACGGCAGGGACGCTCGCCGATCGTTCCGGAGGTTCTCTGCCTCAAAGTCAGCACGCACATTGACGGATGGCTGCGCGAGGCCTACTTCGGTCAGGTCCTCGACGATCATCCACGAGCCATTCGCGTCTTCGATGCGTTTCCGGCTGTGCAGGCGAATGCGCCGCTGCTGTACTGCCTGGCGCTCGAGTATGCGCCGAACGGCGACCTGAGCGCCTTTCTCGCGGCTCGCGGCAAGGGCTGGACGGAAACGGTCGCGCGCCGTGAGATTGCCGGCATACTCCAGGTGCTCGGCCGGCTGCATCGAGGTCAGATCCTGCATCGCGATCTCACGCCGCTCAACGTCTTCGTCTGCGCCGGACGCCGGCTGAAGCTCGGCGACTTCGGCACGGTCCGGCCGCAGAGCAGCCGGCGCGGCATCACCACGCGCACGCTGAACGTGTCGATGGTCCCCAGCGAGATGCTCGAGGCGGCTGCCCCGAAGTGGCGCGCGCGAGACGACGTCTATCAGGTCGGCCAGCTGCTGGCGATGCTGGTGAAAGGTGACGCGCGGGCGCGGATTCTCACGCACGAAGTGCGCCGCCTCTCGTGCAGCGACGAGCTGAAGGAGATCATCTACCGGTGCATCGGCGAACGCCGCAAGCGGTACGAAAGCGCCGACGAGCTCATCGAGGCGCTCGGGCGTCCGCCGGCGCGGCTTCAGCCGGGCGTGCTGAAAACGCTGAGGGGCGCGCACATCGCGTTCACCGGAATCCTGACGAGGACCCGGAAGGAGGCCATGCGTGCGGCCCGCCGCGCGGGCGCGTTCATCCATGGGATGCCGTCCGTCAAAACGACGGTCGTCGTCCGGGGACGCCCCAATCCGCTCCAGGCCGCGGGCCGGAACGCCGGCCTGAAGCTGATGGAGATCAAGCGCCTGCGCCAGAAAGGCCACCGCATCACGCTGCTCGACGAGAAAAGCTTCTGGCGGCTCGCTCGCCGGAAATAGCCGCGTGCCAAAAGCAAACATGAAGATCATGAAGAGCATGAAAGGACATGAAGAAAGGCTGTTCAAGGAAAGTTCTTGAAGAAAAGCTCTTCAAGATAGTTCTCAAGAAAAGCTCTTCTTCATGCCCTTCATCTCCTTCATGCCCTTCATGTGTGCTTTGCTTTTGGCAGTGGAAGCGTCACACGGAGCGGGACCATTACCTAGTCGCCGTATAGCCGTACAGCACGACGCCGATGGGATCGCCGACCTTCAGCGTGTTCTCGGCGGCAATACCCTCGCGATGGCAATTGAGGCACATCGGCTCGGCGCGGACCGGGCGCGCGACGAAGTTCCAGCCGGCCAGCGCGAACTCGCGCGAGTCGGTTTGTCCGAATGACTGCATGGCGCGGCGGCTGTCGTCCCAGAGATCCATCGACGATGGCGCCGGCATCGCGCTACCGGTGGCGGTCGAGCTGCCTTCCGTGGCCGCCTCGGTGATGAGAACTGGTCCCTTGATCAACTCCCACGCCATCTGACTGCTCAATCCGGCGAGCGGAGGTCTGTCGCGCAGGACCTGCCGTCCGGTCAGGTACAGCACGACGCGCAGTCCGGCGTCTTCGAGCTCGCGAACGGCCGAAATTTCGCGGACCGTTTCCGGCTCGAAGCGATGTGGCGTCTCGCCGGGTTTGATGACGCGCCTGATTCCAAACTTGAAGTCGATGTCCTGAAAGCGCGCCTGGATGCAGCTGTTGAGCGATGCAAGCAACCTGGTCTCCTGCGCTCCTGCTGCCGACGGAGTTTGTTCTGCTGACACCGCAACGGTCATCGAGAAGGTGGCGGCGAAGAGAAAGGCCGCGGCGGTCAGCGCACCGGGTTCGAATCTGGAGGTGAGCATGGTGGTTATGCTTCTTAAGACGACTGCGTGCCGTTCCGGTCTTTCCGTCTCGTGATACCTTTCGCGCGCACATGTCGGCTCGTCGCACCTGCATTGGTTTGTTCGTTGTCCTCGTGGGTTCGAGTTTTCCGGCTCCAGCCGCGGCACAGGTCACCACCGACGGACGCGTCTGGGCCAATCTCAGCCTTCAGGAACGCCAGGGCACCGAGTCGCCGTGGCGCTGGTCCGCCGAGTTCAGCCTGCGCATGCGCGACGGCGTCGACGAGGTGGATTCGATCATCATGCGCGGGTTGTTCGGCTACGACCTGACGACGCGTTCGAGCGCGTCGGCCGGGTTCGGCGTGATCCCGTCATTTCCGGTGACGGGCGGCACGCTCGTCGAAAAGCGGCTCTTCGAGCAATACCTCTGGAGCGGGCATGGCCTCGGCGGCTCGCTGACGCTGCGCACGCGGCTCGAGCAGCGGTGGGCTGAAGCCAACAATGGACTGGCCTGGCGCGTGCGCGAGCAAGTCCGGTACGTGCGGCCGATTACGCCCGACGGCCGGTACGCGCTCGTCGGGTATGACGAAATCCAGATGCACCTCAACGGCACGCTTCGCTACGATCGCGGGTTCGATCAGAACCGCGCCTTCGGCGGGATCTCACGGACCGTCACCGAGAAGGTCCGCATCGAGGTCGGCTACCTCAATCAATTCCTCCACAGCGTCGTCGGTCCGGATCGGCTGAATCACGTCCTCTCCGTAGGAACGGCGCTGTCGTTCTAGAGAGATCACGCCAGTGTCTGTTGCATCTCCTGCTCGATGTCCGGCAAGAATCGTGTCCAAGGGCGATCACCACGAAGGTCACGAAGAGCACGAAGATTTTTCTTTAAGATCCTTCGTGTCCATCGTGGTTCAACGCCCTAGCAGGTTGCGGTTTTCAGCGGCCTGCGCTTGCGCATGAAGGTCATGACGACGAGGATGTAGTCTTCATGTCGCCCCGGAAACGGGACGGCGTACATCCGAACGTTCGCCGGAACGCGGCCGTGAAATGGCTGTGACTCGAGAACCCCATCCCGAGCGCCAGAGCGGTGAGGTCGTTGGCGTGGGGCAGTTCGACGAGCGCCCGCGCGAGGCGAAGCTGCTTCAGGTAGCGGGATAGCGAGACCCCTTCCGTCCGACGAAACAGATCGGTCAAGTACGCCGCGGACACGCCGACCGCCGACGCCACGTCGCCAAGCCGGATCGGATCCGTCAAGTGCGCTTCGAGGAAGATCTTGGCTCGGTCGGTCACGCGGCTCGCGGCGGCGATCGACGCAAGCCCCGAGCCGACCGAATCGAAGGCGGCGCGGAGGAGATCGATCACCGCCTCCTCGATCTCCAGGTCGTCGGCCGCGCGCCGCTGCGCGAGGTGCAGCAGCCGCGCGCCCCGGAGCTGCACTCGTGGAGAGGCGCGCCGGCTCCGGCGACGAAACAGCACGTGCGATCCGAGCGGACGATACCCGTGTTCCCGGGCGAGCTCCGCCAGCAGGCGACGGCTGGGAGTAATGATGAGCTCCGCGTAGCCGCCGCGCAGCGGCTGGGTGATGTGAAAGGACTCATTGCCCGTGACGAACAGCACCTGATTCGCGTCACTCACGACGGCGTCGCCGCCGACGTGCCAGGTGAACACTCCGCGATAGGGCAGGCAGACTTGAAAGTCCGGCGAGTATCCGTCGGAAGTCCGGTTCCCGGCACAGCCGGTCGATCGGAGGTCCTCCACTAGAGCAATCGCCGATTGCAGCAATCGCGTACGAGTGGCGTCTGGCGCTGCAGCCGCATCAGCGGAAGGCAATTTCTGGGGTCCACCGCCATTTACGAACAGCTCCTGACGCATTCAGATCTCCACCTAGTCTGACGTCGATCCTACCCGTTTCGGCCGCGGTCCTGCTGGTATCGCGTGGATTTTCGGCGGATCGAAATTTCGTGATAGCGGCCGTTCCCGCCGCCCGGTCACGATGAGGCGAGTCGTGGAAGGAGTCTGGTGGTGTTGCTGCAGGGCAAGCGCGCGGTGATTTACGGAGCTGGTGGCGCGGTCGGCGGAGCGGTCGCGCGAGCGTTCGCGCGTGAAGGCGCGAGAGTCTTCCTGGCGGGTCGCACTCGTAC
Source organism: Acidobacteriota bacterium (assembly GCA_050264575.1). Lineage (GTDB taxonomy): Bacteria > Acidobacteriota > Vicinamibacteria > Vicinamibacterales > SCN-69-37 > DASQFI01. The sequence continues at coordinate 13,341 of JBLNGH010000079.1, read as the reverse complement.
TACGCTCGAGGCCGTCGCCGATGACATCGTGGCCGCGGGCGGCGTCGCGGACGTCTCGCCGGTGAACGCGAGCGATGAGTGCGCGGTGCAGGCTCAGGTCGATGCCCTATTCAGCGAGACCAACGGCCTCGACGTCGCCTTCAACGCGATCGGCATGGACGATGTGCAGGGCAGACCGCTCGTCGAGATGTCGCTCGAGGAGTTTCTCCGGCCGGTCGCCACTGCCGCGCGAACGCAGTTCGTGACGGCACGGTGCGTCGCAAGGCGAATGCTTCAGAAGCGGTCTGGCGTGCTGATGACGATCACCGCCGGGCCGGCGCGCGAAGCGACGTCCCACATCGGCGGCTTCGGCGCCGCATGCGAGGCCATCGAGGGTCTGTGGCGCACGCTCGCGGCGGAGCTGGGGCCGCACGGTATCCGCGTCGTCTGTCTGCGATCCGCGGGATCTCCCGACGCGCCCGCCGTCCGTGACGTGTTCGCACTTCACGCGGCCGCCGCCGGCGTGTCCTTCGACGAGTACGTGGCGACCGCCGGCCGCGGGTCCCTGCTGGGCCGGCTGCCGGCGCTCGCGGAAGTGGCCAACGCCGCCGTGCTGCTGGCGTCGAGCCATGCCAGCGCGCTCACCGGCACGTTTGTCAACGTGACCTGTGGCTCACGGGTGGACTGATGCCCGTCATCCTGGCGGGGCTGCTGCTGACGCGTGCCGCGCTCGCGTTTGCGCAATCCGGGGCGATCCCGTCCTCGAGCGCGGAGACGCTGCTCGAGATCCGGTCCTACACCCTCAAGGCTGGCGAGCGCGATCGTTTCCACGAGTTGTTCGTCCGCGAGTCGTTGCCGTTGCTCCGGCGCTGGAAGGTGGACGTCGTGGCTTATGGGCCGTCGCTCCACGACCGTGACTCGTGGATCCTGATGCGCGCCTTCGCCAGCCTCGAGGCGCGGGAGCGTCAGGAGGATGCTTTCTACAACAGTGACGACTGGCGCAACGGGCCACGATCGGCCGTGCTCGCCGCCATCGACCGCTACACCACCGTTGTCATTCGCGTCGATCGGAACACCCTTCAAGGACTACGCAGGACCATGCCGACCGAAACCACGCTCTCTGATCTCCAGATCCTGACCCGGCTGAACAGCGACTACATCAACGCCGTGAAACGCTCCGACGTCAAGCGCTTCGAAGAAATCCTGGCAGACGATTTTCTGTGCTCGCTGCCCGACGGGTCCTTGATCAATCGCGCTCAGTTCCTCGAACAAACCGCGAAACCGTACACGTTGCTCAATCTTGAGGCGCACGACGTCAGCGTCCGTCTCCTCGGAGACGTCGCGATCGTCCATGCCCGGACGACGTTCGCGATGCCGGACGGCGCGCCTGGATCCGGTCGCTATACCGACATCTGGGCGCGCCGTGGCGGGCGGTGGGTGGCGGTCGCCGCCCATGTGACGCGCCGGTAGGTCGCCCCGTTTCCGCGTCCTGTCGATCTCGGACCCTGTCGTTCGACGTGTAGACAGGACGTGGCAGGCGTCCGCACGTTCCTGGTGAAGGCATGAACAGCACAATCGTTCTCGACGACAGGTCAAGCGGGCCGTCCGTGTCACGCGCGCGCGTGTCGATGGAGGTCGCCCGCCAGGCAGCGATCGTCTCCATGGCCGGCGTGTGCGTCTTCCTGACGCTGGTGTTGCTCCTCCATGCGATCAAGCCTGAGCTCGAGCCATCATGGCGGTTCATCAGCGAGTATGCGATTGGGCGCTACGGGTGGATCATGGTGCTGGCGTTCATCGCGTGGGGCCTGTCATTTTTTGCCCTGTTCGTCTCGCTCCGCGAAGAAGTGCAGTCGCGCGCGGGCCGGATTGGACGGCCTGTGCTGCTTGCCGTCTCGCTCGCCCTGATCGCCGCCGGACTCTTTCCGCAGGATCCGGTGATCGCGGCTCCAGACCAGCTCACCGCGCGTGGGACGTTGCATGCGATCGCGTCGATGATCGGGATCCCCGGGATTCCGGTGGCGGCGATGCTGCTCGGATGGAGCCTGACCCGGCACAATCAGGATTGGAAAGGACGTCGGCGCGTCGTGATGTGGATGGCGTACTTGACGTGTCTCAGTCTCGTGTCGATGGCGGGGTACCTGGCGATCGCGCTGCCGGAGGCCGGTGGATTTCGTCCGGGCGTGCTGGCCGGATGGATGAACCGGCTGGTCGTGTTGACGTACTGCGCGTGGCAGATCGCCGTGAGCTATGGGGCATTCCTCGTGAACTCGCCGCGGGTCGCCGGCCGGAGCTGACATGAGCAAAGTCATCATCGACATGGCGATCTCGCTCGACGGCTGTATCGCCACTCGCGAGGGCGAAGACGGCGGCCTGCACGACTACTTCTTTTCGCCGTCCGGTGACACCGCGGAGATCGTGCGTGAAGGCATTCTCACCACCGGCGCGATCATCATGGGCCGCCGCGCCTACGACCTCGGAGCGAAACTGGGCGGTTTCGTCGATGATCCGTACGCGGCAGCGCAGTTTGTGATCACGCACCATGCCCCTGCGGCTCCCGCTCGGGGCGCCGAGGCATTTACCTTCGTCACCGATGGAGTCGAGAGCGCGATTCGTCAGGCGAAGGCCGCGGCCGCCGGTCGAGATGTCGTGATTGGCGGCGGCGCCGACGTCGCCGGCCAGGCCCTCGACGCCGGTCTGGTCGACGAGTTATCCCTGCACGTGGTGCCGAAGCTGCTCGGCGACGGCATGCGCTTGTTCGATTCACGCGCGCGGCGAGCGACGCTGACCCTGGCGCGAGCCGTTGCCGCGCCTGATGCGCTGCACGTGGTCTACCGCGTCTCAAGGTAGGTCGCGCTGCCAGGCGGCGGACGCCTTGCCCCTGGCAGCGCAACGGCCTACGCGAAGTCGGACTGCTCGTACAGTTGGCGGATTTCGCTTTCGCCGTCGCCGGCGATCTCGAGGAAGTGCTTCGTCAGCGCGATCGCCTCGTCCTTCGACTTCGCGTTGATAATGGCGAAGCCCCCAATCAGTTCCTTGGCCTCGGTGAACGGGCCGTCGGTGACAGTGATCTTGCCGTCCTTCAGCCGTACACGCGCACCCTTCGCGCTCGGGAGGCAGCCTTCCGTCGACAGCAGGGTTCCATTCTTCGTCATCTCTTCGATCAACTGGCCCATTCGGGCCATTTCCTCAGGCGTCGGCGGAGTGCCCTCTTTTTTCGCCGGCTTGTATACGGTCAGGAATCGCATTGTGTCTCTCCTTCGAGTGCGGTCTCGTCCTGGCTCTACGCTCTACTGCTACGTCGAACGAGACCCGGCGAAATCGACAGCGCCGTCGACCTTTTCGATGCTGCCGCGCATAGGCCTGGCGTTCTTGGCAGGCTGGAACTCATAGATTCCGCCGTCAGCCATGAGCGAGAGGAAGAGATGGCCGTCCTTGACGACGTACGAGCGGATGTTGGTCCACTGCTTGACGATCTGATCGTGCAGGGACCCGGGAGGACACCGGGCCCGCGTGAGCGCGAGCGGACCGAACGTGATCTGATTCTCGCCGCTCGACTTCCAGGTGCCGCGCCCTCGATTGCAATCGATGCGCGCCGCCAGCTGGCCGCCGGACATGAATTGAATCGTGTACTTCGAGCCGTCGTCTGGCGTCAGGGTCTTGTCGTCGCCGCCCTGGAACTTGACGAGCTGCCACACCGTGCCATCCAGCTTGGGTGAGGTGGACGGTGACGAAGGTGTCCGTCCCGTGAACGCGGCAACGCGTTTGCCCGTCCCATCGAGCAGCTCCAGCCGATCGCCGGTGGTTCGCCATCGTGCCGCGGCCTTGATTGCGGCTTGAAACGCGCGCTCGACATCCGCGGCGGCATCGATGCATGCCATCTGCGTCCCGGCCATCTGGCTGAACGTGATGGCGTCGCCTTTCAGCTCGTAGCGCCCGGTGATCCGGTTGCATCCGTTCGAGCCCGACACGCTTCCGCCCTTGAACAGCAAGTGGGCTTCGCGAGTCGCATTCTGCGGGGGCGTGGGTTTGCCGTCGAGTTCCGTCGCCTTCCAATACGTTGCTTCGAACGGCCGGCTGGCCGGCGGTTGTTGGGCCGGCGCCTGTTGCGCGATCAAAACCAGAAACAGACTTGCCGTGATTCGTGAGACCGACGCAGCCATGTCAACCTCCAAAGGCTGGTCGCTGGGGAGGGTATGTCCCCATGATATCCGCCGCATCCGTTCTTGTCGGAACCAGCGCCGGGTGATAGAAAGGTTTTTCTCATGGCCAAGACCGCGGGCTCAACGGGCCCCGATCTGACAGCCGGCGTACCGGTCGATTCGATTCCCGGCGGCGGCACGCTGCACGGTCATGTCGGCGAGGACGAGGTGCTCGTCGCCCGCGTGGGCGATCGGATTTTCGCGGTCGGCGCGTACTGCACGCATTACCACGGCCGTCTGGCCGACGGGCTCGTCGTCGGCGGCACCGTCCGATGCCCGCTTCACCACGCGTGCTTCAGTCTGGAGACCGGTGACGTGCTGCGAGCGCCGGCGCTCGATCCGATCGCTTGCTGGCGGGTCGAACAGCGCGACGGCAAGATCTTCGTGCGGGACAAGCTTCCAGCGGCGCAGCCGTCGCGGTCCGTCGCGAGCGGAACGTCGCCCCCGTCGATCGTGATCCTCGGCGGCGGCGCTGCGGGCATCGCGGCAGCGAACACCCTGAGGCAGGAGGGGTACGGCGGGCCGATCACGATGATCAGCGCCGATGCGGATCCGCCGGTGGATCGCCCGAATCTCTCGAAGGATTATCTGGCCGGCGAGGCGCAGGACGACTGGATTCCGATGTGGCCGCCGGACCTCTACAAGGAGCGGCAGGTCGAGCTGCTGTTGAAAACACGCGTTTCGTCGATCGAGCCGGCCTCGCGAGCGCTGGTCCTCGAGAACGGTACCCGGCGTGAGTTTGGCGCGCTGCTGATCGCCACGGGCGCCGATCCGGTACATCTGCCAATTCCGGGGGCGGACAGCGGAACGGTGCACTACCTCCGATCATTCGCCGACAGCCGCGCCATCGTCGAGCGCACGAGTGCCGCCAAACACGCGGTAGTCGTCGGCGCCAGCTTCATCGGTCTCGAGGTCGCGGCGTCGCTGCGGACGCGCGGCATCGCGGTCGACGTCGTCGCCCCCGAACACCTGCCGCTCGAGAAGGTGATGGGGGCCGAGCTCGGCCGCTTCATCAAATCCGTTCACGAGGCGCACGGCGTCGCCTTTCACCTCGGCGAGACGGTGACGGCGGTCGCCGGGCGTACCGTGACGTTGAGCGGCGGCGCGACCATCGATGCCGACTTCGTGGTGATGGGTGTCGGGGTGAAGCCGTCGACCGTCGTCGCTGAGCGTTCGGGGCTCGCCGTCGATCGCGGCATTACGGTGAACGAGTTTCTCGAAACGAGCGCGCCGGGAATTTTCGCCGCCGGCGACGCCGCCCGCTGGCCCGATCCACACACGGGCGAGCGCATCCGGGTGGAGCATTGGGTGGTGGCGGAGCGAATGGGCCAGGTCGCCGCGCGCAACATGCTCGGACGCCGCGAGCGATTCGACGCCGTGCCGTTCTTCTGGAGCCAGCACTACGACGTCACGATTCGCTATGTCGGTCACGCGGAGCGTTGGGATTCCGTCACCGTGGACGGCTCGCTCGATTCGCGGGATGCGTCGGTCAGCTTTGTCCGTGGCGGCCGGCGATTGGCGGTGGCCACCATCGCACGCGATCGCGCCAGCCTCGAAGCCGAAGTCGCCCTGGAGCGCGATCGAAACCGGTGATCGTCGCCGGCCCCGGTTGGAGCTCGCTCTCAATCGACAGATTGCGCTGAAGCGGTCATCAAAGCCGGGCCAAAGTAGGCGCGTCGCTCGCCGAGATGCCGCGGCCTCGCGACCGCATCCTGCACGGCGCGCAGCAGTTCAGACAGATCGAACGGCTTTTCGAGAAACGCGACGGCGCCGTCGGCGAGTGCCCGCGATCGCATCGTCTCGTCGCCGGCGCCCGTCACGAAAACGATCGGCACGTCCAGATGGGTGAGGGTCAGAGAGGCTTGCAGCTCGAGACCCGACATGCCCGGCAGATGGACGTCGAGCACGACGCATCCAATCTCGTCGCCCTCGGCGCGCAGGTGCTCGAGGAATTGCTGCGCCGACGTGAACGGCCGGACCGAATATCCCCATGCGCGGCACAACCGTGCGAGCCCGTTCAGCACCGGCACATCGTCGTCGATGACGGACACGATCGGCGCGGGATTCATGGGAGTCCGATCGCCGGCGGCAGCGTGAAATAAAAAGTCGCGCCGCCATCCGGGTTGTTCTGGGCCCAGATGCGACCGCCATGGGTGGTGACGATGGACCAGCAGATCCGGAGGCCAACGCCAAGGCCCGCCGGCTTGGTGCTGAAGAACGGATCGAACAGCCGGTCCATGTGATCGGGATGAATGCCGGTCCCGGCATCCCGGACGGCAACCAAGACGTTTCGTCCGGCGAGCGACGTGGTGATCGTCAGCTGACGATTGCCGTTGGTCCGGTCGTGCATCGCTTCGATGCCGTTCAGCGCCAGGTTCATGATCACCTGCTGGAGCTGGACGCGATCTGCTGAGACCGGAGGCAAAGCTGGAGCGAGGTCGAGCGTCAACGCGACATGGCGAATGATCAGCTCGCTGTGAAGCAGGCGCTCGACGTCGCACACAACCTGATTGATGTCGAGATCCTGCATGACGGGCTGATCGCGCGTGAGCCAGGTCCGGACGCGCCGGATCACGTCGCCGGCGCGAGTGGCGGCGGCGACGATCTCCTGCAGGATCTCTTCGGCCTCGGACTCTTCGAGCCGTTTCGCGGCGAGATTCTGCCGGGCCGCCTGCGCGTTGGTGAGGATCGCCGTCAGCGGCTGATTGAGCTCGTGCGCGAGCGAGGCGGTGATTTCGCCGAGCAGCGTCACGCGGGAAATGTGCGCCAGCTCCTGGCGGCTGCGCTCGGCTTCATGTTGCGCCCGCTTGCTGTCGGTCACGTCTCTCACGATCGAGAGGATGCGATCGTGGCCGCACGGCACCATGCGGGCTTCGTAGCGGCGAACCTCGCCGTTGATGACAAGCGAGTAGTCCATCTGCGCCGATCCCTGCGTGAGAACCCGGTCGACGCACGAGGCGAACTGGCTGGAGAATTCCGGCGGCATCACGTCGACGACCGTCTTGCCGAGGAACTGTTCCGGCGGCACGAACAACCGGGGGTCGTCCCGGGGATGGACGTCGAGGTAGGTCCCGTCGCGGCTCAGCAGGAACACGAGATCCGGCAGCGCCGACAGGATCGCCTGATACTGCGCCTGGCTCTCGGTCAGGGCTTCCTCGGCCCTGCGCAGTTTCTCCAGACGCGCCGACGGCTGGACGGTCACCCGGGGGGCTGGCTTTCGCACGAAGGAAAATGTTCTCGCCGGCCCCACCGGGCGTCAAGGGCCGCCTGCGGAACCGATTGGTGACAGAGTAGGGCCATGCGCTGGATCACGTTCGATTGCTTCGGCACGCTCGTCGACTGGAATTCGGGATTCGACGCGATTCTCCGGCCGATGGCCGGCGAGAAGACGGCGGCGCTCATCGAGGCGTACCACCGGTTCGAGCGGCTGCTCGAAGCTGAGAGTCCGCACAAGCTCTACCGCGACGTGTTGACCACAGGGCTGATGTCGGCCGCCGGCGAGATCGGCGTACCGCTGTCGGAAACGCAGGCGCGCGCGCTGCCCGATCGGTGGGGCACGCTTCCGGTGTTCGCGGATGTCGAGCCCATGCTCGCCGGTCTGCGCGCGGAGGGCTATCGGGTTGGCGTCCTCACGAACTGCGACGACGACCTGTTTGCGCTGACCGCCAAATCATTTCTCCTGCCGTTCGATCTCGTCGTCACCGCGGAGCGTGTGCGTGACTACAAACCGTCGATCTCGCATTTTCGTTTCTTCGCCCGCTCGACGGGCGCCCGCAAAGACAACTGGGTTCACGTCGCCCGCAGCTGGCATCACGACATCGCCCCCGCGCGAGAGCTCGATCTTCCAAGAGTCTGGGTGGACCGGGACAACACCGGCGAGGACCCATCCGCGGCGTCGATTCGCGTCACCTCCGCGGGTGAAGTCACCGTGGCGATCGCCTCGTTGCGCTCGTCCTGACTTATGCCGGCATCATTCTTTCGAATTTGCCTAACTGGTCCCTGGCGCCCAGCATCAGGGGCATTCGTGCTCAGGGAGCAGGGAGGCATCCATGAAACGAATCATTTGGGCGCTGGTGTGGCTCGCGCTCGCGGCGCCGGCGAGCGGACAGGAGCAACGAGCTTCGATCGAGGGCACCGTCCGCGACAAGTCGGGGGCCGTTCTCCGGGACGTCGTGCTCGAGGCCCGCAGCCCGTCACTCGCGGGCGTCGAAACGACGGTCTCGGATTCGCAGGGCGTCTACCGGTTTCCGGCGCTGCGGCCGGGCCGCTACGAGATCACGGCGTCGCTGCCGGGGTTTCAGCAGGGCAAATCATCGGACATCCGGCTTGAACTCGGTCAAATCCTGAAGGTCGATCTGGTCATGGAGGTCGGCACCGTCACCGAAGCGATCAAGGTGACCGCGGACTCGCCCCTCATCGACGTCAAGCAGAATTCGGCCGGGGCCAACGTCCAGGCCGAAACAATTGAGCGGATTCCGAAGGGGCGCGACTACGCCGCGCTCGTCACGTCGGCGCCAGGCATCACGAGCGAGTCCCGCAATCGCGGCATTCAGATCGACGGCGCGAGCGGCGCCGACAACCGGTTCCTCATCGATGGTGTCGACACGACGAACCTGCTGAACGGCACCTCGGGCAAACCGCTGCCGCCCGACTTCGTCGATACCGTGCAGGCCAAAGCCAGCGGCTACGCGGCGGAGTACCGTGCGTCCATCGGCGGTGTGATCAGCGCAATCACGAAGTCTGGCGGGAACACCTACCACGGAAGCGCCGGCATCTACTTCACCAACGATGCGCTTCAGGGCGACGTGCGCCAGACGCTGCGGTTGAACCCGGCGAACCAGACGATCGCGGAGTACGTGACCACGCCGCTCGACGACTACACCAGCCCGGAGCCCATCGCGGACTTCGGCGGGCCGATTCTGAAGGATCGCGTGTGGTTCTACGCCGGTTACGACCCGAGCTGGACGAGCCGGACGCGCACGGTGACCTTCAGCAGCACGCAGCAGATCGCCACGTTCAGCCAGAAGCCGGTCACGAACATCGTCAACTACAACGTCACCGGACAGATCGCCCGCAACCTGCGCGGCCGATTTGCCGCGTTGAATCAGCGCGACAAGGGCGGCTACGCGCTGCCCGCGTCGGGGCCGAACGGCGTCAGCACGTCCAATCCCGCGCTCTTCCCGTCGGTCGTGCGGCGCGATTCGTCGAACGACTCCTATTCCGGCGTCCTCGACTGGGTCGTGGACAGCAAGACCTACGTCAACATCACGACGACGCGCTTCAAGGTGGATCAGCACGACGTCGGCACGTTCAGCGACGCGCTGCGCCACACGTTCCAGGCCTCGAATTTCCAGTTCACCGACATTCCGGCGTCGCTGCAGCACGTGAACGGATTCGCGGACAACCCGACGAGCTCGCGGTTCGTGAAGGGTGGCCTGAGCCGGTTCAACTTCAACATCGACGCGACCCGGTACATGGGCTGGCACGGATTGCACACGATCAAAGGCGGCCTGCAGGTCGAGCACGTCGTGGACGACACGCTCTCGGGCGAACAGGCGGCGACGGTGCAGCTCTTCTGGGATCAGTCCTACGCGCTCAACGACGGCCGCCGCATTCGCGGCACGTACGGCTACTTCAACGTCGTGCGGTTCGTGACCATTGGCGATATTCAATCGGACAACGTCGGCCTCTTCGTGCAGGACTCGTGGACGCTCAATCGCAAGCTCACGCTCAACCTCGGCATCCGCACGGAGAACGAGGACGTGCCGTCGTACCGCGCGGCCAATCCCGGCGTCCATTTCGGCTTCGGCGACAAGCTCGCGCCGCGCGTCGGCTTCGCCTACGACCTGCGCGGCGACAGCCAGTGGAAGCTGTACGGCAGCTGGGGCGTGTTCTACGACCTGATGAAGCTCACGATCGGCCGCGTGATGTTCGGCGGCGACAACTGGGTCAACTACTACTACACGCTCGACTCCTTCGACTGGCCGTCGATCTCGTGCGGCGACGGCGCGCCCGGCAGCGGCTGCCCGGGCACGTTCATCACGCAGTTCGACTTCCGTCCCGTGGCCAACAACCCGACGCACGATCTCGTGGACCCGAACCTCAAGGCGGCGCGGTCGCAGGAGTTCACGTTCGGGCTCGATCACGAGCTGAACCGGACGATGTCGCTCGGCGTGCGGTACGCGCACAAGTGGGTGGACTACGCCATCGAAGCGGTCTGCAACTTCACGGCGTCCGGTGAAGAAGACTGCGGCGTCAACAACCCCGGCTTCGGAAGCGAGCTGGGCACGTACCCGCTCGGCCGGTCGAACCCGGCGCAGCCGGCGGCGGTGCGCGACTACGACGGCATCGAGATCCGGTTGCGCAAGCGCCTGGCCGACCGCTGGTCCGCCGACGTCAGCTACCTCTACAGTTCGCTGCGCGGCAACTGGTCCGGTATCGCCAGCTCGGACGAAGCCGTCGGAAGCCTGCAGCCGAACTCCGGCCGGTCGTTCAATCTCCTGTACTACTCCTACGACGCACAGGGGAACGTCACCACCGGGCCGCTCGGCACGGATCGGCCGCATCAGTTCAAGGTGCAGGGCACCTACGACATGCCGTGGGGCACGACGGTCGGGCTCAACGCCCTCGTGGAGACCGGCGTGCCGAAGTCGACGATCATGAGCCAGAAGAACATCAATTTCTTCCCGAACGGCCGCGGCGATCTGGGACGGGTCCCCGCGTTTTCGCAAGTGGACCTGCTGGTCCAGCAGCAGATCCGTCTGCCGCAGGGAATGCGCGTCGTGGTCGGCCTCAACATCGCCAACCTCTTCGATCAGAAGACGGTGACGGGTTACCAGACCACGCCGTATCGCGATCAGTTCAACGTGAGCGATGCGGTCTTCTTCGGCGGGTTCGACCCGGTCGCCGTGGCGACCGCGGCCAATTTCCGCAAGGACGCGCGGTTCGGGATGGCGAACGGGTTCCAGGACGTCCGCGTCATCAGGCTGCAGGCGCGACTCAGCTTTTAGCAGGTTGCTGAAAAAGCCAGCAACCTGAGATCACATCGTGGAGCTTCTTCAACGGGCCGGATCGAAGAAGGCAGCGTGACTGAGCGGAAGGCGGCGAAGAAGCGATGAGTACGGTGACTATCGAGGTGTGTCGGGCGGTCAGTGATGGGCTTCGCGAGGCCATGACACGGTTAGTGCCTCAACTCTCATCTGCAGCCACTGTTCCGTCTGCTGACCAACTCCGCGAGATCGTAACCACTGAGGGTACCTTCTTGCTGCTGGCTCGCGATGGCGACCGGATCGTAGGCACTCTAACACTCGTTACTTTTCGCATCCCTACGGGCGTACGGGCATGGATCGAGGATGTCGCGGTCGAATCCCAGGCGCGCGGGAAAGGCATCGGTGAGGCGCTTAGCCGAGAAGCGATACGGATTGCCGCGGCGCGGGATGCCCGGACCGTAGAATTGACCTCACGGCCATCACGGGAAGAGGCCAACAGACTTTACCGGCGCCTCGGATTTGAGCCCAGAGACACGAACGTGTATCGCTACGCTATCGGCGACCGTGGTTAGCACGTCTGGACTCGGGCAAACTGAGACAGTGCCGTCGCTGCCGTCATCGCGGTGAGAGCAGGCGCCAGCCTCATTGCCGGCCTGCACTTCGGGCTCACCGCGACCGACAAGGCCAATCTGGTGGCGTCGATCGCCGTGATGGTGGTGGTTGCGATCGCCTCCTGCACGCTGCCGGCGGCGCGCGCCACGCGCATCGATCCGCTGGCCGTCATCAGAGAAGAGTGACGCGCGCGCGTCTATGGCCCGCCCGCCGAGGGAATCATCCAGGGAAACGCGTAGGCCTGAAGAAAGGCAATCAGTCCGATGATCGCCGCGCCGGCCACCGAGTGCCACCAGACCGTCCGGAAAATCGGTCCCAGCGCATGGGATCGCTCCGCTTCATTGTCGTAACAGGCCGCGCAGGCCACCATGATCGACTGCGCGTCGATCATCTTGCCCATGACGCCACCTGTCGAATTGGTCGCGACGATGAGAATCTCGTTCAGGTTGAGCTGCTGGGCGGTGATGCGCTGGAGGCTGCCGAAGAGGGCGTTCGACGCCGTGTCCGATCCGGTGAGGAACACGCCCAGCCAGCCGAGGTACGCCGCAAAAAACGGATACAGGACGCCCGCGCCGGTAAACGCCAGACCCAGCACCGCGTCCGTGCCTGAATAGCGCGTCAGGAAGCCGAGCCCGAGCACCTGGCCGATGACGATCACCGGAATCTTCATCCGGCGTGCGGTGAGGCCGATCGCCTCGCGCCACTGCCAGCGCGTCAGCCGCAGCACCAGCCCGGAGAGGAGCGCGGCGACGAAGACGCCCGTCCCGGCAGCCGACAACCAATTGATCGTGAAACGGGCGGCTTCGGGCTTCGCATCCGGCTTGACCACCGGAGGCGTTCGCTGCACGCGATTGTGCAGCGCGGGCATGTCCCAGACCGGCAGCGACAACGAACCCGTGAGCGGCGAGCCGAGAATTGTCGTGTCGATCTTGACGCTCTGAAACGCGTTGTTCAGCGCGGTCTTCCACGCCGGCATCCCCCAGAGCGCACAACAGAGAATCAGAATGGCCCAGGGCGTCCAGGCGTACGCCGTCTGGCGTGCCGTGTACTTGTACTGCCACTCGGCGGCCACCGGCCCCGCTGTGCCCGTCTTCTGCGGCGCCTCGCGCTCCGCCCTCAAAAGGAATCTGCTCTTCGGGTGCCAGACGTAGCGCAGGAAGAGCGCGGTGCAGACGACGGAGAAGACGCCGGCGACGACGTCGGTCACCAGGTGAAAGGCACTCGAGCGCGACGCAAGGAATTGCATGACGGCGAACGATCCGCCGGACACGAGCGCCCCGGGCCACACTTCCCAGACCTGCTTCCACGTGCCGCCTTCCATCTTCACGAAGATCGCGATCAGCCAGAACGGGACCAGGATGGACACGAACGGCAATTGATGACCGGCCATGGCGGAGAGCGCACGCTGATCCAGGCCGCTGACCGCGGAGAGCGTCACGATGGGCGTGCCGATGGCGCCCCACGCGACAGGCGCTGTGTTGGCGATGAGGTTCAAAACCGCGGACTGGAAAGGTCGAAAGCCCAGCCCGACCATCACGGCTCCCGCGATTGCCACAGGGGTC
>JBLNGH010000078.1:0-13979 GCA_050264575.1 Acidobacteriota bacterium | reverse complement strand
GTGGGGAAACCGGCGGGCAATCTCGAGCCCCAGACGGGTCCCACGGAGTGGCCACTGAGGTGCGGCTTTCCGCGGCGCCCAGTTACATGCAGACTCGAAGATAATTCAGAATCGAATGTAATGGCAACCCGGAGAGAGGGTGCGCGCGGCTTGGTCGGGCGGCGTTTTGGGCTGCTATGGTAGAAATCTCGCGTCACCGCGCTTGCGCCCGCCCCGCCGAAGCTCGAAGAGCGAAGGCGGGTCTTCGACTTGATGAGTATTACTCTATGGATCAGTGAGGACGTGATGCGGAATTCGACGCGCGTGGCCGTTGCCGGCGTGGCATTCATTCTTGTGATGGCGCTTGGGGTAAGTGTGTCACGCGGCCAAGGCGAGAGGAGCGATGCGAAGACGAAGAAGATCCGGATCGTCACGGTCGTCAAGCGAACCGGGATCGGGTGGTTCGAGCGCATGGAGCAAGGGATCAGACAGTTTGCCGCGCAGAATGGGGTTGACGCGACGATGACCGGCGCGGCCGATGCTGATCCGCAGAAGCAGGCCGACATTATCCGCAAGCTGATTGCAGAGAAACCCGACGCGATCACGGTCGTTCCGAATTCGCCGGAAGGCCTCGAGGAGGTCTTGAAGCAGGCCCGCGCCGCGCGCATCAAAGTGGTGACACACGAGGCGAGCAACCAGGTGAACACGGATGTAGACATTGAGGCGTTCGATAACCTCGCCTATGGCTCGCACCTGATGGATGAGCTGGCGTCGTGTATGGGTGGCAGCGGCAAGTACGTCGCATTCGTCGGCCACACGACCGCGCGCAGCCATATGCGATGGGCAACGGCGGCTTACGACCGCGCCAGGCAAAAGTATCCGAAAATCGTGCGCATATCGGCGCCGGTTGAAACGGCGGAGCGCCCCGAGACCGCCTATCAGAAAGCAAAGGAGCTGCTGGCAAAACACCCCGACCTCAAGGGCTTCGAAGGCAGCTCAGTCGTGGATGTGGCGGGAATTGGACGAGCAGTTCGGGAAGCCGGAGTGCAGGGGAGGACTTGCGTCATGGGAACGAGCCTGCCATCCGTTGCCGGCGAATTCCTGAACGACGGCGCGGTTGACAAGATGTTTCTGTGGGACCCGCTGGTCGCGGGCCAGGCGCAAGCCAAGCTGGCGCTGATGCTCATCAGGGGGGAGAAGCTTGCCCCCGGTCTCGATCTTGGACTGCCAGGCTACCGCAACTTGAAAACGATTCCCGGAACGCCGCATGGCCTCGCCGGCTCCGGCTGGATCACGGTCGATAAGTCGAATGTCAAACAGTATCCGTTCTGACGCCGCGCTGCACGCGAACTTCGAACCCGCCTTTGCCATCGGCTTCGGCGAGGCAGGCTTCAAACTTCGAACTTCGAACTGCAAATCAGAAAGATCAGGACCGGAGCACGCGTGCGGGTTCCGTCCTCTACGAGGAGCAGCAACCGGTAGCTGATGACATGATTCGCCGGCTTCGCAGCATTACCACGGAGAGTAGCGGTGCTGAGAAATCGACAGGGAGTGGATCAGTGCTGCGTCCCGATCTCATAGCGAGCCTATCGGCCCTCGGTTACATTGGTACGTCGCGACCCGACAGTCTGCGCGATGGCGCCGAGCATTCGGATCGCAACCTGCCGGCTTGCGGTCGACGATAGCGCACACGGTGCGTTCGTGCGGCGACTTCGAACTTGAATTAGAACTTCGAACTTTGAAGCTGATCCGTGCTCATCATCATCTCGCTGTGGGCATCATTCGTAGTGCAACGCGTAGACCGGATCCAACCGCGCCGCTCGTACGGCCGGATACAGCCCGAAGATGATCCCGACGCTGACAGACACGAAACAGGCGACCAGGACCGACGTGGCAGTGACAATCGTCGACCAGCCGGCGAAGTACGCCACGAGCTGTGAGAGGACGACACCGACAATAACGCCAGCAAAGCCGCCGGTCACGGTAATAAGCGTGGTCTCGATCAAGAACTGCCGGACGACGTCGCGGCGGGTGGCGCCGATGGCGCGGCGCACACCGATCTCACGCGTGCGTTCCATGACACTGGCCAGCATGATGTTCATGATTCCGATCCCGCCAACTAGAAGCGAGATCGACGCAATCGCCACCATGACCAGTTCGAACAGGCGCTTCGTGCGCTGCTGCTGGGCGAGCAGCTCGGCCGGCACGATGATGCTGTAGTCGGCCGCGCCGCGATGCGTCGTCTCGAGCACGCCCCGCACGAGCGGGCCGGTCGTGGCGACGTCGGCTTCCGACTTGAGATTGAGATAGATGGCGTCGATCTCGTCCTTGAGGTAGGCCATGCGATCCTCGATCCGGAGGACCGCGGACATGATCGGGACGTAGATCACGTTGTTGGCGTCCTGCGCCGGCAACCCGCTGACGTTGCCCTGTGCGGTGAGCTGAGCTCCGGCCACGCCGACGATCCGGTACCACTGCTCGTTGATCTTGACGAATTGCCCGACGACCTCGTCCGAGCCGAAGAGGGCCGTGGCCGCCGCCTGACCGAGCACCGCCACGGCTGCCGACCCGCGATCCTCATCCTCGTCGAAGAACCGTCCTTTCGCGAGCGTCATGCCGGCCAGGCTGCCATAGACGGCCGAGACTCCGAACACCGTCGGGATGTCGCCCTGCGGTTTCGGCAACACCTTGCTCGGCACGAAGCGCTTTCTCGCCGTCGATGCCGAGAGTCCATCGAGACTGGCCTGGATCATGCGCAAATCCCTGAACGTCAGGCCGGTAGAGAGCTTGCGCACGTTCGTCAACGCCTGACTGTCGGCGGCTTCCCGCGCTTCGACGATGACGTTTCTCACGCCCAGCTGCTCGATGAAAGCGATGACTTGCTGCTGCGCGCCGGCGCCAATCGACATCATTGCGATCACGGCCGCCACGCCGAAGATCATCCCCAACATCGTCAGGATCGAGCGCAGCTTGTGTACGCGCAGGTTGTCGAATCCCTGGCCGATCTCGGGCAGGATGTCCAGACGACGCCGGCGAATACCGTCGGCCATGCCGGTCACTTCGACACTCCAGGTCCGGCCGCCGGGGCTGCGGTTGGCTTGGGCCTCGAGGCCGCGTTCGGATCGATGAGAGCCACCTCGGTTCCCTCGGCCAGGCCATCGAGCCCCATCCGGCTTTCAGTGCGGTGAAGTATCTTGATCTCGCGCCGCTCGAAACCTGTCGCACCCGTGCCGCGGACGTACACGATCGGCTTCCCGTCTTTCTCGAAGACCGCCTGTCGCGGCAGCAGGAGCGCGTTTTCCACGGTCTTGCCTTGGACGACGACCTGGACCGATGTGCCCGGCCGCAGACGGGCATCCGGCTGTTCGAGCGTAAGCGAGACCTCGAACTGACGCAGCGGGCCTGCGTTTCGGTCGGGCCGGCCGAGGCCGGCGATGGACGTAACCACCGCCTTGAATGACTCGCCGGGCACGGCGTGCGATGTCACCAGTGCCGGCTGGCGCGCCGAGACATTGACGCGCTCCTGCTCGTTGACCATCGCCTTGATCTCCATGCTCGAGAGATCGAAGACGTCGATGACCGGCCGGCCGGAAAACACGCTGTCGCCGACCCGGTACGACGGCAGGCTCATCCCGCTGAAAAAGATGCCGCCGGCAGCGTCCATATTCTCCCGAACCGCGACGGTGCCGGCGATGGACGACTTGATCACGAGGGAGTCGATGTTCTGGCGCGCGCGATCCGCGATCATCTTCTGCCGGGTCCGTTTTTCCTCGAGCACCATCAAGGCGGCTTTGGTCGTGACGCCCCGCGCGGCCATGTCCTGCTCCGCCTGGACGACTTTCCGCTTCGCTTCCTGAAGGGTCACCTGACGAATCTTCACTTCGTTGGCCGCGATGAGCGTGGCATCCACGTTGGCGTCGAGCTCGGCGCGTCGGAGATCGAACCGGGCCGTCAGCAGCGCCAGCTTGTCCTGGGCCGCCTGGGTGTCGGCGTCGGCGCGCCGCTTCGTGATTTCCTGATCCGCTTCGAGCACCTGGGAGTCGGCCTGCTCGAGGGCGTACAACTGATCGGCGGGGTCGAACTCCATGATCACGTCGCCCTCGTTGACCGCGGTCCCCGTCTCCACGACCTTCAGCACGCGCAGCGCCCCTCCGACCGAGGGCGCGATCAGCGAGACCTGACGGACGGCGCGCAAGTCGCCATTCATATAGACGGTGAGCTCGAGTTTGCCGCGGGACACGCGCGTGGTGGGCACCGAGGGGCCGCTGTCGGCAATCGCGCTTGCCGTGGATCCGGCCAGGTTCCTCGCGGCGAACGCGCCAGCGCCGACCAGCACGATGCCCAGCGTCGCGACGATGAGGCGCGTGCGGGTCACGTCTTGCCCCCTGGAGCAGTCTCTTCAGGCGAAGTGAGCGCGACACGAGAGCCCTCGGCCACGTCACCCCGGATTGCCGCCTGTCCCCGGCCGTGGCGGATCACTTCGACCGGGATGATCTCGAAACCTCGCCGCGCGGCGCGGTACACCACAGTCCGGCCGCCAACGGTGAAGACCGCTTCGGCGGGCACGAGCAGCACGTCCGGCACGCGTCCGACCGTGATGCGTGCGGCGGCACTCATCCCTGCGCGCAGACGCTCGTCGGGGTCCTTCAGCGTGATCTTCAGATCGAAGAGCTTCGCCGGCGGCCAGCCGCCCATGAAGTCGACGCGCGCGAGCAGCGAGATGTCCGTCACGGTCGCGTGATAATCGCGGTCGGGCACCGCGTCGGCGTGGACGATCGCGGACTGGGCCGTCTTGAGCTGGCCGCGGTCCGCCTCCTCGATGCGTGCCACGAGGTAGACCGACGACAGATCCGGAAGTTCGAGAATCATGGCGCCTGGATAGGCGCGGTCGCCCGGACGATACTCCTGCGGCGTTCCCATCGGTGTGGACGATCGGTAATTCGGCAGCACGTTGACCGTGCCGTCCGTCGGCGCGCTCACGTGCAGGGCTTTCACGGAATTCTGGGCGCGATCCAGATCGGCCTGTGTCTTCACGATGCGGCGTTCGCGCGCCGCGAAGTCGGCATCGATCCCCGCGCGAGCGGACGCTTCGGCGGCTTCGGCCTCACGCAGCCTCTGCTGCGCATCTGCGACGGCTAGTTTTGCGCGGGCCGTCTGGATGCTCGAGATGATCTTGACATCGTCCACCACGCCGAGCTCCGCGCGCTCGACATCGAACCTGGCGCGGCGGACCGCGGCCGCCTTCTCCTCGAGCGTGATCGCGGCCTGCGCCTTGGCCTGATCCCGCTCGGCGAGGACGCTCCTCAGCTCCGACTGCTTTTCCTGGATGGTCCGCCGGATATTGATGGCGTCGAACTCGGCGACGACGTCGCCTGCCTTGACGGTCGTGCCGTTCTTCGCCATCTTCAAAATCAGCAGTTCGCCGGCATTGCTCGGCGCCATCACGTACGTCGAGCGGACCGGGCGGATGTCGCCGCGGATTTCGAGGACATCGGCGTACTCGCCGCGCACGACTTGCGCCGTTGGCACGCCGGAGGTCGATCGGCCGCGAAGCGTGACGAAGGCGATGGGGACGAGCACGAGCGCCGCCGCGGCGCCAGCCACCAATCGGCCGCGGCGGGAGGCAGGAAGCAGCCGCATCGGTCAGCGTCTCCCTTGGACGCTCGCGGCCGTTTGCGGCACCGGGCCCGGGTGGATTTCGACCGATGCCGTCAGGTCCGGCAGGAGCTGCTCGTGCGATTCCTTGATGGACACGATCGCCGAGAGCGTCCGCACGGTCTGCGAGAGGCCGCTCGTCACCGCAAGCGGCGTGACGAGCTCAACCCGGCCGTGGAACTGCAGCGCCGGAAAGCCGTCCAGCCGAATCGTCGCCGCCTGGCCGGGCTCCACCAGGTTCGCATCGGCTTGATTCACGCGAGCGCGAACCTGCATGACCGACGTGTCGACGATGTCGATGATCGCGGACCCGGGGCGAACTTCGTCCCCCTCGAGGATCTCCACGAATCCCGTTCCGCCGCGGTACATGGTCTTGATCACGACAAGGCCGGCGAACGGCGCACGGATCTCCATCAACTGGGCGTTGCGCTCGGCCTGTTGCCGGGCGGTCTCGGCGCGTTCGCGTCGAATTTGGAGGATGCGGAGATCGGCGGCCGCCGCCTTGCGCTTCAGCTCGTAAGTCGCGCGCAACTGCTCCAGCTTCGCGGTCGATTGCTCGAGGGAAAGGGTGTTCTTCTCGGCGTCGACTCGCGAGATCAGAGGGTTCTTCTGCATCTCGAGCCTGGCACGCGCCACGTCGTTCTGCGCTTGCGTCAGCTCGGTCTGATCTTTGGCTTCGGCGGCGGATTGTTCCGCCTGCTTCTTGCCGATTTGACCGTCGAGATCGACAGCTTCCGCCTGCTTGTCGAGGGCGAGGCGCTGTTGTTCCTGCCGGTCGAACTCGACCAGCAGGTCGCCCGGCTCGACGCGGGTCCCTCCGGCGACCAGCCGCGTGATGATCATCGGCGTCACCGTCCCTTGAAGACGCGGCACGGTCACCGCCTGCGATCGAAGCGCTTCTACTGTCCCGGAGAGACGCAAGGGGCCCGGCGTCACCGCTCCGGCCGTAGCAGGAGGTCTAGTGTGGTCTCGAGCTTCAGATGAGCCAGAAGATGGGCTACAGGCCACACCGAGAGGCTGAACAAGGCCACAAACTACCAGAAGCCTCGTCGTATATAGCCACGGCAACGCGGCAATTCCATGCTGGCCTGACCGCAGGAAGCTCGTCATAGTTGAGCCGTGCTCGGTGCCGTAACGGTAGCAAGGATTGGACGTGTTCGGGTAGGTAATTGGTCGGCGTGAAAAGACCTGGGGTTTCGTGGGCTCGATCTCGACTGTGAGTCACCTGTCGACAACGAAACCCGAGGTCTTGAACCGCGTGAACTCCGCTCTCCAGTTCACCTCCCACGTTTTGCCGCCATCAGCCGAGAACGCCTGTTCGAAGCGGAACGAGGCCGGCGTGATGTTCGAGAACACGAACCGAACGAAGATCGCTCGACCGTTGAGCGAATCCTGGCCGAAGAACTCACCGCGCCCGTCCGCGAATCCTCCGAACATCGTCGCCCGGTCGAGCATGCCCGCGGCGGCGTTGGCCCACGTGATGTTCCATTGGCGCGTCGCGGCGTTGTACAGCCGAAGCGTCAAACCTTCGATGCGGCCGCTGGGCCCGTCGACATCGAGCTCGCCGAGATTGGCACGTCCTTCCCACACCTTTCGAACGACGGACGTTCCTGTGTAGTCCAGCCAGCGCGACGATCCCGTCAATGGCTGCTCGAGGCGCGACACGCGCGCCTTCCAGGCGCCAATCTCGAAGTCGAAATCATGCTGTCCGTCGCGTTGCGCGAAGATCTGCGCCGGCTGCAGGAGCATGATCATCACGCCGCCGCATAATAGAAGTCGTGACATGTGACCATCGTAGGGACCCGACGCCGTGACCACCAGAAGGAACCTTGCGGTAACTATCCGTCAGACGCGCCGGCCGAACCCGGTGAGCGATTGTCCGCTGACCGCGGCGCTCGCCGCTGTCGGCGGCAAGTGGAAGCTCATCGTCATTTACTGGCTGGCGGAATCGCCCCGATCGTTTCTGGCCCTGCGCCGGCTGATGCCGCGGATCTCCGCAAAGGTGTTGACCGAGCAGCTCCGCGAGTTGACAGCCGACGGGATCGTTCAACGGGAGAGAACGGGACGAGTGCCCGCCCCGGTCGTCTATTCGCTCACGGCGTACGGCCATTCCGTCCTGCCGATCGCGGAGGCCGTCCGGCAATGGGGACGCGGGCACATCGATCGCTTCGCGGACTCAGCCGGAGCGCGCGCACGGTAGCGTGTTCGCCGCGCTTCGTGCGGCGAACTTCGAATTTCGAACTTAGAACTTCGAATTTCGGAACGGTTGACCTCACAGCCCCGAGACTCGCAGCCGGCGGCGGATCATCAGATGCCAGATCCACATGATCGCCGCGGTCGCCCACCAGGCGATTCCAATGACTGGCGCGTCGCGAATCAAGAGAAACGTGATTGTTGTCCCGTGAAAGGCGAACGTCAGCGGCAGTACCGTGAAGATCATCGCGACCACGAGTGTCGACGTCCGCACCTTGAGCTGCTGCTGCGTGGCCTCGAGCGTCTGCTTTTCGGCGGTCGGCGTCCGCGTCGGCGGCAGACCGAGGGTCGCATGTCCGGCCGCCTCGACGTCCTTCGCCAGTTCGGGATCGGTCTTGAGATAGGACTCGACTAACGCTCGCGTGTCGGCGCTGGCGTCTCCCGCCAGATACACCGCGATCAGGTCCTTGACGACGTCACGTGAGATGTTCACGACTGTACCTCCGCTTCAACTCCGGCCGTGTGGCCGGTCCTGAGCGCCTCGGCCAGTTTGAGCCGCGCGCGATGCACTTTGACCCGGGCCGCGCCGGCGGATATGCCCAGCGTCGCGGCCACCTCTTCGTACGACATCCGGTCTTCGGCCCGGAGGAGCACCGCCGATCGGTCGATCTCCGGCAGCGTCTGCAGCGCGGCCAGCACGACCTGCAGATCCATCTGCGCGTGCGTGCGCCGTTCGGGTCCTGGCTGGCCGTCGCGTGTCCGGTCGTCGAGTGCCGTCATCCGGCGCGCGTGCCGCCACTCCGCGATGAAGAGATTGCGGGCGATGGCCAGGAGATAGCCTTTGACCGTTGTCAGGTCGACGCGGCGACGCGCGTGCCACAAGCGGATGAAGGTCTCAGAGACGATGTCGTCCGCCAGGGCCGGGTCGCCCGACAGGAACAACGCGAACCGGTGCACATCCCCCGCGTGTGTCCGGTAGAGTTCTGAGAAATCGACCACATCCGCTCCGCAGTCACGCGCTTCACGCGTTCTGAGGATGTACGCGGCTGCTGACGCCTTGTTACAAGGCCGGGATCGGCGCCAAACCCCGAGAACCAGCAGGCCGTGCTAGCCCACGGTGAACGGTACCGACACGCTCGTCGTGCCCCATTCGAGTCGCAGGGTGGCTCCAGCGGGCGTGTCGCCGATGGTAAACGTCACCTGCTCGACGGGGGCGGTGGTCTTGCCCGCAGTCATCGGCACGCGCCACATTTCGAGCGAGGCGTTGTAGGGAATCCCCGGCTGGCCGGGCTTGTCGAGCTTGCCGATGATGAGCTGCCAGGTTGGACCGGGCTGCAGGTTGATCGTGTAAGAGCCCGGTGCGAGTGAGTGCGACCCGAATTTGAGAGGTTTGTCGGTGGTGAGAACGGTCGCCTCGTCCGCACCGGCTCGCCACGGGTTGCCGGGCGGCATGAGGTCGGCCTCCGGACGGCCCTTGAGGTATGGCCGTCCGTATTCAATCGAGATCGCGGCGCCGTCGATGACCCACTCCGTCTTGACATGCGGGCTTCCGCCCCTTCCCGGATGAATCTGCGTGGTCTTCTGGGCAGCGACCGGGATGGCCAGCATGCCGAGCAGGACGGCTGTCGCGAAGCGGTGAGTCAGACGTGGCATCGATGTTCTCCTTTCAGTAACCGCCTTCGAACTAGCGTGCCTTCACGTCGTACACGGTCAAGATGTTCTGATTGCGAATGTAGAGACGCCCGCCGGCGACGACGGGGTGGGACCAGCTCGGCAGTCCCTGATCGGCAATCTGGAAACGTCCAGTCTCGCGGTAGCCCTTCGGCGTGACCTCGGCGAGGCCGACGACGTTGTCCTCGCTCACCATGTAGAGCCGGCCGTCGGCGTAGGTGACCGAAGCTTTGCCGACGCTTCGGTGCTGCCAGAGCGTGTTGCCGGTCGCGAAATCCAGAGCCGTGAGGATCGCGTTGCTGAAGCCGTACACGGTACCGTTGACCAGGACCACGCCGCCGTGATGGTTCTGCATCGCGCGCGTGAAGTACGTCTCCTTGGCGACGAGCTCGCCATTCTGCGCGCGCAGGCTCACGAGTCCGGCCCCCGTCCCGTAGTTGGACGTGTAGAAGACCTGATTGCCATGGACGACAGGCGTCGTGATGTTGGCCGTGCCATTGGCCGCCTGTGGATACCGCCACATCAGTTTGCCGTCGGATGCGCGAACGCCGACCGCCGCCGACGAGAGAAACGTCGTGTACGCGCGCACGCCTTCGACGTCGACGACGACGAGCGAGGCGTAGCCGGCTTCGTCGGATAACTCCTTCGCGGTCCAGATCGTCTTGCCGGTCATCTTGTCGAGCGCGACGATGCCCGCCTGGCGTCCGCCAGGCGTGACCACCACGCGATCGCCGTCGACGAGCGGCGACTCGCTCAGCAGCCAGCCGATGTTGCGGCCTGAGAATTCGCGCAGGATGTTCCGGTGCCACAGTTCGGTGCCATCCTCCCGCATGCACCAGAGCTCGCCGTTTTCAGTCAACACGTAAATGCGATCGCCGTCGAGCGTCGGCGTGCTTCGTGGACCTGGCCCGCGGTCGTTGTCGCCGCCCGATCCCAGCTGCTTCGACCACAGATATTTTCCGTCCGACGCGTTGAGGCTGTGCAGCATCGTCTGGCGGCCCCGGAGCCCTTGCACGAATATCCGGCCGCCCTTGACGACAACCGTTCCGTAGCCGGCGCCGAGTCCTTCGGCGGCCC
The DNA here is from genome assembly GCA_050264575.1 of Acidobacteriota bacterium. Classification (GTDB taxonomy): domain Bacteria; phylum Acidobacteriota; class Vicinamibacteria; order Vicinamibacterales; family SCN-69-37; genus DASQFI01. Next base: position 3,404 of record JBLNGH010000078.1, on the reverse strand, counting down.
AGACAACGGGCGGTCCCGCGGGCGGCCACTGCTGTGCGAGGCCCGTTTCCGGCGCAATGCCGTTGCGGTTGGGGCCAAGCCACTGCGGCCAGTCTCCTGGAACCGGCGTCTGTCCGGAGACGGTCAGTGCGAATGCGATCACGACCAAAATGGTTGCGCTCACTTGAGCTTTCATCGTGTGTCCTCTGCCATGGGGTCCAGGTCTCGTATTGCAACATTTTTTCGTCTGCTCCTTCACAAAATGTTGCAATACAAGACCTGACCCCTTGGTCCTGGAGGATCGTGTCATGACTATCTTTCCTAATGGTCGGTTGAGACGAACACGTTCCGTTCGATCGGTGCTGATGCTGTTGGTCGCGGTCACGCTGGTCTCGGTTCAAGCGCAGACTCGACCGCGCGGCCGGGAACTGGGAATCCCGTTCCCCGGGCAGACCGGTCCGCTGAACGCCATCACGGACGTGGCCGGCGTGGCCGTCGGGCACGTGACGCTCATCGAGGGCGAGGGGAAACTCGTACCCGGGAAAGGTCCAATCCGGACTGGCGTCACCGCGCTGCTTCCGCGCCCGCGCGGCAACTGGGATCCCGTGTTCGCCGCGACGTTCAACCAGAACGGAAATGGCGACATGACGGGCATCAACTGGATCAAGGAGTCCGGTTTCCTCGAGGGCCCGATCCTGCTGACCGGCACACACAGCGTGGGAACCGTACGGGATGCGGCGATTCAGTGGCAATTGAAGAACGGACGCCAGTTCATCTTCACGTATCCAATCGTCGCGGAGACGTTCGACTTCCTGAACGACGCGAACGGAGAGCATGTGAAGGCGACGCATGCATTTCAGGCGCTCGACAACGCCAAGCCCGGGCCGGTTCAGGAAGGTGCGGTTGGCGGCGGCACCGGAATGGGCTGCAACGGCTTCAAGGGCGGCATCGGCACTTCGTCGCGGCTGCTGCCCGCCGGGCAGGGCGGGTACACCGTCGGCGTGCTGGTGCAGTGCAACTATGGCGGCGATCTTCGAATCCTCGGCGTGCCGGTTCTTTCCGAGATCTCGGATCTTCGGACCTGCACGACGCTTCAACAACCGCTCAGCCGGCCGTGGACGGCCGGCATGCCGTCGTGCCCGGCGTCCGGCGTGGGAGCCACCGGCGACAGCGCCTTCGCCGATCACGACGGTCGCGGGTCAATCATCGTCATCGTCGCCACCAACGCGCCGCTGCTGCCGCACCAACTCGAGCGGATTGCGCGCCGCGTCAGCCTGGGACTCGGCCGGTTGGGCAGCTTCGCGGGCAATTCGTCGGGTGATCTGTTCCTCGCGTTTTCCACGGCGAATCCCGGCGCAGCAAAGCCCGACGGAACACCGGCCCTCGTCATGCTCCCCAACGATCGGATCGACCCGCTGTTTCGGGCCACGATCGATGCCACGGAAGAGGCGGTTGTCAACGCGATGCTCGCGGCGCAGACCATGACCGGAGTGGACGGGATTCGCGTCTTCGGTTTGCCCGGCGATCGGGTCGTGGCGGCGCTGAAGAAGTACAACCGGATGAAATAGCCGACTTACCGCCCGAGACGAGACGCGTCGACGAACAGCGGAAAAGCCTCGAGCAAGACGGTGTTACCGGGGGCACCGCGCAGTGCGCGGTGCAATTCAAGATCGGCGAGGGTGATGAGTACGTCCTCGTCGCCGACGGCCGTGAAGCGATCGGTGAACATGGATTGCGCATCCTTCACCGCCACCGGCGTTTCGTCTTGCACGAGCCTGAGCATGACGCCTGCGGCGTCACCCCAGCGATCGTTGCCGATTTGCAGCAGCGGCTTACGCAGACCGTTGCGCTGGAGATAGTCGCGCACCGCGGCATGCGCGGCGACGATTGCCTGACGGCTGCGCTGTCGCCGCTCGTAGGCAGTCAGCGAGTCGATATCGCGGACCGACAGAATCGAGACGAAAGCCACCGCGATGACGACGACCATCACGGATATAGAGGCCGGCATCTGCCGCACGCGAGCGGCGGCCGCGCTCGCCCGGACGCCGGCAGCCCCGAGGACGCCGGCATTGAACACACCAATTGCCGCAACTCGAAAAAGATCGTGATTGAGAATGTCACCCCGAATTCGCATCAGGCCGAGCACGGTGATCAACGTGGCAGCCAATGCGATGAACGCCAGGTACGCTTCGAAGCGTCGCTGGTGCGTGATGTGCCACCAGCCGACGACAACCAGGAGCACCGTTTCTGTTGCGGCGCCGACTAAACACCAGGAGAGATAGTCGAGGCCGAAATGGCCGCCCCACGGCAGGTCGAAATCCGGACGAAACAGCGCCATCAGGCCGTAGCTCCCATTCCTGAGGGCTTCGCTGACCGAGTGCCCTGCATCGGCATCGGTCACAAAAAACCGCCAGAGCGACGCCGGATTTTCACCCTGGTTCCGGATACTCTCGAGGATCGATGGCAGCCATAACAACAGCCCGAGTCCTGCAGACGCGATGATGGAACGACGTAACGCGGGTCTTGCCGCCCGGTCAGACATGGCGGTCACGATCGCCGCTGCGGCAACCAGCAGCACGAGCGGCGCGAAGCCGACGTGCGTCTGCGCCGCGAAAGATCCGAACACGATCATCCCCGGCATCAGAGTGATGCGTCCGTTCATCACAGCGGCAGCGAAAGTCAGAAATGTGAGACTCGGAAGAACCGGTACATGGGCCGTCCAAGGGCTTGCCAGAAATCTCGGCACGCGGAACGCGAACGCCGCGCAGGCGAGCACCACCGACGCCGTGACGAGCCGAGACTCGCGCGCGAGCACGAAGGCCATCGCCGTGATCGCGACGAAGTTGATCGCAGCAGCCGCGGCATACAGGACCGCAGCGCGGTCCCCGCTGAGCGCGTACAAAGGCGCAATCACGTAAAAATACAGCGGTCCAGGATGGTGCCAGCCGAATCGCGAGTAGGGTCCGGCGAGCAATTCGCCGCGAGTCGCCAGCTCGACGTAGAGTTCGGTCACGGCGAAATCGGAGTCCGTGATGATCGCCGGGGTTCGCACGGCAAAAGCAACCACAGCAAGCGCGAGCAAGAGACAGAACAGAGCCACGGCCCCGATGAAACGGATCCGGACGCGCATAGCGCGAAATTCTAAGGCCGATTCGCTACGCGTGATCGAGCGCGGCGGGGTTCACGACGTTGATCGGATGTCCTTCGGCGAAGGCGACGATCTGATCGAACACGTCCGCGAACTGGAGCTCGTACTCGTCCCGCGTCACGTAGCCGATGTGCGGCGTGCACACGACGTTCTCCCTTGTCAGCAGCGGATGGGTGACATCGGTGAGCGGCTCCTGTTCGTAGACGTCAACGGCCGCCATCCCGGGCCGTCCGTTCTGGAGTGCCCGAACGAGCGCGTCAGGCTCGATCAGGCCGGC
>JBLNGH010000077.1:0-4548 GCA_050264575.1 Acidobacteriota bacterium | reverse complement strand
CGCGGACGTCCGATGATCCGCGTCAGCTGCTCGGCCATCCCGAGCGCGCTCATCGAAAGCGAGCTGTTCGGCCGCGAGCGCGGCGCGTACACCGGCGCGCTCTCGCGGATGATCGGCCGCTTCGAGGCCGCCCACCAGTCGACGCTCTTTCTCGACGAGATCGGCGAGCTCTCGACGGAAGTGCAGGTCAAGCTCCTGCGGGTGCTGCAGGATCGCGTCATCGAGCGGTTGGGCAGTACCCAGCCGATCAAGGTGGACGTGCGCATCATCGCCGCGACGAACCGCAACCTGGCCAAAGCGGTCGAAGACAAAGTGTTCCGGGAGGATCTGTATTACCGGCTCAACGTCTTCCCGATCGCCGTGCCGCCGCTGCGCGAGCGCGTCGAGGACATTCCGGGACTCGTGTGGGAGTTCATCAACGAGTTCTCGAAATCGCTCGGCAAACCCATCGACTCGATCGCGAAGGAGTCGATGCGGCTGCTGCAGCTGTATGCGTGGCCCGGCAACGTCCGTGAGCTGCGCAACGTCATCGAGCGCGCCGTGATTATTTCGGACGGCCCGCGGTTGACGGTGCCGATCCCGCAGCCGGCGGTATCACGGCAGCCGCAGAGCTCGATGACGCTGAGAAACCTCGAGATCGAGCACATCCGCGCGACGCTCGAGAGCACGAACTGGCGGATTCGCGGGCACCTGGGCGCCGCCGAACGGCTGGGGCTCAAACCCACGACCCTCGAAACGCGAATGGCGAAGCTCGGGTTGACGCGTCCGAAGGCGAATTAGTACGCCGTCAACCCCTCGGCGCGATAGATCCCGACTGTGCGCTCGATCAGGTCGGCCGACGGCGGCTCGACCTGATCGAGCTGGTAGTCGAGACCGAGCTTCTTCCACTTGAAGCGGCCCATCTGGTGGAACGGCAGCACGTCGACCCGTTCGACGTTGCCGAGCCCGGCGCAGAAGCGGGCAATCTCGCGGATGTCGTCAGGATCGTCGGTGTAGCCGGGCACGAGCACGAATCGGAGCCACACGGGCCGCTTCAGCGCGGCCAGCCGCCGCGCGAACGCCAGCGTCGGCGCGACGTCCATGCCCGTCAGCTTCTTGTGGCGTTCCGGATCCCAGCTCTTGATATCCAGCAACACGAGGTCGATGACCTGCAGCTCCTCGTCCGTCAGCCGGTCGCCGAAGTACCCGTTCGTGTCGAGCGCCGTATGGATCCCCATCGCGCGCGCCGCGGTAAAAAGCTTCACGGCGAAGCGGTCCTGCATCAGCGCCTCGCCGCCGCTCAGCGTGAAGCCGCCTTTCATGACCTTGAGGCCCTGGCGGTACTTTCGCAGCTCGGCGGTGGCCTTCGCGACCGTCACCGGAATGCCATTGCTCATCGTCCACGTATCGGGGTTGTGGCAGTAGAGACACCGGAACATGCATCCGGTGGTCCAGGCGACGACCCGCACGCCAGGCCCGTCCACGGCGGAGCCGGTCGTGAACGAGTGAAGGAATCCCATATCGCCGGTCTTGAGCGCAGTGCGGACGTCCGATTCGGGGACGTTCTTGCCGAGGTTGACCCGCAGCTCGTACGGACTCGTCGCCTCGAGCGGCGTCGTGGCAGCGATGTCTTGTTCGGCCATGTGGACGACCTCATCCATGGAACGTCCGGTTGATGACGTCCATCTGCTGATCGCGTGAGAGCCTCACGAAGTTGACCGCGTATCCCGACACGCGGATCGTGAGACTCGGGTACTTCTCCGGGTGCTCCATCGCGTCGAGCAGCGTGTCGCGGTTCAGTACGTTCACGTTCATGTGATAGCCCGTGCTGCCAAAGAACGCGTCGAGGATACCCGTGAGGTTCGTGATGCGGTCGGCCGCGACACGCCCGAGACCGGTCGGGACGAGCGACGACGTGAGGGAGATGCCGTCGGCGGCGTCGCGATACGGGATCTTGGCGACCGACGCCGCGGACGCGTGAATGCCGCGGTTGTCGCGGCCGTGCATGGGATTGGCGCCCGGCGCAAACGGTTCGCCGCGGCGGCGCCCGTCTGGCGTGTTCCCGGTCGCCTTGCCGTACACGACGTTGGACGTGATCGTCAGGACCGACTGCGTGTGCATCGCGGCGCGATAGGTCGGGTGCTTCCGCAGCTTGTTCATGAAGGTGCTGACGAGCCACACCGCCAGCTGATCCACCCGGTTGTCGTTGTTGCCGAAGAACGGGAACTCCCCTTCGGTCTGGTAGTCGGTGACGAGTCCCTTCTCGTCGCGCACGGGCCGCACCTTCGCGTATTTGATGGCGGACAGACTGTCGGCGACGACCGACATGCCGGCAATCCCGAACGCCATGGTGCGCAGCGGCGCGTAATCGTGCAGCGCCATTTCGACCCGTTCGTACGCGTATTTGTCGTGCATGTAGTGAATGACGTTCATGGCATTCACGTACACGCCGGCCAGCCAGTCCATCATCTTCTCGAATTTCGCGAGCACGTCGTCGAAGTCGAGGTACTCGCCTTTCACGGGCTCGACGGCCGGTCCGACTTGATCGCCGCTGATCTCGTCGCGGCCGCCGTTGATGGCGTACAGCAGACACTTTGCGAGGTTCGCGCGTGCGCCGAAGAACTGCATCTGCTTGCCGACGATCATCGGCGAGACGCAGCAGGCAATCGCGCCATCGTCTCCCCACGCCCGCCGCATGATTTCGTCGCTCTCGAATTGAATCGAGCTGGTGTCGATCGCGACCTTCGCCGCGAAGTGGCGGAATCCGTCGGGCAGCTTCGGGGAGTACCAGATAGTCAGGTTCGGCTCGGGCGCCGGACCGAGGTTGTAGAGCGTCTGGAGAATGCGGAAGCTGCTTTTCGTCACGAGCGACCGACCGTCGTCGCCCATGCCCGCGATCGATTCGGTCACCCACGTGGGATCGCCGGCGAAGAGCTCGTCGTACTCGGGCGTGCGCAGGAATCGGACGATGCGCAGCTTGATGACGAAGTCGTCGATGATCTCCTGAGCCTGCGACTCCGTGAGCGTGCCCGCGGCGAGATCGCGCTCGAAGTAGGTGTCGAGGAACGTCGTGGTGCGGCCGAGCGACATCGCCGCGCCGTTCTGCTCCTTCACGCCCGCCAGGTAGCCGAAGTACAACCACTGCACGGCTTCTCTGGCGTTCTTCGCCGGGCCGGAAATGTCGAACCCGTAGTTCTTGGCCATCGCCTGCAGTTCCTTCAGCGCGCGGATCTGCTCGGACAGCTCTTCGCGATCGCGAATGATCTCGTCCGTGGACGGGTACGCATCGAGGCCGTTCTTCTCTTCCTGCTTGTGCTCGAGCAGGCGCGCGATCCCGTAGAGGGCGACGCGGCGGTAATCGCCGATGATGCGGCCGCGGCCGTACGCGTCGGGCAGTCCGGTGAGGATGTGCGAGCTGCGGCACCGCCTGATGTCCGCCGTGTAGGCGTCGAACACGCCGTCGTTGTGCGTCTTGCGGTACTTCGTGAAGGCCTCGACGATGTGCGGATCCGGCTCGTAGCCGTACGTCTTCAGCGCGCTCGCGACCATCCGGAAGCCGCCGTTCGGCATGATGGCGCGTTTGAGTGGCGCGTCGGTCTGAAGGCCGACGATGACCTCGTGCTCGCGGTCGATGTAGCCCGGCGCGTGCGCCGTGATCGAGCTGGGAATCTGCGAGACGTCGAGCACTCCTTTCTTGCGCTCCTCGACGAACAACGCCGTGAGCTTGTCCCAGATCGCCTGCGTGCGTTTGGTGGCCGGCGCCAGAAACGACTCGTCGCCGTCGTACGGCTCGTAGTTCTGCTGGATGAAGTCCCGGACGTTGATCTCGTTCTGCCAGAGACCCGTGCGGAATCCTTTCCAGGCGTCGGACGCCAGGTCGCCTTTCTTCTCCTGTGGTGCGAGGACGGCCATTGGTGCTCCTTCTCTGCATTGCTTTGTTGCGTTACGTGCGGGCTTCGACCAATCCCAGCAGGACGCCGGTGTGCCGGGCGATCACGAGCTCTTCATTCGTCGGAATTACCCAGGCGGACACGCGGCTGCCCGGCCGCGAGATCCGCGGGCCGTTCGCGCCGTTTGCCGGCTGATCGATCTCGATGCCGAGCCACGCCGACGCGTCGCAGATTCGCGATCGGATCTCGGCGGAGTTCTCGCCGATCCCTGCGGTGAACACGAGTCCGTCGAGCCCGCCGAGTACGGCGCTGAGAGCACCGATTTCCTTTGCCGCCCGGTACACGAAGTAGTCGACGGCCAGCTGCGCCGCCGGGTCGGTGTTGCCGAGCAGGTCGCGCATGTCGTTGCTGATGCCGGAAATGCCGAGGAGACCCGACTTCTTGTAGAGAATCGTCTCGACGTCCTTGGCGCTGAGCTGCAGGTTCTGAAAGAGATAGAGGATCACGCCCGGATCGACGGCGCCCGGACGCGTGCCCATGCACAGCCCGTCGAGCGCAGTGAAGCCGAGCGTGCTGTCGACGCTCTTCCGGTTCTTCATCGCACACATGCTGGCGCCGCTGCCAAGGTGCGCGACGATGACGCGCCCGCCGGCAATCTCCGGCGCGGCTTCCGGCAGCA
>JBLNGH010000076.1:0-3801 GCA_050264575.1 Acidobacteriota bacterium | reverse complement strand
TTCATCGCCGGCGCGGTCATGCAGCACGTCGCGCTGGCCGGACCGCTCTTGATCGGCGGGTCGCTGAAGATTCTGTATGACGTGTTGTTGTATCGATCGTTCAAGAATGTGAAGGAACCTGAGCAGCCGTAAGACCCGCGACATTTGCCGGCTGTCTTTCGCCACCTGAGGTACCGAGAGCCGGAAGGCGATGTGTTGCCGAGTCGGTGGCAGAGACCAAAACCAGAGCCCACAGCAAGGTGACTGCATACCCTGACCTTACAGTCTCCGCCCTGGCATCGATCCACCGAGTTGCCCTCTCGCCTCCGCGCCTCCGCGCCTCCGAGCCTCATGGCACCTGTCCCCGCTGTCATTGATTGAGGGCCCGGCCCGGCGTGATCTATAACTCCCTTAGCCCATGCCGACCAGAATCAGAGACTTCACGCTCGTAATCGCCGCCTGCCTGCTGGCCGCTGCCACACCGCGCACGGCCGTCGATCCTCGTCCTGGCGTCGATTGGCCGTCATTCCGCGGCATTCGCGGCAGTGGGGTCGCCGATGGATTCAAGACGGCGACGTCGTGGAACGCGCCGCAGAACAAAGGGGTCCGCTGGAAGGCGGCCATTCCCGGGCTCGGGCATTCCAGCCCGATCGTCTGGGGCAATCGCGTCTGTCTGACCACGGCGATCAGCGGCAAGGCGGACGCGGGAATCAAGATCGGCCTGTACGGCGACATCGCCTCGGTGCCGGACGACACGGTCCACACGTGGAAGCTGATTTGCCTCGACAAGAAATCGGGCAAGGTCCTGGTCGATCAGACGATTCATTCAGGGGTGCCGATCATCAAGCGGCATCTGAAGTCGACGCACGCGAACACGACGCTCGCGACCGACGGCACGTACCTCGTCGCGATGCTCGGCTCCGAGGGACTGCACACGTTCGATCTCGACGGCAAGCTCCTCTGGAGAAACGATCTCGGCGTCCTCGATTCCGGCTTCTACATGGTGCCCGCCGCGCAGTGGGAATTCTCCAGCTCGCCGATCATCCACAACGGCGTCATCGTGATTCAGGCCGACGTGCAGAAGAACTCGTTCCTCGCCGCGTTCGACGCGAAGACCGGAAAGGAACTGTGGCGGACGCCGCGGCAGGACGTGCCGACCTTCAGCACGCCGACCATTCACGAAGTCGGCGGCCGCACGTTGATCCTCGTGAACGGCATGAAGCAGATGGGCGCCTACGATTTCAAGACGGGCGCGGAGGTCTGGAAGCTCGGCGGCGGCGGCGACATCCCCGTGCCGACGCCCATCGTCGGCCATGGCCTCGTCTACTTCACGAACTCGCACGGCGGCCGGTCGCCGATCTTCGCGGTGCGCGAAACGGCCTCGGGCGAGATCGTCCTCGGCGCGAACGAGTCGTCGAACGCGCAGGTCGCCTGGAGTCTGCCGAGCGAGGGGGCTTACTTGATCACCCCGCTGCTCTACGGCGATCTTCTCTACTCCTGCAAGCCCAATGGCGTGCTGGTCGCGCTCGATGCGAAGACCGGTCAGCGGGCGTACGAGCCGCAGCGGCTGGCGACGGCCACGACGGCTTTCACGGCGTCGATGGTCGCGGCCGACGGCAAGCTGTATCTGATGAGCGAGGACGGCGACGTGTATGTCGTGAAGGCGGGCCGGACGTTCGAGTTGCTGGCGACGAATCCGCTCGGCGACACCGTGCTGGCCACGCCGGCCGTTTCCGAGGGAATCATCTATTTTCGGACAGGAAAATCACTCATTGCTGTCCAATAACCTGCATCGATCTATCGGGTTATCGATCTATCGATCTATTGAAGGGCATGATTACCAAGACAAGTGTTTTCAAATAGATCGATAGATCGATTGATCGATAGATCGATTCTGAGGAGGCCAGTCATGGTTCACCGATTGAGTTGCTTTGCCGTCAGCGTCGCGGTGGCGCTGCTGCCTGCGATGGCGCGCGCGCAGCAGCACGAACACGGCGCCCAGCCGGCTGATCGGCTCGGCAAAGTCCATTTCGAAACGTCCTGCGCCGCGTCGGTCAAGGACTCGTTCGATCGCGCCGTCGCGCTGCTTCATTCGTTCTGGTACGCGGCTGCGATCGATGCCTTCAACGACATCGCCAAGAAGGATGCGAGCTGCGGCATGACGCAGTGGGGCGTCGCGATGGCCGTCTGGGGCAATCCGCTCGGCGGCACGCGGACGCCGCAGATACTGGCGCGCGGACGCGAGGCGGTGGCCCAGGCGAAGAAAATGGGCGCGAAAACCGCGCGCGAACAGGACTACATCGCCGCCGTCGACGCGCTGTACGCCGGGGAAGGCGACCAACTCTCGCACGCCCGCGCGTACGAGAAGGCGATGGCAGCGATCGTCGCCAAGTACCCCAAGGACACCGAGGCGATGGTCTTCTACGCGATCGCGCTCGACGCCGCGGCCGATCCGGCCGACAAGACCTACGCCAGACAGCTTCAGGCCGCGAAGATGCTCGAAAAGGTGCTCGCGACCCAGCCGGATCATCCCGGTGTCTCGCACTACCTGATTCACAGCTACGACTACCCGCCGCTCGCCGCCAAGGGGCTGCCGGCCGCGCAGCGCTACGCGAAGATTGCGCCGGACGCGCCGCATGCCCTCCACATGCCGTCGCACATCTTCACGCGCGTCGGCGCCTGGCAGGATTCGATCGACTCGAACATGGCGTCAGCCGCGGCCGCGAAGAAAGCCAACTCGCCCGCGGAAGAGCTCCACGCGATGGATTACCAGACGTACGCGTACCTCCAGCTCGGCCGGGACACCGACGCAATGCGCGTGCAGTCTGAAACGGAAGCCACCCTCGCCCGCGTCGAAGCCGGCAGCGGATACAACTTCGCGGCGGTGTATGCGGCGACCGCGATTCCCGCGCGGGTGGCGCTCGAGCGCGGCGCCTGGAAGGACGCCGCGAACCTCAAGCAGCGTTCCAGCTCGTTCCCGCACGCCGACGCGGTCGCGACCTTCGCGCGAATCCTCGGCGCGGCACGCACCGGTCAGGCCGCCGCCGCCCGCAAAGACCTCGCGACGCTCGCGCCCGTCCCGGCCGCGTTGAAGGAGAAGGAGCCGTACTGGTCGAATCAAGTCGCGATTCAGCTGAAAGCCGCCGAAGGGTGGACGCTTCACGCCGAAGGCAAGACCGCCGAGGGGATCGCGCTCCTTCGACAGGCTGCGGATCAGGAAGACGCCAGCGAAAAGAGTCCCGTGACGCCGGGGCCGATCGCTCCCGCGCGCGAGCTGCTCGCCGAGCTCCTGCTCGAAGCAAAACAGCCCAAAGAAGCGCTCATCGAATTCGAGAAGTCGATGACGCGCGAGCCGGGACGATTTCGATCGATCGCCGGCGCGATGCGCGCGGCCCAGGGCGCCGGGGACACGGCGAAGACGAAGAAATACGCCGGGGAGCTGCTGACGCTCGCGAAGGGAGCGGCGCCTGGACGCCCGGAGATCACGGAAGCGCAGAAGTACGCGAAATAGAGCGCGCCGGCGTAGGGCGGACTGATCTCTAAGTCCGCCCTCATTCGCGCGGATGGAATGCGCGGATTTAGGAGCCAATCCGCGCTACGTACGTTTGGGGGCTTTCCATGCGACGCCACCTCCTGATCACCGCTCTCCTCGTCGTCACGGTCGCAGCCGGCCTTCGCCTGATCGCTCAGCAAGCGGCAGCGCCCGCCGCCGCCCCGACGCCGCAGGGCACGCCGACCGAGAACGGGCTCGCCGGATTCGCGAAAATCCTCTGCTCCGCCGTCTTCGTGTCGGGCCGCGACGCCGACGACGCCGCGAAGAAC
>JBLNGH010000075.1:0-7614 GCA_050264575.1 Acidobacteriota bacterium | reverse complement strand
AGTGACATGCCGCGCGAGCACAACCGGACAGTGCTCCGCCCACAGTGGATGCCGGTACTGCAGACCCTCGAGTTCTGCGCCTGCGCATGCGGCGACGACCTTGCCGAGACCTAGGCGTGTGGCAAGGCTCGCGTAACGCGATCGCGCCAGGACGGCGAACCGATCCTGAGTTCCCCCGCTCGCATCACGCCGCGTGTAGGCGCACACCACGTACTCGAGGTCGGGATGCACCGCCGCCGCGACGTTTGCCGGAATCGTCCACGGCGTCGTCGTCCACGCGAGCAGATCGACGTTCGAGAGATTCCTCAACGCGCCAGCCATTGGAAACGCGAGGTAGATGGCAGCCGACGTCAGCCGCCGGTATTCGACTTCCGCCTCTGCGAGCGCGGTGCGATGCCGGATGCACCATCTGATGGGCTTCTCACGCCGGTACACCTGGCCGCGCCCGACAAGCCGCTCGAACATCTCGATCACGCCGAGCTCGTACTCGCGCGAAAGCGTGAGGTACGGATGATCCCAGTCGGCCAGCACGCCAAGGTCCCGGAATTGACGACGCTGGCGGTCGACGTAGAGCCTGGCGTACTGCTCGCACAGCGCGCGGAGCGACACGGCATCGCGCATCTCCGCCTCGTCGCCACGCTCTTTCAGGATCTGATGTTCGATCGGCAGCCCATGGCAGTCCCATCCCGGCACGAACGGCGCATCGTGGCCAAGCATCGTGCGGAAACGCACGACGATGTCCTTGAGGACCTTGTTCTGTCCCGTGCCGACGTGGAGGTCGCCATTCGCGTACGGCGGGCCGTCGTGAAGAATCCACTTCGGCCGCCCGGCTCGCGCGCGTCTGATCGCCGCATACAGATCCAGTTCCTGCCATCGTCGTCTGATGCGCTGCTCGAGCGCGGGCAGATCCGCGCGTTGCGGGTAATCCGTCTTCGGGAGCAGCACCGGATACTTGGTTGTCGCCACACAGGTCTCCAGAAAGCAAAAGGGCCATCACCACACGGGTGATGGCCCTCAGGCCGTTCGAACTGAATCTGCGATCGCGCTACATCACCCGCCCTCTGCCGGCACACTACGGCCGATGCCAATAATCGAAATTGGCCGGGCCGCGATTGAGAGTGACGCGGCGCGAACGACTGACGGGGTGACGCGATTCACTGCTACCGATAGCTCAACATATCCGGGCAGTCGTCGTCAATCGTCAGAGACGCTGGCTCACCGCGAGGATGTTGCCTTCAGTGTCCTTGAACCATGCGGTCCTGGCGCCTCCGCCCGTGGCGATACCGTTCACAGTCTTGATGCCGGGCATGTCGTACTCTTCGAAGACGACGCCTCGCGACCTCAGATTTGCCACCTCTGCCTCGACGTCGTCGACTGCCCAGAACGCGGTGCTGGCTTTCGATGTGCCGGCACCGGCCGACGGGTACATGAAGACCCAGGATCCGTTGCCTGACTCGTACACGACGCCGCCGCCCAACTCCTCCGTGGGCTTGAGGCCCACTTTCTCTTCATAGAATCTCCGCGCACGTTGAATGTCCTTGACGGGAATGTATGGAACGATCGGTGCGTCCTTCAGCATCGGCTTTCCCTCCCACTTGCGGTCAGATTCTGAAGTTCATGATTCGTGCCGTGAGATCTCGAAGCGGCGTCGTGGCAGTCGCCTTGCACGTCCACGAAAGGGCCCCCATCGATTAGAGGAGAACGCTCATGGACGCCCGCTTACCCATTTTCCTGTTCGCCGGCGCTCTGGTCGTGGGCCAGCCGACCGCCGGTGAACAACAACAGCCGCCGCCACCGCCCCCGGCCAAAACGCAGACCGCGAAGCCTCCGGCGACCCTGCCGAACGCCGACGCCCAGTTCCTGAAGACGGTCAACGGCGACAACCTCGCGGAAATCGAGTGCGCCAACCTGGCGAACACGAAGTCCACGAATGACCAGGTCAAGGCCCTTGCGTCGAAGCTGCTCACTGATCATCAGGAAAACCAGAGCGAACTGCAGAGCCTCGCGAGCACGAAGCACGTGACGCTTTCGAGCGAGGTTCCCGCCGCCAAGAAGGGTGTGAAGGATCGGCTCAGCAAACTTGACGGCGCGGCATTCGACAAGGCGTACGTCGCAGAGATGATCAAGGACCACAAAGCGGCCATCGCGGCGTTTCAGCGTGAGGCCAAGAGTACGGATCCCGATGTGAAGGCCTTCGCCGACAAGACGCTGCCGACGCTGAAGGAGCACCTGTCGCAGGCGCAGGCGATCAAGATCGCCGCACCGACGGCCACGCGATAGCAGACCGCGGCGCAGCCGCAGACGCCCGGCGCGATCCATGGAGACTCAGGAACTGCTGCTGACCGCTGCCCGTGCGTTTGCCGTGTACGTCCTGATGCTCGTCGTCATCCGGGCGCTCGGCAAACGCACGGTCGGTAATTTTGCGGCTTTCGATCTGCTCGTCGCGCTGATGCTCGGCGAGCTCGTCGACGAGATCATCTACGGCGACGTCAGCTTCATGCAGGGCACGGTGGCGATCGTCGTCATCGCTGGCGCGCAGGCCGGAAACGCGTGGCTCACCTACTGGGGTCATGGATTCGATCGCGTGTTCGAAGGCTCGCCGACGCCGATCGTCGAGGACGGCCGACTGCTCGAGGCCGGCATGCGCAAGGAGCGGATGAATCCCAAGGACGTCATCGCCCACCTGCGCCAATTTGGAGTGAGCGATCTGCGTGAAGTCAAAGCCGCGTACGTCGAAGACGACGGCGTGGTGAGCATCGTCAGGCGCCCGTGGGCGGAGCCGGCGAGAGCTGCCGACGTTGACGAGGAAGCCGCCCGGGAAATGAAGCGTGACATCGGAGGCAAGTCGAAGCCGACCGGACTCGACCGGACTGATGCCGCGGAGTGGCTGGGGTAGTCCGTGGATCCGGGCAGCATCGCGGTGCGCGCGCTCTGCACCTACCTGTTTCTGGTGCTCTTGCTGCGTTTATCCGGCAAGCGGGTCATCAAGGAAGGGGCGTCGTTCGACTTCGTGCTCGCGCTCATCCTGGGGGACATGGTCGATGACGCCGTCTGGAGCGAGGTGCCTTTCGCGCAATTCGTGGTTGCGGTGAGCACGCTCGTGCTGCTGAAACTGCTGTTCACGCTCCCAAAGCTTCGCCAGGCGGCACGTTCGTGACGCATCCCGTCACCACGGTCGGCATCGTCACGGCCGCCGTGCTGGCCGTGATTGCCTTGGTCGTCTTCGGGACCGGCGATTCGCACCTGTTGGTCCCGTCACCGGAATCGACGGCCGAGGGTTTCGTGCGGCAGATCACAACGTCACGGTACCGTCAGACGCGGCAGTTCGTCGCGCCGGGTGCGCGCCTGCAGCTGGCTCCAACGCGTCTCGACGCATGGAGGGCGGCACTCGAGGCCCGAATCGGTCCCGTGAATCAAATCGATCCGGCGGGCGCCGCGGTCGCGGGCGACCGAGCGTTCGCGACGCTCGATCTCCACGCGCGCCGGGGCCAGGTCCAGATCACGGTTCCTCTGCACCGCGAGCATGGCCTTTGGAAGATCGACGGTCTTCCAACGGCTCCTGAGAGATTCGTCCGATGAATCGCCATGAGGCGGCCCGGCGCTGCAAGAGAACTGCCAGACGGGAGGGACCCTTTGCGCATAAGTACAGCGCCGATGCGCTGGCGGCGTCCGCCGATGGTCCCCGCGCCTACCAACTGTGTGTCGGCGGCTATCGGCACGCTGCCGCGGATTCTCGAGACCATCTGGCTCGACTCTTGAAGTGTCACGACTGCAGCAGGCCGCGTGACTCACGGGCCGGGAGGTCACTCCGATGACGAAGCGCACGGGAATCAGCAACCGCGAATCAGCCGAGTCGGAAGCGCGCGAACGACGGATCTTTCCTCCACTCGAAACCGGCCGTCCGCCGGCAGAGGATGCGTCGGGAAGCGCCGAGGAGCGCCCACTCACCAATGACGGCAGTCAGACGGCGCACAAAGCGGGCAGTCGTTCGGTTGCGCAGAAGGAATCGGGGAGCCGCCACGTCGATCACTCCGCGCCTTCGGTCCGAAAGGTCTCTGGCGCGTACGGCAAGGAGCCGGATGCCCCTCGCCGGCGTGACGTGTCGGATCCTCTGAAAAAGAAGCCATCAGCACGCTAACGATCCGGGTATAGTCCCGGAGAACACCGTGCTGGTTTCCGCTTTCCTCATCGGATTCATCGCCGGGCTCCGCGCCATGACGCCGCCTGCCGCGGTAAGTTGGGCGGCGCGGTCGGGATGGCTCGACCTCAGTAACTCGGGGCTTGCGTTCCTTGGCTACATGTGGACGCCGTGGATCTTCACGGCGCTCGCGGTGTTCGAGCTCATCACCGATCAACGTCCGACGACACCAAGCCGGACGGTCCCGGTTCAGTTCGGAACCCGGATCCTGATGGGCGGCCTTTGCGGCGCGGCGATGGGCGGCCAGCGCGGCGCACTCATGTCGGGCCTCATTGCCGGGGTCGCGGGATCGATCGTCGGGACTCTCGGCGGCAAGGCGATGCGAAGCCGGATGGCGGCGGCCTTCAGAAGCGATCGGCCGGCGGCGTTGATCGAGGACGCCATTGCCATCGCCGGCGCCGCGTTCGTCGTCATGCACGCAATCTGATTCCGAATCAGATCGGCGGACTATCGCGACCAGGCGTAACTTCTGACCGCGGATGGCTCGTCCTCGAACGTCTCGAACGCGAGAATGAGCTTCATCATTCCGAACAGCCGTTGACTGCGACTCGTCAGGCGCGCGAGGCGAAGATCGCCGCCCTTCTCGCGGACGGACTTCAGTTTTGCCGCCAGCATCCCGACGCCGGCGCTGTCGATGTATGACACGTCGCCAAGATTCACGACCAGCTTGGTCCGCCCTCGGTCGATCAAGTCGTGGACGCAGCGTCGAAACAGGAGATCCCCGTCGTCCAGGGTGATTTGCCCGGCCAAAGTCAGCACCGTGACCTCGCCGTCGTCTCGTTGCCCGATGTCGAGCTTGGACGCTGTCATGGCTGCGCTCCCAGGTTGCGGTTGGTGTGGAGGCCCGGCATCATAACGCGAAGCGGGAACTCGTGACATCGGAGATTGTGACGGCGCTGGCCCGCTGCTGGGGAGCGGATGCGTCCCCGATTTCGTGCATCAGCCGGGGCGCCAATGCCGTGTACCGCTTCGAGACCGCCGCGGGGCGATTCTTTCTGCGCGTCACCAGGCCTGGAGCTCGTCCGCTCGAGCTTGCCGCCGCTGCCATCGACTGGCAGCGGTATCTTCACGAGCGTGGTGCGCCGGTTGCTGAACCGGTACCTTCCGCAGACGGACATCTGATAGAGGTCATTTCGGAGAGCGGGCGACCCTTCTTCGCGGCGGTGACGCGCGAGGTCCAGGGAGATCGGATCGACTTCACGAATCTTTCCCAGATAGCCGCGTGGGCGATGGCCATTGGCCGCATCCACGAGGCGAGTGGCGATTACAAGGCTTCGACCGTGTTCACGAGCGCCGGCACCGTTGAGGGAAAACTGCCGGCCCTTCCCCACCAGTGGGAACAGATTGCGTCAGTCGTGACGGATGACCCGCTGCTGCGATTGCATTTCGAACTCGGCTCGCGGTGGATGCGACAGCAATCCGCGCCAACCCTGGTCACGCACGCAGACGTGCGTCCTGGCAACGCGCTGATCTCGGACCGTGGCGCAACGATCATCGATTTCGACGTGCCGGCGATCGCGTGGCCGGCGTACGACCTCGCGCGAATGATGCTCGACGACGACGGCACATTGGCGACGAATGCGGAAGCGCATCTGGCGGCACTACTCGATGGCTATCGGATCGCCAGGCCGGACGCCGCCATTGGGCCGGAAGAGGTCTGGCACTTCCTCAGCATCCGCGCTGTGCTGATGTCCGCGTGGTCGCTCGAGGACGGGGACACCGACACCGGGTGGCTCACGCGACTGCGCAAGGTGCTCGCACAGCGCCAACCCGCCCCGTCGTCCGGTCGTCTAACTACGCGTTTGTCGTAATAATGCCCAAGGGCGACTTCATCGGTGAGTTCGAGCTGTACGTCATGCTCGCGATCATCCATCTCGGCGACGACGCGTACGGCATTCGGATTCGGCAGGAAATCGAGCGGCGGACAGGCCGCGAGATCGTCATTGGCGCGGTCTACGCGACGCTTGGCCGGCTGCGCGACAAACAGCTCGTCGGCTTCACGCTCTCGGCTCCGGAGCCGGTTCAAGGCGGGCGCGCGCGGAAACACTACCTGCTCACGCCGGACGGCGTCCGCGCGCTTCGTCATTCCACGTCCATGCTGACTCGCATGATGGCGGGGGCGGACCTTGCGGTCAGAGGGCGGCGGGCCTGAGACGCGCCTCCCTCCGGATCAGCTGCGCAGGATGCTGACCGGGCTGAGCCGCGCCGCGCGGCGAGCCGGAATCCAGCACGCGGCAAGCGCGACGACGAGCAGCCCGATCGCGATCGTGGCGAACACACGCGGATCGCGCGGACTGACGCCGTACAGCAGCGATTCGATGAGACGGCCGCCGGCGAACGCCGCCGCGAGCCCGGCCAGAATACCGGCCGCGGCGGCAAGCCCGCCCTGTCGAACGATCTGACGCGCCACACCTGCCGGCTGCCCGCCGAGCGCGAGGCGGATACCTATCTCTCCCGTTCGTTGACGCACGATGTACGCCATCACGCCGTACGTGCCGATCACGCCAAGTACCAGCGCCACGGCGGCGGCGATCGCGAGCAGCGACATCGTGAAGGACGTCTGTGCCGAGGCCCGGTCGAGGTCGCGCTGCAATGGACGGGGCTGGGAGAGCGCGAGGTTGCGATCGAACGCCGCGACGGTCCGGCGTACGGAAGGAATCATGTCGAGCGGCGACGTCGTGGTGCGCACGACGTAACTCATCATCGAGATCCCCGGTCCTATCTGCGCGGGTCCAACGGCGCCTGGTCCCCTCCCGTTCGACATCGGGAGGTACAACTGCGGAATGCGGCGTGGGTCGGAGAGCGTGCGGAGCGGCGTCGACCCGACAACGCCCACGATGGTGAACCACGTCAGTGTGGGAGCCTCGCCTGGATGCGCTGGCGGCAGGTTCGAGGCCACGCGATGGCCGATCGGATCCTCCTGCGGGAAAAAATTCGCCGCGAGCGTTTCGTCGACAACGGCAACCGGCGTTCGCCGCACGACGTCGTCATCCGTGATGCCGCGCCCCCGCAGAACGCGAATGCCCATCGTCTCGAAATATCTCCCCGCGACGGCTCTGAAGAGCGCCAAAGGCGGTGTCGTGCCAGGCGCGTACATCCTGCCTTCGACCAGCAGCGTGTTGCCGTTACAGCCGCCGGCCAACGGCAGACAACTGGACGCTGAGACGGCCTTGACGCCTGGAAGATTCGACAGATTCTCCGCCATCATGCGATGCGCCGCCACGACCGTGTCGACGCTGGGATAGTCCCGTTCCGGCAGACCGACGCTGAAGGCGAGGACAGACGACGGATCGAACCCGGGATCGACGGCGCGCAGGTTCTGAACGGTTCGGACCATGAGCGCTGATGCGACGAGCAGCACAACCGCCATCGCGACCTGGGCGCCGAGCAGCAGGTGGCGCACGCGATGTCGCCGG
>JBLNGH010000074.1:0-6166 GCA_050264575.1 Acidobacteriota bacterium | reverse complement strand
CCCGGTCTGACCCTTCAGTCCCTCCCCGCGACGATGGTCAGCGCCACACCCACGATCTTCGCGCTGCGCGACGCCCACTTGGCCCAGGTCGCGTGGGGGTGCAGGTAGCGATATCCGTCGAGTGCGGCCGGAGCGAGCACGAGCAAGCCAATCACCGGCTCGGGCACCCCATCGTCGCCGAGCGTGACGGCCATGCCTCGCGTGTCGCGCTCGAGCGGACCGAACCGGCCGAACGCCGCCACGCTGTAGACGGCCGACGACGCCAGGTTGAACGCAAACATGCCTTTGAGAAAGGGCGCGTGCTCCGTCGCCAGGTCCGGGCGAGCCGTCAGGATCCATTCGGACGTCGCGTGCTGGACCCAGAACCCCGCCGACGCGATGACGAATTCCTGCCGGCGCGTCACCAGATCATGATCGATCGCGAAGAACGGAATCGGTCCGTAGTGGATCGGCTTCGTGCGCGGATGCGCGTCGAACGCAACGCCGGCAATGACGTGCCCGGCTTCGTGAGCGACAAGACCGGCGAAGGCGCCTGTCAAAAAAACGATCGCCGATCGCACGCGCGATTCCGTCGGCGCCGTGCTCGCGTCCTGCGCCCAGGCGGGTGTCGCGACCGTCAGGAGCAGACAAGAGATGAGCACGCGACACGTGCATTGGTAATCGGTAATGGGTAATGGGTAATTGGCAGCAGGAGCCATTACACAATTACCCATTATCAATTACCAATGATCTTCTCACCACCACCACGCCTGCAGCGATGATCGCGATCGCGATGGCCGTCCGCGCGTGAAACGGCTCGTTCAGAATGAGCGTGCCGAGCACCACCGCGATCACCGGATTGACGTAGGAGTACAACGAGACGAACGCCATGTCGAGATGCCTGAGCGCGTAGGAATACGCGGCAAAGGCAATCACAGCGCCGACGAGCGTCAGATAGACGAGCGCGAAGGTCGTCCGGGCGTTGAATGCGAGCTTCGGCCACTCGCCGGCGAGCGTGCCGGCGAGCATCAGGAACACGCCGCCAAAGAACATCTGCAACGCGGCGGATCCGAAGACATCCCGCGGCATCACATGGCGTCGCGTGTATGCCGATCCGATTGCCCATCCGGCGCACGCGACTTGCAGAGACAGGACACCCAGCGCGAAGGTCCGGCCGCTCGCGCCGCCGGCCGTGATATCGGGCCAGACGAGCACCACGATCCCGGCAAAACCGATGGCGAGACCGAGAATCTGCCACACGCCGAGCTGACGACCGCCGGACACGATGGCATCGACGGTCACCATCCAGAACGGACTGGTGCCAATCAACACGGCCGTCAGTCCGCTCGGCACGAACTGTTCGCCCCACACGACGCCGCCGTTGCCGAGCATCAGCATGAAGAACCCGAGGATGACCAGCCGACCCCAGTCCCCGCGCGGCGGCAGCCGACGTCCTCGCGCCAACAGCCACACGGCAAGCACCGTTCCGCTGATCGTGTACCGGATGCCGCCCATGAGGAACGGCGGGATGGTTTCGAGCGCGATCTTGATGCCGAGGTACGTCGTGCCCCAGATCAGGCAGACACTGATCCAGGCGAGATAGGCACTGACGGCCGCTGGTTCCGGGGTTCCGGAGTTCCCGCCTCCGCTCTCCGAGCTACGGCGGCGCTCGCCGAAGCTTTGCGAAGGCGGCCGAGGTTCCGGGGTTCTCAAGACCGGGGTTCCGGGGTTCGTCTGGTCCCCAGGTCCAGGAACCCGAATGCTCCCCTCCCGAGCCACTGGCCGCCGTCGACGGTCAAAACCTCGCCGGTCACGTATGCCGCATGAGGTGAAACCAGAAACAGCACCGCGTTTGCGACTTCGTCTGCTGTTCCCCACCGCCCCAGCGGCACGGTCTCCATAATGCGATTGACCGCGTCGTCACTCGGCCAGAGTTGACGCGCGGCACCCGGTGATTCGATCGGCCCTGGGGCGACGGCGTTCACGCGAATCCGGTGCCGCGCCCATTCGACGGCGAGCGTCTGCGTCATCGCCATCACCCCCGCCTTCGCCGACGCCGAATGAATCGTGCCGGCGCTGCCGGTCCAGGCGTAGTTGGCGAGAATCGACACGATCGATCCGCCGCCGCCTCGCGAGATCATGTGACGTCCGACGGCCCGCGAGCAGTAGAAGCTGCCGTTGAGCACGATGCCGATGACCGCGTTCCACCCGTTCGGCGTGAGATCTTCCGCGCGGCAGATGAAGTTTCCCGCCGCGTTGTTCACGAGGATGTCGATCCTCCCGAAAACCTCGAGCGTACGCGCGACCATCGCGTCGACGTCGGCTGGCTGCCGGACATCGACGGGGACCGCGATCGACTCGCAGCCCGATTCGCGAAGCGTCGCCATCCCCGCGTCGAGATGCTCCTGGCTGCGGCTGGCGATGACGATGCGCGCGCCCTGACGCCCGAGCGCGCGCGCGATGGCGAGTCCGATCCCCGTGCCGCCGCCGGTGACGACTGCGGTCTGACCGTCGAGCACGCGCGCGGCAAACAGATATGACCTCCGAGGTCATTTTACGAGAAACGAAAAATGACCTCGGAGGTCTTTCCGGGCTAAGATTCCCGGATGCTGCGACGACCGTCGATCGCTGCGTTGTTCACCGTGTGGCTCGCCGCGTCGAACGCGTGTTCGTCGCCCGAACCGGCGCCGGCGCCGCCGCCGATGCCGCAGCCGCAGTCGTCGCGTCGGGTCGCGCCCGGCGGCGACCAGCCGTTCATCATCGCGCCCGACCTGCCGCCGTTGTCATCGCTCGCCGTCGCGAACAGCGGCCAGTCGCCGGAGCTCGTTCGCGCAGTCCATCTCTTTGCCGCGCGCCATCCGGAAGTCCTGAATTACATGCCGTGCTTCTGCGGGTGCCAACGCTCGGGCCACAAGCACAACGACGATTGTTTCGTGGCCGGCCGGGACAGCACGGGCAAGGTCACCAGCTGGGATTATCACGGCGTCGGTTGACAGGTCTGCATGGACGTCGCGCGTGACGCGATGCAGATGCACAATTCGGGCGCGACGGTCGCCGAGATTCGCAAGGCCATCGACACCAAGCATGCCAGCGAGCCGATGCGCACCGACACGCCCATGCCGCCGAAGAAATGACATGACCTCGGGAGTCATGCCGGCGGTTCCCGAACGCATCCAGGTGCCTGCGTGCGGTTGAGCCTTCGAAAAGACTCTCGCGGTCTTCCCTTCGCGCGGCTGTTCGAGACACTTCAGGAAGGCGTCTACATCGGCCGCATCGGACCGGCCGGCACGGCCACGCTGGCGGCCAATCCTCAGCTTCGACTGATGTTCGGCTGGGCCGCCGACGTGCCCACACCAGACATCCGGCCCCTCGACGCCGATCGGTTCGTCGACGAGCAGGCGCGCGTCGAGTTCCTCCAGGATCTCGCGCGCGACGGCCAGGTCCGCGGATACGTGCTCCGGCTTCGGCGCGCCGACGGATCCGCGATCTGGGCAGAGGTGACGGCTCGTGCCGAGCCGCTTGGACCGCCTTCGAAAGGACGACGGGCTCCGGCGAAGCGCCTCGCGCGGGACCGGCGCCGGCCGACTGCAGAACCCGCGCCCGCGCCGGGAACGCTGCACGTCGAGGCGATCATGCGGGACGTCACGGAGCGAAAGAAGCTCCAGGATCAGTCGCGCGATCTGTTCCATCAGTTGTCACAGGCGGAGAAGCTCGCGGCGCTCGGCCAGACGATGTCGGGTGTCGCGCACGAACTGAACAATCCGCTTGCGACCATCCTCGCGTGCGCCGAGCGGCTGGCGGGCCGGCGGCTCGACGAATTGACGCGCCGGGATCTGGACGCGATCCACAACGCGGCCGAACGCGCCGCGCGCATCGTGCGGAATCTGCAGACGTTCGCGCGCAAACGGCACACGACCCGGACCACCGTCGATCTGAACCAGGTAGTGCGCGAAACGCTCGCGCTTCGCGCGTACGAACAGCGCGTCGCGCACGTCATCATTCTCGAGGCGCTGGCGGCCGGCCTGCCGCCGGTGTTCGCCGACCCGCATCAAATTCAACAGATTCTGCTGAATCTGATCGTCAATGCCGAGCAGGCGATGCTCGACGCGCACGGCCGCGGCACGCTCATCCTGCGGACCTGGCAGGAGCCGGAGCGCGACGCCGTCATTCTCGAAGTCAACGACGATGGGCCCGGCGTGCCGGAAGATGTGCAGAAACGGATCTTCGATCCGTTTTTCACCACGAAGGCCATCGGCAAAGGCACCGGCCTCGGACTCACGGTCGCGTATGCGATTGCGCAGGAGCACGGCGGGCGCCTGGCGGTCCGGTCTGAAGGCGGACGTGGCGCGTCTTTTCTCCTGGAGCTGCCCGTCAGCGGCGACAACGTCCGGCTTCCTGACACGCAGCCGGCGCGGCCGGCGCCCGAGGTCCCCAAGGGCACGCGCGCGCTCGTCGTCGAAGACGAACTGGCGCTCGGAGAGGCCGTCGCCGCGGCGCTTGCCGACGAGGGATTCAAAGTCGATCGCGCGGGCGACGGCGCGGAGGCGCTCGCGCGTCTCCGCGAGCGGCACTACGACGTCATCATCTGCGATCTGAAAATGCCGAAGGTGGACGGGATGATGTTCTTCGGCGAAGTCTCGGCCAAGATGCCGCACATCGCACGCCGGCTCGTGTTCGTCACCGGCGATGTCGCGGGCACGGAGGCCGAGCGATTTCTCGAAGAAAGCGGATGCCGCTGGGTGCCGAAGCCGTTCAGGCTGCGGGATCTCGTCAGGGTCGCGAGAGAGACGCTCGGATGATCTGGCCCGGGTCTGACCCGGGTTTGACCCGGGTCTGACCCCGGTCTGACCCCGGTCTGACCCCGGTCTGACCCCGGTCTGACCCTACGCCACCCGATGCAGCCGGCGCTTGGTGGCCTGGCGCTTGGCGCCGGGGGCCGCGGAGACCATCCGCGCCTTGCGCGGCTTCTGGACCAGCTTCAGTCCCGGCGTCTCGGTCGCGCCCGTGAGAATCTTGCGGAGGCGCTGAATCGCGCGCGCGTGCAGCTGCGAGACGCGTGATTCGTTGACGCCAATCTGTTTCCCGATCTGTTTCATCGTCGCGTCGCCGAAGTAGTAGAGACCCAGGATGCGACGCTCGCGCGAGGGCAGCTGGGCGAGCGCAGCGCGGACGCGATCGCGAACTTCGGCCTGTTCGAACAACCGATCCGGAGAGGGCGGCTCGCTCGGCACCAGAACCGCCGGCAGCGACGCGCTGTCGAGCGCTTCGAAGTTCGCCAGCGGCGACGTGGACTCGATCGTGCTGATGCGGACGATGGTCCGCTCGAGGCGCGCCTCGTCGGCGCCGACGCGACGGGCGAGATCCGCGAGCGTCGGCTCGGCGCCCAGCTCGCGGCGAAGCTCTTCGCGCGCTGCTTCGAGCTCGCGGCGAACGCGGCGCACGCCTCTCGGCCACGCGTCGCGGCGCAGCGCGTCGATCATCGCGCCTCGGACGCGCCGTTCGGCGAACGTCTCGAACTTGATCCCACGGCTCTCGTCGAACCGGTGAGCCGCGTCGATGAGACCCAGCACGCCGTCCTGGACGAGATCGCCCAGATCGATAGAATGCGGCATGGTGGACGCCATGCGTCGAGCCAGCGATTCCACGAACGACAAGCTCGCGGCAACTCGCTCCTGCTGATGACCCGCCAAAGGCGCCCGTTGCATCTCAGAATCCTCCCTAAAAGTTGAACTAAACCCGGCTCCGGGCCGTTCCCTAGGGCAACAGCGATGCCACGAGAAAAGCAAATAAACGGCGAAGCTGGCCCTGCGAGAGGCCGTTCTCGTAACTTGCTTTTTTAGTTGAAGTTACAGGGAAGTGCGCGAATGTGAAGTGCTGTGAAATCCTGTGCGGGCGGCCAAAACGCTCGTCACGGCGTTGACAGCGATACGAATTCTGTCATCACGCCGACGGAGTCAACCCTGGATCTCTCTCGCTTTCGGGCGCAACGAGCCGACGCAAATCCTGCACGCTTGCGATGGCGTCGACCGCGCCGGCCACGATCTGACTGGCTCGAGCCCGCTGCGTTTCATCCGCCAGCCGGCTTTCCAGCAATTCAGCGTTGGCGAGAATGACTCCGAGCTGATTGTTGAGGCGATGGAACAGCCGCGCGAGGTCCGACTCGGGGACGGTGTCCACGGAATACGGA
>JBLNGH010000073.1:0-3459 GCA_050264575.1 Acidobacteriota bacterium | reverse complement strand
AGGACCCGTGCTCGACATGGACGGCCACGGCACCCACGTCGCGTCGACGATCGCGGAAACGACCAACGACAATGCGCGCACAGCCGGTATTGCGTACAACACGGTGATCATGCCGGTGAAGGTCTGCACCGGATACTGGGACGAGCAGATCCTCCGCTCGATGGCGGGATTCACCGGGCGGGCCCCTGAAGACGCCCCCGGGTGTTTCATCACCGACATCGCGGACGGAATTCGGTACGCCGCCGATCAAGGCGCGAAGGTCATCAACCTCAGCCTGGGCGGCCCGAACCAGTCCAATGCGCTGCGTGACGCGTTGACCTCTGCCGTGCAGCGCGGCGCCTTCATCGCGATCGCGATGGGCAACAACTTCCAGGACGGCAACGAAACCAACTATCCCGCGAAGTACGCGGAAACGATTCAGGGCGCGATGTCGGTCGCAGCCGTGGGGCGGCAGCTCGGGACGCGCGCGCCCTACTCGGCGACCGGCAGCTACTGCGAGATTGCGGCGCCGGGCGGCGACAGAACTCCGGGTCCGGATAACGGCCTGATCTTTCAGACGACGGTCGACGAGCCAGTGCACAATTCGAATTCGCCGCGGTTCGACCAGTTCGCCGTGTTCGGCATCACCGGCACGTCGATGGCGACGCCGCACGTGTCCGGTCTCGCGGCGCTGATCATGAGTCAGCAGCGCGGCATCACGCCCGCGCAGGTCGAGTCGATCATTCGCGATTCCGCCCACGACATCGGCGTGCCGGGCAAGGACGACGAGTTCGGGTATGGCCTCATCCAGCCGCGAGCGGCCCTCTTCGGCAAGGGCATCCGGAGGTAGGTCCCCTCATGCGCATCGTTGCCATCGCTTTGTCAGCAATCCTCGTGATCGCGATCGCCGTCCCGCCGGTCCTGGCGCAGACGGCCGGCGAGCCACTGTCGTCGCAACAGCCGAAGCCGGCGCCGCCGCCCAAGCCGCAGACGAAGCCGGTCATTCCGCGAGCGAAGCCCAAGCCTGGCTTCGCCGCGTTCGGACTCTTCGACTACGAGCAGATGGCGGCCAGCGACACGTTCAACGCGATTTTCGACAAATCGTCGCTCACCGGCTTCGGCTTCGGCGCCGAGGGCGTCAATCTCTACGGCGGACTCTTCGCGCGCGTCACGTTCTCGCGAAGCAGCGACACGGGAAGCCGCGTGGCGATCATCGACAACCAACCGGTGTCGCTGAACATTCCGCTCGAGCTGACGCTCACCACGACGGAGGCCGCCGGCGGGTGGCGGTTTGCGATGGATCGCCTCCGCAAGTACAACGCGTACGGCGGCGCGGGCGTGCTGTTCGTCAGCTTCAAGGAAACCTCGCAGTTCGCCGAGTCGGGCGACGACGACAAGGAGACGTTCACCGGCTACGACTTTTTCGGCGGCATTGACGCCACGCTCGCCAAATACCTGTTCGCCGGCGCCGAGGTGCAGTACCGGATCGTGCCGAACGCCCTCGGCGAGGGCGGCGCGTCGCAGGACTTCGGTGAGACCGATCTCGGCGGCTTCGTGTTCAGAGTGCTCTTCGGATTCAGGAAGTGACAACGTGTGACGGCATGGGCGAACGAGCGGGAGCGAGTGAGCCACGCGAACGGAGCGGCGATCACGGGGCCCCCGCGAGTGAGCGTGTAGGGGGGGCCGGCGGGGCGAAGCCCCCCGGCCGACACGAACACTTCATGCGCGAGGCGCTGGCCGAGGCGCTACAGGCGGCCGAACAGGGAGAGGTGCCGGTCGGCGCGGTGGTCGTGAGAGACGGCGAGATCGTCGGCCGGGGCTACAACCAGCCAATCGCCGCGCACGATCCGACGGCGCATGCGGAAGTCGTCGCGCTGCGGGCAGCCGGGCAGCGGCTCAGCAACTACCGGCTGGCGAACACGACGCTGTACGTCACGGTCGAGCCGTGCATGATGTGCGTCGGCGCGATGGTTCACGCCCGCATCGGCACGCTGGTCTTCGGCACGGCCGAGCCCAAGGCCGGCGCGATCGAGTCGACGCAGCGCGCGCACGAGCATCCCGCCCTCAACCATCGGCTCGTCGTCGTCTCCGGCGTCCTGGCCGGTGACTGTCAGCAGCTGATGCGGCGATTTTTTCAGGAACGACGCGGAGCATGAGGCATGCGGCACTCCTTGCGATGATCGCGGCGACCGGGGCCCTGACATCAACCGCCTGCGACGACTCGCCGGAGTCTCCGACGGATTCGACGGTCGCGGCCGTCCAGATCGTGTTTCTCGGATCGACCAGTCGACGAACCGATCTGCCGGCTTCTGCGCAGTCCTGCGCCAACGCCGTCGGGCCCACGCATGTGCACCCGAGCTGGCGGAACTTCGCCGTCGTGCCGATGCAACCCGTCCCGCTGGACCGGTATGAATTCACCTTCACCGACGTGCCGGTCGGCACGCGGGTGACGTTCCGAGTGAACGATCAGAATTTCTGCGATGAAAATCCGACCGGAGCGGTGACGCGCAACATCTTCGCGAACGGCAACCGGCTGGTGCAGAACGCGACGACGCCGGGGAACGGGGACGAGCCGGGCTACGCCATCACCGTAGCGGCCAACGGCGCGGTCGGCCAGTAGTTGGATGATGAGCCACGCGTGCGACAGGCAATGTCTTTTCTGTCGGCTCGCCTTTGGGAGAAAATAGGAAGTTCGATCCTTCTCGAAGTTCGAAGTTGCCTTATCGGAGAGGTACCGAAGTGGTCGTAACGGGGGCGCCTCGAAAGCGTCTTGTCGCCAAAAGCGGCACGTGGGTTCGAATCCCACCCTCTCCGCCATCTAAGTCCTTTTATATCAGCAAGTTGTGGTCCGCTCTCTAGTCGACGGCGACGCCGCGCCCTCATCCTCCCGGTAACGAGTCACCGCGCACCCGGCCGTCGTTCACAGGTCCTGCGAATCGCGGAGAGCGCTAGTATCAAGCCGTGTCCGGCCGTGGCCTGCGGCGCCTTGTCTGGCTCACGGCGCTGACATGCGCCGCGTGCCCCGACCTCGGAGCCGAACGGCTGCCGATCAAGATCTACACCACCGCCGACGGGCTGGCCCACAACGACGTCAACCGCATTGTCAGAGATTCGCGCGGTTTTCTCTGGTTCTGCACGGCCGGCGGACTGTCGCGCTTTGACGGCTACGCGTTCACGAATTTCAGCACCGAGCAGGGTCTTCCGAGTTCGAATGTCAACGATCTTCTGGAAACGCGCGGCGGCGACTACTGGGTCGCCACCACGGGCGGGCTCGTCCGTTTCGATCCGAAAGGCAGGCCGGGTCACCGCGCAGCCCATCCTTCCGACGACACGCCCGCACCGATGTTCACGGTCGTCCCTGACGACGGCGACCCCCGGGCCAGAATCATCACGGTCCTGCGTGAGGGCCGGGACGGCAGCATCTGGGCAGGCACATACAACGGACTCTACCGCCTCGAGCTCGCGAACGGCCGCCGGTCG
>JBLNGH010000072.1:0-2780 GCA_050264575.1 Acidobacteriota bacterium | reverse complement strand
GCGAGGTGCAGGAACTGGGATCGCTCACGAGCACCAAACGCACGCCACAGCAGACCGAAATCGCCCGATTCTGGCTCGCCACGCCCTCGGCAATCTGGAATCACGTCGCGCGACAGGTTCTCGACGCGCGGGCGCTTGACCTGTCGGACACGGCGCGGGCGCTCGCCCTGATGTATCTGGCCTCCGCCGACGCGGGCGTCGTCTGCTGGGACGTCAAATACACGCATAATTTCTGGCGGCCGATCACGGCGATTCGGAATGGCGATGCCGATGACAACGCCGCGACCGTCGCCGAGCCGACCTGGCAGCCGCTGTTTCCAACGCCACAGCATCCTGAGTACATCTCGGGCCACTCGACGAACAGCGGCGCGATGGGGGCGATGCTGGAGTTTCTCTTCGGCGACGATCCCGGCGTGACGATCGTCGCGCTCAGTCCGACCAATCCCGGGTTTGCCCGTCAGTGGGAGAAGTTCAGCGAAGGCGTGGACGAAGTGATCGACGCGCGCATCTATTCAGGATTCCACTATCGAACGTCCGACGAAGTGGGCGCGCGGGTCGGTCGCCAGGTTGCGCGGTTCGTGTTCACCCACGCACTGCGGTGAGAAGACCTCGGGTGTCGTTTCGCCCGCCGATCTCGAAGAGCATCTCATCGAACTGGCGAAACGACACCCGAGGTCTTCAGGAGTCCGTCCAGCAGCACGATGTCGGCGTCCCCTTCACCGATCGCCGCGATGATGGAATGACTGTCGGCCGACCAGGAAACTCGGCGCGCAATGAACACGGCACGATCGCCGAAGTCCGTCACCTGCTGCCATCGGCCGTCTTCCGTGGACAGCGCCCAAATGTTGGTGGTGAGACCGTCGGTGAGCGGCATCGCCAGCCATTTGCCGTCGGGCGAGAGGGCCGGATTGAATGGGACCTGCCAGGAGGCCACGCGCGACGCCTCGATGGTCTTGACGACACGCGCCGGACCGGTGCCGAGCGCGGCGACACGAATCTCGAACTCCGGGCGCCCATCCATGAGCGCGCGCTCCACGAGGTAGTACACCAGTGAACCGTGAACGCCGATCATGTTCCGTACCGGATCCTGTCGTACGGTCACAGGTTCTCCGCCATTTACGGAAACCTTCTTCATGGCCTGCTGTGCATTCTCCACGTAGTAAATCTCGTCACTCTTCGATGACCAGGCGACACCCAGACCCTTTTGCACGAGCTGGTGCAGTTCGCTGGCATCTGGTCTGACAAGCCAGATACCGAACGCAAACCCGACGTTTCCCCTGGAGGACACGAAGGCGATCCAGCGTCCATCGGGCGACCAGATCGGGAGGCCGATTGAAACCGTGGGATCGTCTTCGAAGGTGATTTGCCGGGCTGGGCCCTGCGTTGACGTGACCCAGATGTTGGCGTGGCCGCCGCTATCGGAGAGATAAGCGACTTGATCGCCGTCCGGCGCGGCCGTCGGCGTCAACACTTGTCCGGTCTGATGCGTCACTCGCTGGCCGCGCCGAAAGTTGTCGGCGGCGACGCCGCCGAACGGGTACTTCCAGATGTCGGAGCGCATCTGCCGGCGAGCGACGGACACGAGGCCGCTCGCATGCACGTCGGGCTGCTCGTAGGACGCTTCGGCCGGCGTGAGCTGCCGCGGCGGCCGCCGGCCGTCCAACCCCACTTCCCACAACGCCAGCGGCGGCAAGTAGGGAACAGTCGATCCGCGGCTCGAAGCAAAAACGATCCCGCTGTTATCGGGGAGCCACGTCAAACCCGAGATGAACCTGTTCTCGTTCGTAAGAGGAACCGGATTGGCGCCGCCGCGGACAGACACGACGTGGATATCCCATCGGAACCCGTCGCCTGCCTGGAACGCGATCGACTGGTTGTCGGGTGACCACCGTGGATACCGATAGTGCTTCGTTTCCAGAATCGCGATCAGTTGGACATCCGAACCGTCGAGCGTCGTCGTGACCAACTGAATGCGCTGATTCTCGAGCCTGAAGCACGCGAGCCGCCCGGTCCGGCTGACGTCGCCGCCGCCGATGCTGGCAATCACACGTTGAGCCGGGCCGCCAAGCGTGGGGATCTTGTAGAGGGCTCCCTGCACTTCGCCCGGCGCCGCGGGCGAGAAATACACAAGCGAGCTGCCATCGGGCAACCATCGCGGAAACTGGTGATCGGCATCATCGCTGGTCACCGGCAGCGGGTCGCCCCCCTTGAGGAACCGGATGAACACTTGACGCCGTCCGCTCTGGGCTGCCGTGAACGCCACCATGTTCCCGTCCGGCGAAATCGACGAGAATTCCTCGAGCCCGACGAAACTCGTGATCGGCAGGACGCGATGAACCGTCGGCGGCGCTGCCGGCCTCAACCATGTCGCCGCGAGCGCGCCAAGCGCCGCCGCTGCGCCGAGCGCGGCCAGACTGGTTCCGACGAGGACGGCCCGGCGCGACCAGTGCCTGCGCTCGGCCGCCCGGACGACGCCGGTGTCCTGACGCCGGGAATCGAGATTGAACGCCAGATCGCGGAAGTTCTGGAAGCGTTCGTCCGGCTTCTTCTCGAGACAGTGATGGATGAGCCGTTCGAGCGCGGGGATTGCCGCATCCCCTTTCGGTAGCGCCACCGCATCGTCGTACAGAATGGCGTGGATCGTGTCAGCCGCCGTCAACCGCCGGAACGGCGGAAACCCGGCGAGCATCTCGTACAACACGATGCCAAAACTGAAGATGTCGGTCCGGTGATCGACGCGCAGGCCGCGCGCCTGCTCGGGCGACATGTAGGCCACCGTT
>JBLNGH010000071.1:0-8681 GCA_050264575.1 Acidobacteriota bacterium | reverse complement strand
CAAGGCGGGCGAGAAGCGCCCGATGATCGTGACGTTCTACGAAGACAACTCGCAGAACCTGCATCGCTACAGCGCGCCCTCCTACGTGACCGGCATGGGCGCCGTGCCGATGCAGGCCGTGAGCGAGGGCTACATCACGATGATGCCCGACATCCACTTCCGCACCGGCTCGTCGCACAGCGACATGCTCGAGTGTGTGGAAGCCGCCGTGAAGCGCGTGATCGAGCTGGGCTACGTCGATCCGAAGCGCATCGGCATCAACGGCCACAGCTACGGCGGCGAGGGCGCGGCGTTCATCGGCACGCGGTCACGCCTCTTCGCGGCCGTCGGCATGGGCGCCGGCGTGACGGATCTGTTCACCGACTTCAATCAGAGCTGGGGCTGGTCCTATCAGGTGACCGGCGGCAGCGGCGCGAACGGCAACGACTACTACTTGTACGGCCAGGGCCGATGGGGCGTGTCGCCCTGGGACAACCCCGAGCTCTATCACTTCGAGTCCGCGCTGACGCACGCGAAGGAAGTCACCGCGCCGTTCCTCATCATGCACGGCACGGCGGACCCGACGGTGTCATTCAGCGAGGGGATGAACTTCTACAACGCGCTCCGCTACAACGGCAAGAACGCGATCATGCTGGCGTATCCCGGCGAGGGACACGGCCTGCGCGGCCTCGCCAACCGGAAGGATCTGACCATCCGGTACTTCCAGTTCTTCAATCACTATTTGAAAGGCGAGCCGGCGGCAAAGTGGATGACGGAGGGCGTCACGTTTCTGGATAAGGACGTGAAACGGGATCCGAAGTAAGGGCAGAGGGCAAAGGGCCCTTGCCTTATTTTCCGCCCGCGAGCAGCCGCTTCACCTGATTGACCGTGTTGTTGATGCCGATCTCGGCGAGGTCCTTGCCGATTTCCTTGGTGGCAAAGTGCGGATTGCCGCTGAGACCGTTGTTTGCTCGCGGCGGCGCATTCGGATCCTGCGCACGGCCGCCGCCACCGCCGCCGCCAGCGCGACCGCCGCCGCCCGCCGCGCCGCCGCCACCAGCGGCCACACCGGCGCCCGCGGCACCGCCTGCCGCCGCACCGCCACCGGCCGCGGCGCTCGCCGCCCTGGCCGCCGCGGCGTCTCTTCGGTCTTTCCAGGCTTTGAGATCGGCCTCGAGCGATGCGCCCTCGTAACGCGTCCCGTCGAACGGCACCGTCTTGTAGATTGGCCGGATGTACTCGTACGGCTTCGTTTCCCAGTACATCATCTCGGCGGTTTCCATCATGCCGCCGTGGCCCGCGATCGGCAGCTTGTGCTCATACATGTACATGTCGATGTCGTCGTGCGTCTTCTGGTAGAAGTCGCCGACGTAGTGCACGCGGATGCCCTTTGCCGCGAACTTCGCTGACATCTCTTCAGAGACCTGGCGCATCTCGTTCTGTCCGCCGCCGTGATCGCCCATCAGAAAAATGTCTTTGAACCCGATGTACATCAGGCTCTCGACGCCGCCCTGGATGATGCCTTTGAAGGTGACGGCATCGACTTGAATCGCGCCTGGATTCGGCGCCGTCGGACCGTCCGCTTCGGCGAACGCTTTCCAGCTGTTGGCGTTGTATCCGCCGGTCGCCGCGACGGCGAACGGAATCGTCGGCGCCACAATCGTCTTGCCGAGCCGCCGCGCCGCTTCCACGGCACGTTTCGTGGCGAGCACGTTATGCACGCCGATCGTCGCGTGGGGTCCGCGGATCTCCGTGCCGCCGGCCGGCAGGAAGACCGAGGTCCAGCCGTTCTTGATCTTGTCGGCGACCTCCGTCTGCGTCAGGAGCTCGAGCTCGACGACTTTGTCCACGTTCATCCCGGCCACGCCGGACCCGGTAGCGATCTGCGCCCGCAGAAGAGGCGCCACACTCGCAATCCCCGCGGCAGCAACGACACAGAACGACAGGCGCTTCCTCATAGATCCTCCAGCACGGCCAGAAACGAGCGGATCGTCGGTGAATCTATGCCCAGTGCGCGGTCGAGATCAACCGGCGGCGCGATGGCACTCATTGTCCCGGCGCCCGTGCATGCTGGGGAGGGGCATGGGAAACTTCGAACTTCAAACTTCGAACAATGAACGCGTTGAAGAAGTGAGGAGGCTGGATTTCACGTGCCCATACAGGAGTTCGAACGCGCGCTGACGGACGCCGAGAAGCGGGAGCTGGAAGCTCGCATCGAGCGCCTCCAATCGATGGTCCGGCTCCGCCTTCCCAAAGCAACCTTCGCGAGCGTGATCGTCTGTGGGGCGCTAGCCGCGCTCACGCTCTTGGTCTCGGACGCTTCGCGCGGAGTCATCCTCGCCTTCTGGCTCGCACTTGCTGTGCTGTTCAGCCTATGGATCGGTCTGCCCGGCCGCACCGGCCCTCGTCGTCAGGCGGCACTTCTCGAAGCTGCACTTCGGCACGATCGCGCGCGCGTGTTTCGGGTCCAGTCGACCCGCGTCGTCGAGTTCGAAGAGATCGAGGATGAAGGCGCGTGCTACGCCTTCGACGTCGGTGACGGCTTGCCCGCCGAAGCATCGGCGAAGGCAGGCCGCGTGCTGTTCGTGCTGGGGCAGGAGTTCTACGCCGACGAGACGTTTCCGAACAGCGATTTCTCTCTCGTGACCGTGCTCGGGCCAGGCAACGTGGTTGTCGATGAGATCTTCACGAAGAGTGGCGCGAAGCTGGAGCCCGAGCGACGCATCGCGAGAGCCGTCAAGGATCGCGTGACGATTCCCGATCACCTCGAAACCATCGAAGCGGATCTCGCGACGATGGAAACGTTCCTCACGCGGAAAGCGTGAACTCCGGAACCCGGACTTGAGAACCTCGGAACTCCGGAACCCCGGAACCTCGGAACCGACAGTGTTTTTGTCCACCCAGATTACTCGTGTCTCAGGGCGATCACAGGATCGGCCGTGAGTCCTTTGCGGGCTGCGGCATAGCCGGCAAGGAGCGTCACCACCACGACGAGCACGGCAATTCCTCCGAAGGTCAGCGGATCGGTCGGACTCAGGCCGTACAGAAACGCCGACAGCACCCTGCTGAGGGCGGCTGCGAGCGCCACGCCAATCGCCACGCCGATGAGCGTCAGCCGCACAGCGCCGCCCACGATGACGCGAAAGATGTGCTGACGGCTCGCCCCGAGCGCGAGACGGATGCCGATTTCTTTCAGCCGCCGCGCGAGGGTGTAGCAGACCAGACCGTACAACCCGCCCAGAGCGAGCAGCACGCCGTCAGTCAATCTGAAAACTGTAGTCTGGGAATCTGTAATCGTTGATCGGGGAATCTGGGAATCGCGAATCTGGAATCTATCGAGAATCTTGAATCTATCTGAAATCTGCAATCACCGAATCTCAAATCGAGAATAGATTGCAGATTCCCCGATAGATTTCAGACTCCCCGATAGATTTCAGATTGCCGGTTTACCAGATTAGGGATCGAGATTGGAGATTCCCAGATTGCAGATTTCAGATTGACACAGCTGCGCTATAGTTGGCTTCTTTTAGAGGTGCGTCATGTCTGGCAGCGTCACCCGCCGCGAAATGTTGCAGGACTTACTTGCCGCAGGAGTCGTCCTCGGCTCCGGCTGGCCGGTGCTCGCGCAAGGCGAGGAAGTCATCCCGTTCACCGACCTGCCCGCGCCACAGCCGGGCGCGCGCGTGCCGCCCAGCCTCACGAATTTCATGACGGCGAACGACGCGTTCTTCGCGGTGCAGCACTATCCGGTGCCGCCGCAGATCGACCCGGCGTCGTACAAGCTGCGGATCACCGGCCTCGTCGAGCATCCGATGGAGTTGACGCTCGCCGATCTCAAGAAGCGCCCGCGCGTCGAGCACGTCGTCGGCTTCGAATGTTCCGGGAACAACAACCCGCGCGGAAATCCGCTCGTCGGCAACGCCACGTGGGCAGGCACGAGCGTGGCGCGGCTGCTGAAAGAGGCCGGACCGCGGCCGGCCGCGCGCGAAGTCGTGTTCTTCGGCGCCGATACCGGGACGGAAGAGATCACCCACGGCGGCGCGCCGGAAAAAGTCGAACAGCACTTCGGCCGCGCACTGTCGATCGACGATGCGATGCTGCCCGACATCATGCTCGCCGACGAGATGAACGGCACGCCGATGCCGCATCCGCACGGCGCGCCGGTCCGGCTCGTCGTGCCGGGCTGGTACGGGGTGGCGAATGTGAAATGGCTGAACCACATCCACGTCCAGGACACCCGGTTCATGGGACGGTTCATGGCGCGTGATTACGTCACGCTGCGCGGCCAGCAGGTCGGCGACGCGACGGTCTGGAACGAAACATCCGTGGGCCGGACGCGTCTGAAGTCGGCGATCGGGCGCGTAACGCGCACCGGCGCCGCGCTCAAGGCCACCGGCTTTGCGCTCACGGACGGCACCGCGCTCAAGACCGTCGACATCAGCGTCGACGGTGGTCCGTGGAAGCCGGCGGTGCTCGACAAGCGGAACTCGCGCTACTCGTGGCAGCTCTTCACCTACGACTGGTCCGGCGCGCAACCGGGCGAGCACACCATCGTCTCGCGCGCGACCGACGTGAAAGGCGACGTCCAGCCGACGGAGGACGATCTCAAAGGCAAGAAAACGCGCTGGGAGAACAACGGCCAGTTCGTACGGAAGTTCAAGATCTGACAAGAGATCGTGTCGGTACGACGGGTACATCGGGCACGACAGGCACGTCGGGTCCGCGGAATGAACTGACGCTGGCCGCCTTCTCTGCAGAGGGCGGATCCTCCCGCAAGTCGCGCCGGTCTTCCCGAAGATCGCGAAGGTCCTCACGGCGGTCACGGCGATCCTCGAGCCGGTCGCGCCGACCACGGTCGTGCCGGCGATCGATCCGATCCTCGCGGAGATCCCGGCGATTCTCACGTAAATCCCGGCGATCCTCGCGCAAGTCCCGGCGATCCTCACGCCGGTCGCGTCGATCTTCGAGTCTGTCCCGGTTCGACCTTTGCTCTGGCGTAAACGCACGCGCAGGGACTGGCGCCAGCAGCGAAAGCGCAAGGACACCGGCTACCGTCGATCCCCAAGTCATGGACTCCTCCTCGCAGGCGCTCCACTACCTTTGACCGGCTGGTGCCGATGGAGGATTAACGATACAAAATCGTGAGCGGAGCTATGGCGCACATCATTGAACGGGCCCCGACCGGCCGCGCGAAGTGCCGCGGCTGCGATCAGAAAATCGCCGCGGGCCTGCAGCGCTTCGGGGAGCGCGTGCCCAACCCCTTTGCCGACGACGGCGGCGAGACGACGCACTGGTTTCATCTGGTGTGCGCGGCCTTCAAGCGGCCCGAGCCGCTGCTCGAGACGCTCGCCACGACAACCGAGCCCGTCGACGATCGCGAAATCCTCGAGCACGAAGCGAAACTCGGCGTCGATCATCGTCGGCTGCCGCGCGTCAACACCGTCGAGCGGGCGACGACCGGACGCGCCGCCTGCCGATCCTGCAAAGAGTCGATTGAAAAAGGGCGCTGGCGGATTTCACTCGTCTACTACGAGGATGGCCGCTTCGTTCCGTCAGGCTTCATTCACGTCGGGTGCGCGCGCGAGTACTTCGAGACGACCGAGATCATGCCGCGGGTGAAGCACTTCTCGCCCGCGTTGAGTGATGCGGAACTCGCCGAAATCCGCATTGAGCTAGGCGACAGGACGTACCAAAATCACACATGAAGGACATGAAGAAAGTCAAAGTCGCGAGAAGATCAGTTGAATTTTTTTTCATGGGTTCACCGTGGCGGGGTTGAAAAAACTGCGATATCCCGCAATCGATCTCTCGCCGATCGGATCGCCGAACCGGTTCAGTTCTTGCATTGGCTGACTGGCGGTGCGATTGTCTCCAGTGCATCAAGAGTTTCTTAGCCCAAGGATCTCCTTCATGTCCTTCATGCGCTTCATGTGTGCTTTTGGCATTCATGCTTTACCCGACACGCGCGATGGCGTGGTCCAACCCAGCGCGGGATCGTTGACACGATCGAGTAGATAGTCGCGAACGATCGCAGCCGTAATCGATGCGAGCAGCGCGCCTGCTCGGAAGGTCGCACTTGCGCGACGCCACATGCTTCTCGAAAGGTCCGCACCTCCAGGCCTCCGGGCCTCCCTTTCAGCCCCCCGCCATGGCTCCGACGATCAGAAACGGCTCGTCGCCGGACGCCACTGCGCGCGGAAGCGGGGTGTCCGGCGAATCGTGCGACACGTCCTGTTCGCAGGCGAAGAATCGCACCAGCGGGCGGCGCGCGTGGGTGACGTGATCGCGAATCGTTCCGCGGAGCACCGGATATTGATCTTCGAGCGCATCGAGGACGGTCCGCTGCGTCACGGCACCGGCGACGTCGACGCCGAGCTCGCCGTTGACGTCGGCCAGCGTGCGCAAATGCGCCGGAAGGACGACTCGTATCGTCATTTCAGACTTTGTACCTCGACAGACAGCACCGGCGGAAGATCCCGGACGATTGGCGTCCAGCTGTCGCCGGCATCGGCGGACGCGTACACCTGCCCGCCCGTCGTCCCGAAGTAAATTCCGCACGGATCGAGGCGATCGACGGCCATCGCGTCGCGGAGCACGTTGACGTAGCAGTCACGCTGCGGGAGCCCCTTCGTCAGCGCCTCCCACTCGTGGCCGCCGGTGCGGCTCCGGAAAACCTGCAGCTTGCCGTCGATCGGAAAGTGCTCCGAATCGCTCTTGATCGGCACGACGTAGATCGTCTCCGGCTCGTGCGCGTGAACGTCGATGGCAAATCCGAAATCGGTCGGCAGCGTCCCGCTCACCTCGTGCCACGAGTCGCCCGCGTCGTCGCTCCGCATGACGTCCCAGTGCTTCTGCATGAAGAGCACGTTCGGGCGCGACGGGTGCATGGCGAGCCGGTGGACGCAGTGACCGACTTCCGCGGTGGGGTCCGGGATGCCCTCCGACCGCAATCCACGGTTGATCGGCCGCCACGTCACGCCGCTATCGTCGGTGCGGAAGGCGCCGGCGGCGGAGATCGCGACAAAGATGCGCGCGGGATCGCGGGGGTCGATCAGGATTGTGTGCAGGCAGAGCCCGCCGGCGCCGGGCTGCCAATTGGGTCCCGTCTCATGGGTGCGGAGCCCGGCCAGTTCCTGCCAGGTCGCCCCCGCATCGGTCGTGCGGAAGAGCGCCGCATCCTCGATGCCGGCGAACACGGCGTCCGGATCGCCAGCCGTCGGCTCGAGATGCCAGACCCGCTTGAATTTCCAGGGCTTGGGCGTGCCGTCGAACGACTGATGCGTGCCGGGAGTGCCCTCGTACCCGAACTGGTTGCCGACCGCCTCCCACGTGCGGCCGCCGTCATTCGAGCGCTGAATGACCTGACCGAACCAGCCGCTCGATTGCGACGCGTACAGCCGATTCGGATCGGCCGGCGACCCCTTGAGGTGATACACCTCCCAGCCGGCGAAGTGCGGACCGCTGACATCCCATCGGCTCCGTGCGCCGTCAGCCGTCAGGATGAACGCGCCTTTGCGCGTGCCGACCAGGACCCGGACTCCACTCATGAATCATCTCGCTCCTTCGCTCTTCGAGCTACGGCGGGGCAAGCCCTTGCGCACGTTGGCGTGAGCCCCGACTTCTGAGTATGACACCGGACGTCTGACACGTGAGGACATCGGCGTGGTGAGGTGCGGTCAACCACGGCCGACGCACGTTGGTGCAGGTTCGGTGCGCGTTCAGTAGGTCGGTGCGCACGCACCACCGCAGTCGCGCGAGATGAAGAAAAATGTCGGCGCGTCTGTTGACGGATACGACCAAACCCTTGGAATTCGGCCGAAAAGCAGCAATCGCGAGGGAACGCCGCTTGCTTTGTTCGCGAAATATCGTGGACATCACACTCACATCGACGCTGACCGCGGAAGACGAAAACATCATCGCACCGGTCATCCTGAAGGCGGTGACCAGCATCCTCGACCATCTTCCCATCGCCTACAGGGTCCGGATCGACACTATCGACTGTCAGAGCTACATGGGCAGCGGACCGGATCGCCAGCGGCTGACGGAAGACGGCAGGTTTCGGCCATCTACAGCATTGCCGCTGCTCGAGTCATAGCTTCCATTTCTTCAACTCCGGGGCGCGCGACCGGCTCACGATGACCGTCGTGCCGTCGCTCAGGAGCAGCCGATAGCGGCTCCCCCGCGAGGGCCGCACCTCCCGGATGTGTGAGGCCTGAACGATCGCCGATCGGTGCACCCGCAGGAAACGGCCCGGATCCAGTCGCGACTCCAGTTCCTTCATCGTACGCGTGAGGAAATACCCGCGGCCCCGCGCGTGTACACGAACGTAATCGCCTTCCGCTTCGATCCAGACAACGTCCTCGATGGCGAGCGGAACCATTCGTCTGCCGTCGGGGACGAGCAGCCGTTCGGGTCTCGGGCCGAGGTCGCGGATTGCCCGCACGAGTCCCCCATCGTCGTCCGCGCGATGGCGGCGGGCGCGACGAAGGGCCTCACGGAACCGGTCGGCCGAGTACGGCTTGATGAGGTAGTCGACCGCGTTCAGCTCGAAGGCCCGGACGGCATAGGCATCGAACGCGGTCGAGAAGATCACGGCGGGCAGAGGCGGCTGGCGGGCGGCCGCGTCTGCCAGCACGTCGAAGACATCGGCGCCAGGCATGCGGACATCGACGAGCGCGACGTCCGGCCGCTCGTGAGTGAGC
>JBLNGH010000070.1:0-9115 GCA_050264575.1 Acidobacteriota bacterium | reverse complement strand
GAGAGGGTTTCGGCGATTTCGCGAAGCGAGCCGCCGGCCAGATGCAGGCGTCGAATCGCCGTGTGGTAGTCGAGGCGCGAGCGCTCGGCGAGCCGTTCGGCGTCGCCGAGGCTGGCAGCCGCGCGTTCGGCGCGTTCGAGGAGCTGCGGATCGAGCGGCATGGCGTCGGCCTCCTGTCTATCAAGACTAGACAGTATTGTCTACTTGAAATAGACAGTCAAACCGATTCCGGCGCTGGCCGAGGAACGCGTCGGCGGGTCGCCGCCGCTTGACCCGACAGCAAACTTTCGGAACTATGTAAACGTCAAATGCATCGCTTGTCTACTCATTTGCGGACAGCAGGTGCCGGATCGATCGCCCGAATAGCCCGGTGGCTGGCCGCCCTGGCGCCCGCGCCGCTCCGAGCCACGCTGGCCGCCGAAGGCGTCGAGACGATCCTGGCGGTCTGCGCCGACGCCCGGCGGCGCCGGGGCCGGATCGGCCTGATGATGGCCGCGCTTGGCGAATTGGGGAGTCTCGTCCGCGCCGCCTTGTCGGCCCGAACCGGCCGGACGCCGCGGCTCTCGCGGGCCGGCGGCCGAAGTCCACAACCCTCGAGAAAGGATCGACGGATCAGGGCGCGGGTCCTCCACGATGTCCGTCTGGCTGTCCGGAGCCTCCTCGGTGCAAAGGGGCCGGTGACGATCGCGATCGGTACCCTCGCCCTGGGCATTGGCGTGACGTCGGCGGTCTTCAGCATCCTCGACTCGCTCGTGCTGCGTCCCATGCCATTTCCACATGCGGACCGGCTTCACACGATCTGGAATTTCGAGACGAAGAGTCAGGTCAGCCATCCCGGATTCAACCGCGCCCTGTTCTCCGAGTGGCGGCGGCAGACCGACCTCTTCGAGCGATGCGAAGGGTTCGACGTGACGTCGTTCGTCTACGACGCCCCGTCGGGAGCCGAGATGGTCACCGGCGCCGTGGTCACGCCGGGCCTCATTCCAATGCTCGGCGCGAGGCCGCTCCAGGGCCGCCTGTTTGCCGGCGGCGAAGGACGGAACGGATCCGATCAGGTGATGCTCGTGAGCGAATCGTTCTGGAGCCGGACGCTCGGCCGCGATCCTGCCGTGCTCAGCCGCCAGATTGGACTGAATGGACGCCGCTACGCCGTGATTGGCGTGCTGCCGTCGGGTTTCCGATTTCCGAGTGAAGCGGCGTCCTTCTGGATTCCCCTCGACATGGACGTTCCGCCGATCGGCGTTCGAGGACTGCCGCCGCGCCTCGAAGCGCTGGCGCTCCGCCGCGCCGATGTCCCCGAGGCCGACGCCGCCGCCCGCGTGAAGGAACGCGGCGCCGAGCTGAACCGGCGGGCCGGCGGACCGGCCGGCCGGACCGCCATGCTTGTGCCTTCCGGTGATCGGATCGATCGAAAGCTGCGGCTGTCGCTCTACGTGCTCGCCGGCGCCGTCGCGTTCCTCCTGCTCATCGTCAGTGCCAATCTCGCAAGCCTGTCGCTCTCGCGCGCGCTCGCCCGCGCGCGTGACTACGCCGTCCGGACGTCACTTGGCGCGTCGCGCGCCGATCTCGTGCGCGAAACGCTCGTCGAACATCTGCTCATGGGCGCCATTGGCGTGGGTGCGGGACTCGCCGTCGCGTCGGGGGTCATCCGCGCCACGCTTCGGATTCTTCCGGAACAGTTCCGAGTGTCCGGGATGAACGCGATCGATCTCGATGGCCGGGCGATTGCCTTCACTGCGATGGTCGGCCTCGTGACGTCGATCCTGTTCGGCTTGCCGCCGGCCTGGCTGGCCTCGCGAAGCGCCGTGGCCCAGGCCTTGACGCGCGGCTCGCGGTCGTCGACCAGTTCGAGGAGCTCGCGCCGGGTGCGCAGCGCGCTGGTCGTCGCCGAAGTGACGCTCGCGATCGTGCTGCTCGTGGGAGCCGCGCTGATGGCGAGGAGTCTCGTCAAGCTCCAGCACATCGATCGAGGATTCGATACGACCGGACTGATTGCGCTGCGCCTCGGTCTCCCGGCCGGCGGCTACTCGGACATCTACGCCAGGGATGCATTCACCGAACGTGCGATCGCGACCGTGGCGAAGCTGCCGGGAGTCGTCGGCGTGACGGCCGGCAGCGTGCCGCCCGATTCCAACATGGTCGGCTTTGGCAAGCTCGAGCGAGGAGATCGGCCCGGCGAGCTGACCGAGGACCTGGTCGTGCCGGTCTATCAGGTGTGGCCGAGCTATTTTTCGACCGTCGGGATCCCACTCCGTGCCGGTCGCCCGTTCACCGACGACGAGCCGGGCGAGTCGGTGATCGTGAGCGAGAGTTTTGCCGAACGGCAGTGGCCTGGCGGCAACGCAGTCGGCCAGCGCGTGCGGTGGGAAGGCGAGACCTGGCGCACGATCGTCGGCGTCGCCGGAGAGGTGCGGCAGATGGATCTCGACGATTCGACCGGCAGCTTCGAGTTCTACGAGCCGCTGAAGCGCCCGCGCGGGCTGCCGCCGCCTCAGAACGTGCGATCGGGTGCGATTGTCGAGTACCGCACGCTGGCGATACGGTCGACGAACGTGCCGGGCACCATCGCGCGTCTCAGAGCGGCCGTCCATGAAACCGATCCGGGCGTCGTCATCTGGCGACTCCAGCCGGTCGACCAACTGTTCTCCGATGCGGTCGCGCGTCCGCGTCTGGTCCTGCTCCTCATGCTCGTCTTTGCCGGCATGGGGCTCGTGCTGGCCGCCGCGGGCATCTATGGTGTGCTGTCCTACGCCGTCGTGCAGCGGCGTCGCGAGATTGGTATTCGTCTGGCGCTCGGCGCCCGGCCGGAAATGGTCGGCCGGTTGATTCTGAGAAACGGCCTGGCGCTGACGGGGATTGGACTTGTGGTGGGCGTCGCGCTGGCGGCGGCGCTCATGCGCGTCATGCGCACGCTGCTCTACGAAGTCGAGCCGACGGATCCGATGTCCGTCGGCGTCGTCGTCATCGTCCTTTTGACGGTCGCGGCCGTCGCCTCATGGCGACCCGCGCGTCGCGCCATGCGCGTCGATCCGGTCGCCCTGCTTCGACAGGAATGATGCTCGGGATCCGAACCGGTGGCTGAGGAGCACGTATATTGCGCGGAGGCCGTCGCGCCAGTTGATTTTCTTCCCCGCCGAGCGCGTCCGGGCCGTGAACGAGACGGGACGTTCGGCGATCGCATGACCGCCGAGGAGCAGCCGGGCCGTGATTTCCGGTTCGATATCGAATCGATCCGACTGCAGATTGAGCGACCGTGCCACGTCCGTCCGCATCACCTTGTAGCAGGTCTCCATGTCGGTGAGCTTGGATCCGAAGAGCACGTTCGTCAGCGCGGTCAACGCTCGGTTGGCGGCGATCGTCGTCCAGGGCGCCGACGGCCGGCCGGCGAGAAAGCGCGATCCGTAGACGACGGCGGTGTCTCCGGCGAGGATTGGCTCGACCAGCCGCGGCAGATCGGCCGGATCCAGCTCGAGATCGGCGTCCTGAATCGCGATGATCTCGCCCGACGCGTACGTCAGCCCGAGCCGGATCGCGCTGCCCTTGCCGGCGTTCGTCGACGCGTGGATGACGCGCAATCCCGGACGGCGTCCGAGCTCCTGCAGCCCCGCCTGCGTGCCGTCGGTCGATCCGTCATCGACGACCAGCACCTCGCGATCGACAGGCATCGGGATCGCGAGCAGCCGTTCGAGGAGCGGTACCACCGTCTGCTCCTCGTTGAAAACGGGCACGATGATCGAGAGCCGGGGAGGCAACCCCGGCATTAGAGCACATCAACGAGCGAGCGGCAGCCCCTCGGATTGATCAGGACGGTCGTCGCACGTGGCTGAACGCCAGCCGCCGGAACTCGCCGGGCGTCATGCCGAACGCGCGACGGAAGCCCCGATCGAATTGCGCGGTGCTCGCAAAGCCGCTCTCGTGTGCGACCCATTTGACCGGCGCATCGCTTTCTGCCAGCGCTCGAACGGCCAGCCGCAGTCGAATCCCCAGCTTCCAATCCCGAAATCCGAGACCGGTGGCGCGGCGAACGAGGCGGCCCAGATGCGCCGGATCGATCCCGAACTCGCGCGCGAGCGTGGCTTCGCGGATTCCGCCGCTGTCCTTGCCGGCCATCTGCAGCCGCTCGATGGCGCGTGCCGTCCTGGGCGTGCTCACGAGTGATGCAGTCGCCGGCGGCTGATCGTGCCGGCGTGGCTGGCTCGAGCGGTCGGCGCCCTCGCTCGATGCCGTTCCGCGCCCGCGGAGCGCCTGCGCGCAGGCCATGAAGTCCGGCACGCTGAGACTGGAATCGAGCAGCGCCGTGATCAA
Organism: Acidobacteriota bacterium; assembly: GCA_050264575.1. Taxonomy (GTDB): domain Bacteria; phylum Acidobacteriota; class Vicinamibacteria; order Vicinamibacterales; family SCN-69-37; genus DASQFI01. The sequence goes on along the minus strand of JBLNGH010000070.1, from coordinate 4,810 downwards.
TTCGCTCGGGGTCTCGGCAACGGCGCCGGTCGCAGTAGTTACGGAATTGTCAGAGCTGAAGAACGCTTGTGGCAATGCGGCCCTCCGTCAGGCGATCGATGGAGCGACGCGTGGGGAGGAGCGTCGAACGTACTGGGGAACTCTGGGAGGAGCCCGGACAGTATAGCAGCGCCGGCGCGCCGCCGATCACCGGCCGGCGTCGGCGTGATTTTTCTGCTGCTGAAATCGGGCGACGCGAAATGCCGTGTCGACGTGCTGAGGCTCCGCGCGGCCGTTGAACCGCGCGCCTTCATTCAGGATGAAGCGTTTCGAGACCACGCGTCCGGTGACCGTGGCCTCGGCGCGCACGTCGACGACGTCGGTCGCGAGCAGCTGGCCCGCGGTTTTTCCGAACACGGTGATGTCGCGCGCCATGATGTCGCCGACGACGTCCGCCGTCGACGCGATCGTAACCGCCTTGTCTTCGCACCACACCGGACCTTCGATGCGGCCTTCGACCGTCAGGTCTTCGCGCACATGAAGCTCACCCTTTATCAAGATCGCCTTGGTCAACGTGGTCATGCACTCTGATTGTCGCACGTCAGTCCGGCAAGATCATCCGCTCCGTTTCCGGCCGACGACCACGGCAAAACATTTTTGTCGCCAACGCACCTCGGTTGCGAACCCTGCGGCCGTCAGCATGTCGATCTCATCCGTAAGCCGAAAGTAGGTATCTTCCCCGGCCCACGCGCGAAAAAATGCGCTGGCCTCCGCTGCTGAGTACGATCGCCTCAGATGCCGGCGCCACGCCGCGCGATGCTGCGCGCGCGACGCTTTGGTCGGCCCGAGGCAACAATCCGCAATGACGATGATGCCGCCGGCCTTCAACGCCCGGGCGCAGTCGCGATACAGCCGGGTCTTGAGCGCGCGCGTGGGCACGTGGTGCAGCGCGAGCGACGCGACGATCGCGTCACAACGGGGCAGCCGCTCCGACAGAAAACTACCGGCAATCGTCGTCAGACGTCGCGGCAGGCGTTCGGCGGCCATCGCCAGCATCCCGGCGTCTTCGTCGATGCCGATCACGCGCGCCTGGCGCGCGACCGTCAGGCATCGTGCCGCAAGCGCGCCAGAACCGATTCCGAGGTCGACGATGACGCGAGCGCGACGTTTGATGCCGCCGACCGCGGCGGCCGCCGCATCGAGCATCTCGTCGTACTGCGGGATGAAGGTGCGAATGCGGGCGTCGTACTCGTCGAGCCTGATACCGAGGTGGGAGGCGACGCCCATGGTCCAGCTTGTATCAGAAAAGAAGCCTGGAAGCGGCTTTGCCCAAAAAGTCGAACGCGGCGAAGTCGAGAGATGTTTGGACACGGCTGAAGAACTCGCGCCCACGCGTCGGTACGAGGGTACGGCGGGTCCGTGGAACCTGATTCCCGTCATCTCTCTTAATGGTGACGCTCAGGTTCTTGCGAGATCCGTCGTGGGCTTTGTACGCACAATTTGCAGCCGCGTCACGAATCTCGGCGCAATAGGAGGTTCGCCACCAGGCATACGCCGTGCACTGTCAGGTGTCTGTGAGGGGAGTCCGAAAAGTCGAGGAGTTTGCCGCGTGGCAGTTGGCGGACGCGTTCAAATCCGTCTCGACATCCGGACCTCCGAACATCACCGAAGGGTTCGTCCGGTTCAGTCCGCGCGATTTCTGCCGGTTTCTCGACTACGCGGTTCGGAGAGCGGTGCTTCACCGCAACGCTTCGCCTGAAGCACAGCCAGGAGCGCTACGCGGAACAGCTCGAGCGTGAACGCGGCTTGGAAGCCGGGAGCCAAGATCTTTCTTCTCTTCCAGGCTCCCAGGCTTCCAGGCTCATCTTCGAATATTGAATCCCGTCAGGATGCTGACTCGCAGCCCGGACTTCGATGACGCGAGCGCGACGTTCAGCGGCACGTTCAGCGCCCCCGAGCGGACGGTCACGCCGGCCGCGACGACGAGGCCGACGCCGATCGGAGTGATGTTTGGGCCCAGACCGAACTCGACGCCGCCGGCCGTACGGATTCCGGCAAGCCAGTTGAGTGACGGCAGTGCCACGCCCTGTTCCAGACCTGAGATGAGCGGCACCCATTCCATCAGGGCGGTGACGCCGTCATTGCTCGTGTAGAGACGCCGCTCGAATTGCCAGCCGAACTGCGAGACCATCTGTCCCACCGTGATTTCCCGTTCGCCAAGCGCTCTGACGGTCCCCGGGCTGAGCAGCGTCAGGCCAAACCGTGGGCCGGAGAGATCGATTTCCCGCGTGGCGCGCGGCGGGATCTGCATCTGACTTGGCGTCTGACTCCAGGCTGTCGCCGCCGTCCCAAGCAGCCCTGAGACGATCACCCCGGACATCATCGTGGCGGCCATCAACGTCTTCAGCGTGCGAGCGGCTGTTCCCATGGGTCACCTCCTTTCACGCAGCGTACGGGGCCGAATCCGGGAAGTCCTGTCGGGCGGCTGATGAAAAGCGGAGAAAAGCCTGAGAGCTTGGAAGCCTGGAAGCTCGAGAGCCTCGGAAGCTGGAACGGTCTTTTTCGCTTCCGAACTCCCTGGCTACCCAGCTTCCTGGCTTGTCATTACAATGGCCGCACACCGAGGATTCCTATGTCCACTCTTGATGAAACCCGCCGGCGGTTCATGACGCATTTCGCGAGTATTGGTCTCGGCTCCACGCTCGCGCCGGGCATCATCTGGGCGCGCATGCAGGACGCGCAGACGCAGCGCCTCACGGTCGAGATGGTCACCGACGCGCTCAAGCTGTCGGGCATCGAGACCACCGAGGCCGATCGTCAGGCGCTCGTGCAATCGGCGAATCAGAATCTGGCCCGGTTCGAAGAAGTCCGGAAAATCCACATCCCGAACGACGTCTCTCCGCCGTTTCATTTCAGCTCGATCGTCCCCGGCATTCAGGTGAACAAGGCGAAGCTGCCGTTCCGCCTCAGCACGCCGCCGGCCGTGAAGCGGCCCGCGAATCTCGAGGACGTCGCGTTCTGGCCGGTGCGGCATCTGGCCGAGCTCGTTCGTACGAGACAAGTCACGTCGGTCGAGCTGACCGAGATGTATCTCACGCGGTTACACCGCTACAACCCGAAGCTGAACAACGTCGTGACGTTCCTGGACGATGTCGGGCGCGCGCAGGCGAAGCAGGCGGACGCAGAGATCGCCGCGGGCAAGTACAAGGGCCCGCTGCACGGAATTCCGTGGGGCGCCAAAGACATCATCTCGGTGAAGGGCTACAAGACGACCTGGGGATCTCCCGCATTCAAGGAACAGATGTTCGACTACGACGCGAGCGTCGTGGAAATGCTGCGCGAGGCGGGCGCGGTGTTGATCGCCAAGCTGGCGACCGGAGAGCTCGCGTCAGGCGATCAGTGGTTCGGCGGCCGCACGAACAGTCCGTGGGATCCCACGCAAGGCTCGAGCGGCTCGTCGGCGGGACCATCGTCGGCGACCGCGGCGGGGTGTGTGGGGTTCGGGATCGGCACCGAGACGAGCGGATCGATTCTCAGTCCGTCCGCGCGGTGCGGTCTCGCCGGTCTGCGTCCGACCTTCGGACGCATCAGCCGGTACGGCGTCATGGCGCTTTCCTGGACGCAGGATCGACTGGGGCCGATCTGCCGCTACGCGGAAGACTGCGCGATCGTGATGCAGGCGATCGCGAAGCCGGATGGCCGGGACATGAGCGTCTCGGACATCCCGTTCAACTGGAATGCGCAGCTCGACATCCGCAAACTGCGGGTCGGCTACATCAAGGAGTCGTTCGACGAGTTGAGCGACGCCGTCGTGAAGGAGAACGCGCAGAAACTGCTCGACACGCTGCGCTCGGTGGGGGTCGCCAACTTCATCCCGATGACGATTCCGGTCTCGCAGACCAACGTGAGCGGACTCGGGGTCGAATCCGCCGTGTTCTTCGATGAGATGACGCGCAACGGGCAGATGGCTGGATCGCGGCGCGGCACGCGTCCGACCGCGCGGCTCGTACCGGCCGTCGAATACCTCCAGTCGCAGCGGCTTCGCATGATGATGATGATGGAGCTGGCGGCCGCGACAGCCAACGTGGACGTCTATGTCGTGGCGTCGAACGCCGGCGCGGGCGGCGGAGGCCGGGGCCGCGGCGGCGATCCAACCGATCCAACCGGCGGCGACCCGACGGCGGCGGCTGGCGCCGGCGCAGCCGGTGGCCGGGGCGAACGCGGTGGCGGCGAGCGTGGAGGCGGCGAGCGTGGAGGCGGCGGCCGCGGTCGAGGGACGGGCGAGCCTGCAAGACCGGCAGGTCCGGCGCAGCGGCACTCGACGATGGCGAACCTGGCGTGCTATCCGGCGATCAACGTGCCGAATGGCTTCAGCACCGCCGGCACGCCGACGAACGTGACGTTTTTCGCGCGGCCATTCGGTGAAGCGGAACTCCTGGCGTTGGCGAAGGCGTATCAGGATGCCGCAGGCTTTCATCTGAAAAAGCCGACGAAGATCGATACTTAGAGAAGGCTCGGAGCCTCGGAGGCTAAAAGGCAAAAGGCGTGAGGCAAGAAAGCCTGCAGCCTGGCGCCAGGCGTTTCATCCATGGCGACCTTTGGCAGTTACGCGGTGTTCGTGCGCGCAGGGTTTCTTGCAGCGGTCTGTTCCCTCGCCGCCGCACCGGCGATCGCTCAGCAGCTCGAGTTGTATCCGGCTCAGGGCGAGGCGGGGTCCGGTATTGCGCCAAAGCCGTTCCTGGCCGCGTGTCTGAACCTGAATGCGTGGTCGGAGACGCGGCGATCGACCAGCTTTCTCGGCGTTGCCGACTTCGCCCTCGCGACATACGCC
>JBLNGH010000069.1:0-28829 GCA_050264575.1 Acidobacteriota bacterium | reverse complement strand
CCGGGATGTTCGCGAACGTGATCGGCCGCGTGAACCCGAAGACCGGCGAGATAAAGGAGTTTCCGCTGACGACGCCCGGGTCCGGCCCGCACGGGCTCGAGCTCGATCGCGACGGCAACGTCTGGTTCACCGCGAACCAGGCCGGCTACGTCGGCAAGCTCGATCCGCGGACCGGAGCCGTCGTGGAGTACAAGATGCCGGAAGGCGTGCGTGACCCGCACACGCCGCTCTTTGCGCCGAATGGCATGCTGTTCTTCACGGCGCAAAACGCGAACATCATCGGGCGCATCAATCCGAAAACCGGCGAGATCACGGTTCAGAAAACACCGACGGAGCGCGCGAATCCGTACGGCATGGTCTTCACGACGAAAGGCGTACCGTTCGTGTGCGACTTCGGCACGAACAAGATCATCCAGATCGATCCCGACACGCTGGCGATCAAGGAGTACCCCCTGCCGGACCCCGACAGCCGTCCACGGCGCATCGCGATCAGCCCGGACGACATCATCTGGTACTCCGACTACTCGCGCGGCTATCTCGGACGCCTCGATCCGAAAACGGGGCAGGTCACCGAATGGCCCTCGCCGAGCGGTCCGAAATCGCAGCCGTACGGCATCACGTATCTGGGCGGCGCGATCTGGTACGTCGAATCAGCGATCAAACCCAACGTCCTCGTCCGTTTCGATATCCGGGCCAGCAAGTTCCAGAGCTGGATCATTCCCGGCGGCGGCGGCGTCGTGCGCAACATCAAGACGACCGACGATGGCAGGAACATCGTGATGGCGGAGAGCGGCGTCAACAAGATCGCGCTGGTGGAGGTCGGCGCCTCAGGCGGCCGGTGATCACGCGTGCACGCGGCCGTTGCGCCCGAGGCGAGCCAGCCGACCCATCGAACTCGGAACCGACAGGGGGTCGGGTGCGGGTGAGGTCGGCTTGGACGATCCGCGCAAGAACACGCTTGTAATTTGTTCTGTCTTGCAGAATATATATAGCGAATGGGGAAAGGCGAGTTCCTCGGCGAGCTCGAGCAGCTGGTGCTGTTGACCGTCGTCCGACTCGGCCATGAGGCGTACGGCATGCACATCCGCCGGGAGCTCTCGGCCCGCACGAAGCGCGACGTCGCCATTGGAGCCGTGTACTCCGCGCTCGATCGGATGGAACGCAAGGGGTTCCTGACATCTGCGTCGACGCCGGCGATCGCGGAACGCGGGGGACGATCCCGGCGCTGCTTCAAAGCAACCCGTTCGGGACAGACGGCTCTCTCGCATTCGCTGCAAGTGATCGACGCCTTGCGTGGAGACGTGAGGTTCGTCTCGCGGGCGAAAACGCGATGATCACGCCTCCCCGGTTGGCGCGGCAGATCCTGCGAATCCTTCTGACTCCAACCTGGCGACCTGACGTGCTCGCCGAGCTCGATGCCGAATTCCGTCAGCGCTCGCTCAGCGAAGGGGCCGACAAACAGCGGCACGTCCGGCGCTGGTACTGGTCGCAGGTACTTCGCTCAGTACCATCGGCCGCCGCCGGTCGGCTTCGACGGCTGAATCCCGACAGCATCTGGCAGGACCTGCGCTTCGCCGCACGGCGGCAGATCAGGAATCCCACCTTCGCGATCGTGGCCGTCCTGACGCTGGCGCTCGGAACGGGCGCCAACACGGCGATTTTCCAGCTGGTGAACGCCATCCGGATGCGCCCGCTGCCCGTCGAGCGTCCCGCCGAGCTCGTATCGATCGGCATCAACACGCGCGACGAGGGGCGCTTCGGCCGCTTCACGAGCCGCCGTCCATTTTTTACCGAGCCGTTGTACCAGGCCATTCGCGAACAGCAGACAGGGTTCACCGATGTGCTCGCCTGGAGCGCCGCCACGTGGAACACCGCGACCGACGGGGAGTTCCGGCCCGTTCGCGGCCTGTACGTCAGCGGCACGTTCTTCGGTGGCCTCGATGTCCGGGCGCTCGCCGGACGCGTGATCTCCGAGGTCGACGATCGGCGCGGCTGCGACGCGCCGGGTGCGGTGCTTGCGTACGGCTTCTGGCAGACGCAGTTCGGAGGAGAGCCGTCGGCGGTCGGCCAGCGCATCTCTCTCGACGGTCACAGCTTCGAAGTCATCGGCGTCGCGCCGCCGCAGTTCTTCGGTGTCGAAGTCGGGCGCACGTTCGACGTCGCGCTGCCTTTGTGCGCCGAGAAAATCGTCCGTGGTACCCAGTCGGCGCTTGGACACGCCGACAGCTGGTGGCTCGACATGATGGCGCGGTTGAAACCGGGGTGGACCGCGGAGCGGGCGCAGGCGCAGCTCGAGGCGATCTCACCCGGGATTTTCGGCTCGACGGTCGCCGCCGAGTTCAACGCCGAGATTGCCAGGAGTTACACCGCGTTCACGTTGACCACGCGCCCGGCAGTGCAAGGCGTGTCGAGCCTGCGCAATGAGTACGGAACACAGTTGTGGGTGCTGCTCGGCACCACCGGCCTGGTGCTGTTGATCACGTGCGCCAACCTCGCGAACCTGATGCTTGCCCGCGCCACGGCACGTGAGCGCGAGATCGCCGTGCGGTTGGCGATCGGCGCCTCACGGAAGCGGATCGTACGGCAGATGCTGTCGGAGAGCCTCCTGATCGCGGCGCTCGGCGCTGCCGGCGGCGCGATCATCGCCGCGTGGTTCAGCCGGACGCTGGTGTCATTCCTCAGCACCGACGCCGCGCGGCTGTTCTTGGACCTCACACCCGACTGGCGGGTGTTCGCCTTCATCAGCGCGATCGCGATACTGGCTTGTCTCTTGTTCGGGCTGAGCCCTGCGCTCAAGGCCACCGGCACCGACCCCGGGCGTGCGATGCAGTCGGGCAGCCGATCGAGCACCGATTCCGCCGAACGGTTCGCCGTGCGGCGCGCGCTCGTCGTCCTCCAGGTCGCGTTGTCGATGGTCCTGGTCGTCGGCGCGATCCTCTTCGCCCGCAGCCTCAGGAATCTGGTGATCCTCGACCCGGGCTTCCAACAGGACGGGATCCTGACGATGCGAGTCGATCTGCGCCGCGCCTCCGTCACGACAGAGACGCAGCCGGCCATGTACCGGGATGTGATGGACCGCGTACGAACCGTCCCGGGAGTCACGGCCGCGGCCGAGACGTACATCGTGCCGTTGAGCGGCGCCGTCTGGAACCAGTTCGTCGTGATCGACGGTGAGAAGAAACAGGGGATCGTCAACCTCAATCGCGTCGGGCCCGACTTCTTCAAGGCGATGCAGACACCGCTCGTCTCGGGTCGCACGTTCACGCCGGACGATCGTCCGGGAGCCGCGGACGTCGCGATCGTGAACGACACGTTCGTGCATCGTTACTTCGCGGGTCAGAATCCGATCGGCCGGACGTTTCAGCTCGACGACCGCTCGCAGCGGCTTTATCACATCGTCGGCGTCGTCAAGGACACGAAGTACACGGACCTGAAAGAGGAGTTCGCCGCAATCGGCTACTTTGCGATGGCGCAGGACACGGAGCCGTCCGTATCGTTCTGTGGCCTGGTCGTTCGGTCCCCGATGACGCCGGGCTCGCTCACCCCCGTGCTGACGCGCGCGATTCGTGAAGTGGTGCCCGGGGCGACGATTGCCTACGGCACGATCGGAACGCTCGTCCGCGACTCGCTCGCAATCGAGCGCACGATGGCTTCGCTGGCCGGGTTCTTCGGCATGCTCGCGATGCTGATCGCCACGATCGGCCTATATGGCGTGATGTCATACATGGTGTCGCGGCGCCGCACCGAGTTTGGCATCAGGATGGCGCTGGGGGCGGAACCCGGCAGCCTGATTCGGATGGTGCTCGGCGAATCGAGTGCGCTTGTTGGCGCTGGCGTGGTGATCGGCGCGGCGCTGGCCCTGGTCGCGTCGCGGTGGGCGGCAAGCCTGCTCTTCGGCCTGCGTCCGGGAGATCCGGCGTCCGTGGTCCTTGCGATTGCCGCGCTCGTCAGCGTGAGCCTGCTCGCCGCGTGGATTCCCGCACGGCGCGCGGCACGCGTCGCCCCAACCCTCGCGCTGCGGGGCGACTGAGGTCCGTCGTTCCTGTTGTCAACGGCAGGCTTTGCCAAGAATGCACGGCGAACGGACGTGCGGGCAAGTGGGACGACGCGAGCCCTCACGGGGGAGACTCAGGCAGCGCCGACTTGTCCCGACTTCTCCGCGTCACATCGTCGACTTTTTGGGGCAACGCCTCAACGGCATATGATGCCGATGCCGAAGATCGACATCGCCACCATCGAGGCGGCGCGGCGGGGCTGACCGATGGGAATGACCGGTGGGCTCGTTCGAGCCTCCCTCGACGAAATCGCACGTTTGCGCGAGCACCCGTCCGAGCTGCCGGAGTTCCTGGATTGCGGAATCTGGGCGCCGCCCAATCGCGAAGTACGGCCCAAGGGAATCCGCGGCTGGCTGCTGAGGCTGACGCCGGTCAGGGTCTACGAAAACGATCCAGATGCGGTGCCGCCGCGCGGCGCCGAGAACGGCGCCATCCGGCCGCACGTCGATCTCGACAAGGCGTGGGAGCCGCTCCATTTCCTGCTCACCGGCACAGCGCTGGAGGGCGAAGAACCCGCGTGCTATCTCGCCCGTGGCGGCGAGGAACTGGTCGAGGCACTGGACGAGGAATTGCACGATGAAGAAAGCGAGTACAGCTCGATCCGTGTGCTCAGGCCAGAGCAGGTGGCGGCGTTCGATCGACACCTGTCGTCATTGACGACCGACGAGCTGAGACGCCGGTTCGACGTCGACCGCATGGTCGAACTGCGGATCTATTCGAAACGTCGGGGCGCGAAGACGCCGGCGAACGACGACGGGACGCTGGATCACCTCATCGAGGCGTTCGAGGATCTGCGCGCGTTCGTGCGTGAGACAGCCGCGTCAGGCGCGGGCGCGATCGCGTACCTGACGTAACATCTTCATCCACTCTTGAAATCCGGCAGCGTCGCCACTGCGCGATCCCGGACACCGCCAGTTGACAATATGACGCGCCGCGACGTATCGTCGCGCGTCATATGAAACGCGACGCTGCCGACCTGCTCCCCCTCTCGCCGCCGATGTTCCACGTGCTCGTCGCGCTCGCCGACGGCGACACGCACGGGTACGCGATCATGAAGGAGGTCGAACGCCTCACCTCCGGAGCGGTCCGCCTGAGCACCGGAACGCTCTACGGCATCATCAAGCGCCTCCTCGCAGACGGCCTGATTCGCGAAACCGCGGTACCCACCACGCGAGGGGACGAGCGGACGCGGCGGTCCTACGTCCTCACCCCGTTCGGCAAGGACGTCGCCCGCGCCGAAGCCGCGCGGCTGGAACAGACGATCGCCATCGCGCGGCGCAAGCCGCTTTTCCGCCGGGCCTGAGCATGGCGCGCGGCGACCGCTTCTTCCGGCGCCTGCTGCGTCTCTTTCCTGCCGAGTTCCGCAACGACTTCGGCGACGACATGACCCACACGTTCGAGGAACAGCGCGACGACGTGTCCGCGCGGGGAGGCACCATGGCGCACTTGCGACTTTGGCGGGACACGGTCGTCGGCATCCTGACCACCGCACCCCGCGAGCACTGGGACCTTCTGCGTCAGGATGTCGTGTACGGACTTCGGAATTTGCGGCGGAGCCCCGGATTCGCCGCCATCGCCATTGCGGCGCTCGCGACGGGAATCGGCGCCAACACGGCCATCTTCAGCATCATCAACGGCGTCCTCCTCGAGCCGCTGCCGTACCGCGAGTCCGATCGGCTCGTCACCTTCTTCGAGCAGATACCCGGCGCGCCGATCAGATTCGGATTCTCGGCGCCGGACTTCACGATCATTCGCGGCGCCACGCGCTCGTTCGAGGGCATGGCGGCCTATCGCAATGTGAGCTACGAGCTGTCTGGGCTGGCGGAATCGCAACGCATCGTCGTCACACGCACCTCGCCCGAGCTCTTCGACATCCTCGGCACGACGCCGATGCTTGGACGTCCGTTCACCGCGGAGGAAGACGCCACCGACACCAAAGTCGCCATTCTCAGCGACGCGTTGTGGCGACGGACATTCGGACGCGATCCTGCCGTCATCGGCCGCACGATCGCGCTCGACCGACAACCATACGTGGTCATAGGCGTGATGCCGGAACGGTTCGTGTTCCCGCCGCAAGGGTCGGCGCAGAACGGCGAGCCGGCCGCGGTGTACGTGCCGATGGCGTTCACGCCGCTCGAGCGCAACGGGTTCGGCGCCATGTACAACAACAGCACCGTGGGGCGCCTCAAGCCGGGGGTGACGCTCGATCAGGCGCGGGCGGACCTTGCCGCTGCGGCACGGATTGTTGCGCCGCAGTATCCCGCCAACCTGCGCGGCATGGCCGATCAACTGACCTTCCCGATCGATCGGTTCGACGAGAATGTCGTGAGCCGCAGCCGGCGCCTGCTCGTCGTGCTGATGGGCGCGGTCGGCATCGTGTTGCTAATCTGCTGTGCGGACGTCGCCAACCTGATCCTGACGCGGTCCGCCGGCCGGCAGCGCGAGCTGGCCGTCCGGTCGGCGCTCGGCGCCTCTCAGGTGCGTGTCGTCCGCCAGCTTCTCACCGAGAGTCTCGTGCTCGCCGTGAGCGGCGCGGTGTTGGGACTCGGCCTCGCGTTCGTCATCATGCAAGTGGTCCTGTCGATGGCCGGAGAGGCATTGCCCCGGCCGGATGACATCCAACTGAACGGCCGCGTCGTCGGGTTCGCGCTTGCGCTGGCGGTCCTGACGCCGCTGCTGTTCGGCGTGATGCCGGCGCTGCGTTCGGCGGTGAGATCGACCGCGACCACGTTGAGAGACGGACCACGGACGTCCACGCCGGATCGCGGAGGACATCGGCTGCTCGGCGGGTTGGTGGCGGCGCAGTGCGCTCTGGCGTTGATCCTCTCGGTTGGCGCCGGACTTCTCATCCGAAGCTTCATCCGCCTCACCCACACTGACACCGGCTTCCGGGCCGAACAGGTCGTCAACGCAACGGCCGTTCTGCCGTCGGGACGGTACGGCACGGGCGCGCTGGTGAAGGCGTTCTATCGGGAAGCAGTCGCCGCAGCGGCGGCGCTCCCCGGCGTCGTCTCCGCCGGCGCGGCGACCGATCGACCGCTCAACGTTCGCGAGCGACGCGTCTTCACGCCGGATTCGTCCGCGCAGGAGACTCCGGGCCTCGGTCGCACCGTTGCCAACACGTGGACCGTCGGCCGCTACTTCGAGACGCTCGGCATTCCGCTCCGGAGCGGACGGTTCTTTACCGACGCTGACGACGTGCCCGGCAGCGAGAGGGTGGTCATCGTCAGCGAGATGTTTGCGCGCAAGCTATGGCCGAACGGCGACGCAATCGGACGCCGGCTGAAGTGGGGCATCCCGAGTTCGCCGCAGCCCTGGATGACCGTCGTCGGCATCGTGGGCGACGTCAAGCAGGGCGCGCTCGACACGGAGATCGTGCTGCAGACGTACCAGCCATTCATGCAGGCCGTGCCGGACGGCCTGGGCAGCCCAGTGATCCGCTTCTACAGCGAAGTCAATCTGATTGTCCGATCGGAACGGCCGTCATCGGCGGTCATCGGCGAGTTGTCGGCGACATTGCGGCGTCTCGATCGCGAGCTGGCGATCTCGAAAGTCCAGCCGGTGTCAGAGATCATCGACGATTCGGTGAAGGCGCAACGCTTCAGCACGATGGTCCTCGCGATCTTTGCGGCCGTGGCGTTGTTGCTGGCCGCGCTCGGGAGCTACGGCGTGCTGTCCAACGTCGTGGCTCAGCAGAGGAGGGAAATCGGCGTGCGCATGGCGTTTGGCGCCTCTTCATCGTCAATCCTCTGGCTCGTGCTTCGCCGGGCGTTGACGATGATGGTCATCGGCACGGTCGTCGGCTTCGCGGGGGCGCTGGCGCTGACGCGGGTGATGTCCGGCCTCCTCTTTGAAGTTCAGGCGCGCGACGCCGTCACGTTTGCCGGGGCGACGGTCGGACTGGCGCTGCTCCTGTTGTTCGCGAGCCTCGTCCCGGCGTGGCGTGCGACGCAGGTGGATCCGATTGTCGCGCTCAGGATGGATTGAGTTTTCAGCCTTCGCCCCTGAGCGCGATCACCGGATTGACGCGCATCGCTCGACGGGCAGGAATCCAGCACGCGACAAGCGACACCAGTAGAAGTGCGGCCGGCACGAGCACGAACGTCAACGGATCGCGGGCGCTGACGCCGAAGAGCAGGCTCGACAGCACTCTCGTGAGTGCAAGCGCGCCGAGGATGCCGAGCACCAATCCTGCCGCCGCGATTCGCAGGCCGCCGGTGAGCACCATCCGAAGGACCGTTCCGCGGTCCGCGCCCAGGGCCATCCGGATGCCGATCTCCTGCGTTCGCTGTGCGGTCGAATACGCGATGACACCGTAGATCCCGACAACGGCCAGGACGACCGCGACCGCGGCGAAGAGACCCAGGAGGAGCGTCGTGAACCGGCGGTTGGCCTCCTGCTGCGCGAACAATTCGGGAACCGTTCGAACGGCGGCGATCGCCTGATCGCGATCGATCGACCAGACCGCCGCTCGCGCGGCGCTGATCAGGCCCGCCGGATCGCCGGCGGTTCGGATGAACGCGAAGACGCGTCGTTCGGGCGCCTGACGCATCGGGAAATAGATCTCAGCCCACGGCTCGCGATCGAATCCGCCGCGCTTCGTATCGGCGACGACGCCGACGATCGTTTGCCATTGCGTCTCGGAGCGTTGCGGATCGCCGAAGGTCACGCGGCGGCCGAGTGGATCCTCTCCGGGGAAGAACCGCCGTACGAAGGACTCGTTCACGACCGCGACGGCCTGCGTCTGCGGACCATCGGCGGGAGTGAAGATCCGGCCGCGCCGCAGCGGGATCTGCAGCGTCGAGAAGAATTCGGGTGTCACCGAGTCGTACGGCACGGGACTGTTCTGCGCGCCCGCCGGGAGCGGCGGCCGCCCCTCGATGTTGATGGACGCGGAGTTCGGCAGCCGCGACAGCAGCAGCGACGTTCCGGCCGCCGCCGATTCCACACCCGGCAGCGCCGCGAGCCGCTCGATCAATTGCTCGTGGAAGCCGGTGATGCGTGCAGGCTCGGGATATCTGGCCTGCGGCAGCTGAATGCGCAGCGTCAGCACGCCTTTGGCGAATCCAGGATTCTGGTTGCTGAGCGCAATGAAGCTGCGGATCAACAGCCCTGCCCCAACCAGCAGCACGAGCGCGATCGCCAACTCGGTCACCGCCAGGGCCGACCGCAGACGCCGGCCACGCGTCCCGTCCGAGGCGCCGCGACCGCCCTCCTTCAGATCCGCGCCCGACTGGCGGCGCGCCGCGTGAAGCGCTGGAACCATCCCGAAGAGCAGGCTGGTGAGAACCGCGGCGAGCGCCGCATACGCGAGCACCCACCCGTCGATGGCCACGGTCGACAGGCGCGGCAGCGCGGCCGGTGCGAGCCATCGAAGCACGTCGATTGTCCAGTAGGCGAGGCCCAGACCCGCGACGCCACCTGCCACCGCGAGGACGAGACTTTCGGTGAGAAGCTGCCGCAGCAACCGGAAGCGGACCGCGCCGAGCGCGGCCCGGATCGCCATCTCGCGTTGCCGCGATGCCGCGCGGCTGAGGAGCAGATTGGCGATGTTCGTACATGCGATCAGCAGCACGAACGACACCGCGCCGAGCAGGATGAGGAGCGGGCGCTTGACGTCTCCGATCAGCTCTTCGTGCATCGGCACGAGCCGGACGCCGATGCCGGTATTCACCGGATATTCCTGCTCGAGCCGCGCGGCGATGGCGTCCATCTCCGACTGCGCAGCCAGACGCGTGATGCCCGGCTTCAGTCGTCCGATAACCGTCAACCAGTACGATCCTCGCGCCTGGAACAACTCTTCGAATTGGCCGACCGGGGCGAGTGGCACCCAATACTCCGCGTCCTCTGTCGGCGAGAAACTCGCAGGCATGATTCCAAGAACTTCGTGCGACACTCCGCTCAAAAGGATCGATCGGCCGACCACTGATGGATCGGCGCCGAAACGGCGGGTCCACAGTCCATGCGCGAGGACGACGACGCGCTCATTGCCGGCCTGACTGTTGGCCGCCGTGAACGTCCGGCCGATCGCCGGCGACACGCCCATCGTCTCGAAGAACTCTGGTGTGACGCGCAACCCAGTGAGTTGCGCCGGGTCGCCGTTGCCCGTCAGGGTCATGCTGGCGCCGAAAACACCCGACATCCGATCGAACGATCCGCTCGCGCGCTTCCAATCCTGAAAATTGGGATAGGTGCCGACGTCCTTGTCGAATCCCTGCCGTGGGTTATAGGTCCACAGCATCATCAGCCGGTCGGGGTGCGGATACGGAAGCGGCCGCAACAGCACCGCGTTCACCACCGTGAAAATGGCCGCGTTGGCGCCGATGCCGAGGGCGAGCGTCAGGATGACGATCGCGTAGAAAAACGGTTTCTTGCCAATGTTCCGGATCGCGTACTGAATGTCGGACCACATGGTGCTCACCTTTGACGGCGATATTGGACGAATCGTTGGGTCGAGTTCACAGCTGGCTACTCGGACCGCAGAGCCGCCAGCGGATCCACGCGCGTCGCTCGTCGCGCCGGCACCCACGCCGCGAGCAGCGAGACGGCGATTGTGCCGATGACGGCGGTGACGATCGGGAAGAGGCTGTCGCCTGACAGATTCTCGACCATCGCGCCGGCGATCTGCTTCGTCCAGAACGCGATCGGCAGACCGATGACCAGTCCGACGCTGACCAGTCCCAGCGCCTGCGTCAACACCAGCGCCATTACCGAGCGTGCGGTCGCTCCCACCGCCATGCGAACGCCGATCTCTCTCGTACGCCTGGCGACGGCATACGCGAGCAGCCCATAAAGGCCCGTGGCCGTGAGCAGAATGCCAACGACGCCGAACAAACCCGAGAGCGCAGTGATCAGGCGTTCGGGAACCAGGGTCGCGTCAACATGTTCGGCCAGCGTGGTGATTCGCGTGACCGGCAGGTTCGTCGGCGGTGCCTCGAGGATTCGCCGAACGTCGTCCGCCAGCGCCAGCGGCGCAGTGCTCGTCCGCAGCGAGAACTCGGTCGGTATCTGCCGCAGCGTCGAGTAGTGCAGGTAGATGGTGGGCGGCGCGGCGGCGCGAACATCGGCGTACTTCGCATTGCCGACCAGTCCAATGATCGCGTACGGTTGCGGGTCCTGATCGAACCACACGAACTTCCCGAGCGGGCTGGCGCCGGCGAAGTAGTACCGGGCCATCGCCTCGTTCACGATCGCGACGCGGGCCGGTTCAGCATCAGCGGCACGGAAGTCGCGCCCGGCGATCAACGGCGTCCCGAACGTCGCGAAGAAGTTCGGTGCGACACCGTTCAGGAGCAGGCGCCGGCGCGCTTGCGGATCTTCACGGAACCCCTCGACCGTGACGAACCGGCTCCCCGCGGCGCCCGAGAGCGGGATCATCGCGCTGACAGTTGCGGTTCGCACGCCGGGCAATCGACCGAACTGCTCCAGCACGTCCGGATACAGCACGGTCAGCCGATCGAGGTTCTGCCTGGCGCGCGCCTTGTCCACGGACACGAGAAGCACCGAGTGCCGATCAAACCCAAGACTCTGGTTCCGCAGGCTCGAGAGGTGGCCGAGATACAACTGTGAGACGCTCAGAAGGATCAACGACAGCGCGACCTGCGCGATCACGAGGCCGTTGCCGAACAAACGCCGGGACGCCGTCTGTCCCGCGACGCCACGTCGCTGCAGCATCGGCGCCGGAGCCAATCGAAACGCGGCCCATGCCGGCGCGATTCCGAAGAACATGACGGCAAGGATGGTCACTCCGGCAGCAAATCCGAGGACATTGGGATCTACCGGCACGTCGAGCGTCGACGGGGTGCCGAGCGGCAGCCGGCCGGACATCACGCTCCGCACCAGCAGAGGCGTCCCCACGTAGGCAGTGGCAAGCCCCAGCAGGCTTCCTGCGCCGGCCAGCACGACCGATTCGCTCGAGACCTGTCGTGCCAGCTGAAATCGATCAGCCCCCAGTGAAATCCTCACCGCCATTTCGTGTTGCCGCGCGGCCCCGCGGGCGAGCAGCATGCTGCCGATGTTGGCGCAGGCGAGCAGCAGCAGCACACCGACGATCGCCAGCAGTACGAGCAGCGGCTTGGTGAACAGGCCGTGCAGCGGCGTCCAGATTCCCGCGCGTGCCGGCTCCACCTGCAACTTCACGTTGAGCCATTGCGGATCCGTGCGTGCCCTCTCCTCGATCCGCGGACGATCGAGCACGAGCATCTCCGCACGGGCGCGGTCGATGGCGACGCTGTCCTTCAATCGCGCGAGGACGATGAACCCGGGTTGCTTGCTGCCGAACGCGCTCGAGGCAATCCAGATGTCGGGCTTCTGGCCGACGACGAGACCGGTGAAGTCGCGTTCCGCGACGCCGATCACCGTCGTCACTACGCCCAGCACGACGACACGCGCACCCAGGACGCCGGGATCTTCATTGAAACGCTTTCGCCAGTAGGACCAGCTGATGACGGCGGTACCTAGCGCACCGGCTTCGGCATCCTGAGCACCGACGAGTCGACCGACAGCCGGCCGCACGCCGAGCGCCGCGAAGAAGTTCGCGGTGATCAACTCGGCATTCACCGTTTCGGTGACGCCGCCAACATCCGCGGCGATGCTGACA
Organism: Acidobacteriota bacterium; assembly: GCA_050264575.1. GTDB lineage: Bacteria > Acidobacteriota > Vicinamibacteria > Vicinamibacterales > SCN-69-37 > DASQFI01. The sequence goes on along the minus strand of JBLNGH010000069.1, from coordinate 16,175 downwards.
GGGTAGGTGCCAAACACATCCTCGAATACGGTGTTGCCGTCACGGAACCGTTCGTACTCCTCCGAGAAGAAGGCGCCGCGCGGCTGATCGCCGGGGTATTGCCAGAGGAACTGCACGAGGCTGGACGGATTCCGCACCGGCAGATCGCGCAGAACCAGCACGTTGACCAGGCTGAAGATCGCGGTGTTGGCACCGACGCCAATCGTCAACGTCAGGAGCGCGACGACGGTGAAGACCGGGGCGCGGTATAGCGTCCCGATGGCCTGGCGCACGTCCTGAGCCAGTCGCATCCATGACGAGGTGCGTGGCTCGCGATCGGGCATGTCGCGGAACCTCGCACGTCATGGTCTTGCTGTCAACGGGAAGGTCCTTTATTGACCCATTAAACCACATAGTGGTTTAATTGGCGGCGGAGCATGCAGACGTGGGCCACCTCGGTGAACTCGAGCAACTGATCCTCTTTGCGGTGACCGCGCTTGGCGACGACGCCTACGGCGGAGCGATCCGGGCTCATATCGAAGAGCGAAGCGGCCGCATCGTCTCGTCTGGAGCGATCAACACGACACTGGGCCGGCTGGCGGAGCGGCGCCTGGTAATCGGGCGCGTCGGCACGCCCGTGCCTGGACGTGCCGGTCGCCCGCGGAAGTACTACGCCCTGACACCAGCGGGCGCTCGTGACCTGCAGCAGAGCTACACGACGATTCGCGCGATGGCGGGCGGCGTGTTGAAGCGCCTCGACACACTGGCGGAGCGGAAGAGTTGACACCAAGCCGGTCGCGCATCGGACGGCTCCTCGTGACCTTGCTCATCCGCGGCACCGAGGCGCCATTTATCCTTCGTGACCTCGACGACTCCTTCGACCAGGATGTGGCGCGCGGCCTCGCCCCCGCCGAAGTGCGCCGCCGCGATCTCAGGAACATCCTGGCGTCGGCGAGCAGCGTCTGGGCGGAGTCCCTGAGACTGTCGGCGTGGCGCCCGTCCCTGGTCGACGTCCGGCTGGGGCTCCGGACGATAGTGCGGACTCCGGGGCTCAGCCTCGTCGCCGTCTGCGCGCTCGCGATCGGGATCCCGGTCGGCCTGGCGCCGATGCATGCGGTCGACGCGCTCGAACGACCGTTGCCCGGAGATCCCGACGGTCGCATCCGCACGCTCTGCTACTGGCGCGACACCGTCCACGAACATGCCACCGCGGGCGACTACTCTCTCTGGCGGACTTCCCTCCGATCATTCGGCGCGCTCGCGGCCTACCGGCTGACGACCGTCAACCTCGACATGGGCGGCGCCGGTCTCTCGGTACCAGGCATCGAAACGACGGCCTCGACGTTCGACATCCTGCGCGCGCCCGCGATGCTGGGCCGCGTCCTGCGCGCCGACGACGAGAGGTCCGGGGCTCCCGGCGTCGTCGTCATCGGACACGACCTGTGGCGCGCGCAGTTCGCGGGCGACCCAGGTATCGTTGGTCGTCGTCTCCTGATCGGGGGCGCGCCATTCTCGGTCGTCGGCGTGATGCCGCCGGCATTCCGGTTCCCGACGTCGCACCAACTCTGGATGCCTCTGCGCATCCCAGACGATGGCGGCGGTCCGCGTTCCGGCGCTCCTCTCGTCGTATTCGGCAGGCTGTCCGACGCCGTGACGCCCGACTCTGCGCAGGCCGAACTTCAGACGCTGACGAGCTCGCTGGCAACCGCAGACTTGTCCCGCCGGAGCTCCGACGGAGCGAAGGCGGACCCCGACTCATTCGATCGGCTTCGCGCCACAGTCCTCCCTGCCTGGCACCTGACGTTCGATTTCCCCTCGCCTGGCGGCTTACGTGCGCTGCCCGAGTTCTCCTTCGTGCAGGTGTTGATGCTGGCGCCTCTCTTCGTGGCTTGCCTCAACGTCGGGCTCCTGATCCTCGCGCAGACATCAACTCGGGCGTCGGAGTTCGCCCTGCGGACGGCACTGGGGGCGGGTCGTGGACGCATCCTCACTCAAGTCTTCGTTGAGTTCATGGTGCTGGCTGTCATGGCGGCGGGTACCGGATTGCTGCTTCTCGACTGGCTCTCCGGTCGCCTGCTGACCGCGCTGGGGATCACGCTTCCCTACTGGATCGATACGGGGCTGACCGCGTCCACCGTACTTCGCGGACTGATTCTGGCCGCCGGTTGCGCCGTCATCGCGGGCGTCGCGCCCGCCGTCCGTATGACGGGCCGGTCGATCGCTGCGAACATCAAGCGCACCGGGGCGAGTCGTTCGGGCAATCGCCTTGGCGGCCAGGGAAGGTTGTCGAGCGCGCTCATCGTGCTTGATGTCGCCGTCGCCGTCGTGGCCATCGGCGTCGCTGGGGGCCTGTGGGGCAAAGTTCAGGCGACGAAGCCAAGCGAGTCTACCGACGGGATCAGAGCCGGGGAGATCCTGTCGGTCTCGCTCGACGTTCGTTCCTCGCAACGTCCACAAGTGGCCCGGGCGCAGGCTGCGCTCGTCGAAAGACTCCGCGGTCAGCCCGCTGTGCGCGCGGTCACTTTCGCGACCGCCCTGCCGCGGATGGACCATCCCATTCGCCTGATTGACGTTGAACAAGATCCCGCGGCTGCGGCGCCGGCGGGACCCTTCAAGGTGCGCACGGCCCGGATCGCGATCGACTTCTTCGATGAGTTGGAGCAGCCCCTCGTCGCCGGGCGCGGCTTCGATTCCCGCGATCTCGTAGAGAACGCCGGCACCATCATCGTCAACACGACGTTCGCCCAGCGTGCTTTCGGTCCGACCAGCCCAATCGGCAGGCGCGTGCGTCAGGCCACGTCGGATCGAGCGCCTGTCGGCCCCTGGCTCGAAATCGTCGGCGTCGTCGGGCACATGGGTGTTCACGCGCTGACACCGTCACAAGACGACGGCGTGTACTTGCCTCTGGCGGAGGGTGACGTCAACCCAGTGCGACTGGCCATCTGGGTACGCGGAGAACCGGCGGTCCTCGCGCCACGAGTACATGAGTTGGCCAGGGCTGTCGATCCCAATGCGGTCATCGCGATGGCAGTCCCGCTCGATGAGATGTTCGAGGGTGACTGGTACTTCCTCAAGGCGTTCGTTCTGGGGGCCGCCCTGCTCGTGGGCGTGCTGCTCAGCCTGGCGGCGTCGGCCCTGTACGCGATCCTGTCGCTGATCGTGTCCCAGCGGACCCGTGAGATCGGTATCCGCGTGGCGCTCGGCGCCAATCGATGGCGCATTGCCCGTGACATCGCCACGCGAGCAGTCGTGCAGATAGGCGCGGGCGTGCTGCTCGGCCTGCCGTTCGCGGGAGCGCTGTGCTACGAGTTCCTCGAGTTGACGGGCTCCGGCCGCTCCGTTCCCGGCGCGGTGGCGATGGCATCGTTGCTTGGCGTGTCGGTCATGCTGCTGGTGTCACTCACCGCTTGCACGGTGCCGACGCTGCGCGCGTTGAGGATCGCGCCGATGGACGCGCTCCGTACAGAGGGATAGGGCACCGAGGCTCACTTGCCGCGGCCCGGCCTCATTCTCAGCCTGCCCGTCCGAGTAAGCTCGATGGCGGTCATCGGCGTCTACGGTGTGCTCGCCTATCTGGTCGGTCAGCGGAGGAAAGAAATCGGTCTTCGGTTGGCAATCGGCGCGTCGGCTGCATGTGCGACCTACCTGCGGGCGCGAAGAGCTGCAGACGTCGATCCAAGCGACACGCTCAGGGCCGAGTAGGAGAGCTTACAAGCTACCCCGCAAACACTAGCCTTCGCGCCTCATGCGCTCTTGCCGCGCCGCTTCCGCTTTACTCGGCTCGGCGAGGGCCGTGTCGGCAACCTTGACGTCGCCGCCGCGCTCATAGTGCGCGATCATGAGGCCCGTGCTCGAGACCCGCGATCTGGTCAGCGTGTAGCCGTGCGGCGCTGAGCCGTCCGCGAACAGCTTTTTGCCGCCGCCGAGCACGACCGGCACTGTGAAGATGCTCATCGCGTCGACGAGGTCGTGCGCGAGCAGCGCGTGCACAAGTTCGGTGCTGCCCTGGGTGACGAGGTTCGCGCCGTCTTCCTCGCGCAAACGCTTCACATCGGCGATATCTCGCAGCAGCACCGAGCCCTGCCAACTCGTATCGACGGCGCCCGAGCGCGAAACCACGTACTTCCTGATGTCCCTGAACAGCTTGGCGATGCCGCCATGCGGGGCGGTTTCGTCGTAGTAGGGCCAGTATGCGGCGAAAATCTCATAGGTCTTGCGCCCCAGCAGGAGATCGCACCTCTCCTTGAAGACGCGGTCGATCTCTTCGCCAAACACCTGATCGAAATAGGGCATCACCCAGCCGCCGAACTTGAAGCCCTTCGTGGGGTCCTCCCATGGCCCACCAGGCGCCTGCATGACTCCGTCCATGGAAACCTGGGCGCCGACAACGATCTTTCGCATGGGTCATTCTCCATGATTCGGGCCAACCGACTCGCGGCCGTTATATAGTTCACATTGTGAAGCAAATGACGAAGGCCACGGCCATCCTCGGCGAATTCGAACAGCTCGTGCTGCTGGCGCTGGTCCGGTTGGGACCGGAGGCGTACGGCGCGACGATCAGGCGCGAGATTGAGGTGCGTACGGGACGGGATCTGGCGATTAGCGCCGTGTACGTCACCCTTGATCGCCTGGAGGTGAAGGGCCTGGTCCGCTCGCGGATCGGCGATCCGACGCCAAAGCGGGGCGGCCGGCGTCGCAAGCATGTCGTCATCCTGCCCGCGGGGCGCAGGGCGATCACCCACGCCTGCCGCGCGTTCGGACAGATGGTCGAAGGATTGGGACTCATCTGATGCCGCCGCGTCTGGCCCTCTGGATTCTGCGTGTGCGGTTGTCCGCTGAGGCCCGCGAGTTCGCGATTGGCGACCTCGAAGAGGAGTTCCTCGACCGCGTCGAGCGGGACGGCCGGGCCCGGGCCCGCCGCTGGTACTGGCGACAAGCGCTTCGCAGCCTCATCACGCGGCAGCCTCGGCGATATCAACACGCACACACTTCTCCAAGGACGTCCGCCATGAATCACTTCTCGCAGGACATCAGGTTCGCCCTCCGCCTGCTGCGTCGCTCACCCGGCTTTACCGCGGTGGTCGTGCTGTCGCTCGCGCTCGGGATCGGCGCCAGCACCGCGATGTTCACCGTCGTTCATGCGGCATTGCTCAAGCCGCTGCCGTTCAAAGATCCTGATCGGCTGGTCACGGCGATGAACGGTCCCAGCGCGGCCGAAGCGAACCCCGTGAGCTATCCGCAATTGCTCCAGTGGCGCGACGAGTTCAAGGTCTTCGAGGCGCAGGCCGGATACTTCAACTCGACCTCGACGATCAGCGGAGAGGGCGATCCGGAAGCGGTTATGACGATCCGGAGCACGGCCAATCTCTTCTCCACGCTTGGCGTCGAGCCCGTCGTCGGCCGGCTGTTCACGCAGGCGGAGGAGGCACGCTCGGCAGAACCGGTCGTCCTCCTCAGTGAGTCGATCTGGCGCCGCAGGTACAACGCGGATCCCAACATTCAGGGCCGGCGCATCATCCTGAACGACCTGCCCTACACGATCATCGGCGTGCTGCCCGGCTGGTTCACGCGCCTCCGCCCGGCCGACAAGCCGGGCGATCTGTTCGTTCCGTTGCGCGTCACTGCACCGGCATCGCTGTACTTCCTCGGGAGTGTCGCCCGACTCAAGCCTGGACAGACGGTGGCGGTCGCGCAGGAGCAGCTGCAGGCGGCCGAGCTTCGCGCCAATCCAGGCGCCCAGCCGCCGCCACGCATCATCGTCATCCCGCTGCGCGACCGGCTGGTCTTGAATTCCCGCGGAGTACTGCTCGCGCTCCTGGGAGCGGTTGGATTTCTGCTGCTCATTACCTGCGCGAACCTTGCCAACCTGCTGCTCGCGAGGAGCATGAGTCGGCAGCGCGAGATCGCCGTACGCCTGGCCGTCGGCGCCGGCCGGCGTCGCATCGTGACGCAGCTCCTGACCGAGTGTCTCGTGCTCGCCGCCGCTGGCGGCGCGACGGGCATCTTTGTCGGGTGGCTGACCGTCCACACGGCCGCCAGTCTGCCGGTGCTGGCTGAGGCCGGAATTTACCAGCTGCAGTTGAACTGGACGGTTGTCGGTTTCGCCGTCGCGCTCTCGACGATCGTCGCCGTCCTGTTCGGCCTCATGCCCGCGCTTCGCGCCGGCCGCACGAATGCCGCCATCGATCTTCGCGATGGGCTCCGGGTGACCGGCCGCGACCGCCTGCGAAGCACCTTCGTCGTTGCGGAGATCGCCCTGACACTGGTACTGCTGGCCGGAGCCGCACTATTGGGCCGCAGTCTGGCGAAACTCGTCGACGTCGAGAAGGGCTTTTCGCCGGATTCGGTGCTGACGTTCACGCTGGCGGCGAGTCCCGCGAAGTACCCGAAGGACCCCGATCGAATCCGATTCTTCGACACGGTGCTCGACCACATCAGCCGCGTCCCCGGCGTGACGGCAGCCGGCGTGTCGAGCGAAGTCCCGCTGTCCGGTGGCGATACCAACGGCGCCGTGAACATCGAGGGCCGGACCTTCGCTCCGGGCCAGTCGCCAATGGCTCAGAAGCGCATCGTGTCGCCGGGCTATTTCGCCGCGCTCCAGATTCCAACCAGGCGGGGGCGCGTATTCAACGCCTCGGACGATGGCAAGGCGCAGGCCGTGATGGTGATCAGCGAGGCCTTCGCCAAGCGCTGGTTTCCGAACGAGGACCCCATCGGCAAGCGCGTCGACTTCAACTGGGGCACGGACGGGTTCCAGACGGTCGTCGGCGTCGTTGCCGATGTCAAGCACAACGGTCTCGACGATCCCGAGAACCCCGCCGTCTATGTCACCTACGCACAGCGCGCTGACAGCCGGTTCAACGTCCTGGTCAAGACGTCGGTACCACCGGAAACCGTCGTCAGCGGCATTCGCGCCCAGGTCAAGGCAATCGATCCCAGCCGGCCGGTTTCGGGTGTTCGAACCATGAACGCGTTGATGTCGGAGTCGGTGAGCGGCCGGCGATTGTCACTGAGCATTGTCGGAGGCTTCGCGCTGATCGGTCTGCTGCTCGCTGCGACGGGCATTTACGGCGTCGTCAGCCACACCGCCCAGCAGCGCACGCGCGAGTTCGGGATCAGGCTCGCGTTGGGCGCGGAATCCACCTCGGTTCTCGGCCTCGTGTTCAGGCAGGGTCTGCTGCTCGCCGTCATCGGCGCGTCGCTTGGCCTCGCCGGCGCGCTGGCGATGGGCGGTGTGCTGCGCGCGCAGTTGTTCGGCATCGAGCCCAGCGATCCGGCCACGCTCGCGACGGTCTGCGTCGCTCTGATTGTGGTGGCGCTCGTCGCGTGCTATCTGCCGGCGAGACGCGCGCTGAAGATCAATCCGGCGTCAATTCTGCGCGAGGGCTGATTACCCGAGCACCAACTCGCCACTTGCAATCGCAGCCAGCGTCTTGACGACGACTTCGCGCTCGCACGCTTGCACCCGGGCTTTGAGGGACTCGACGGTGTCTCCCGGAAGAACCCGGACGCGCTCCTGACGCACAACGGTCCCGGCGTCGTACTCGGCATCCACGAGATGCACTGACGCACCGGACTCCGACTCCCCGTCAGCAAGCACCGCTTCGAACACGCGATCCCCGAACATCCCCTGCCCCCCGAACTTGGGAAGCAGAGCCGGATGGGTGTTCAGAATCCGCGCGGGGAACGCGGCCAACGTGCGCGGACCCAGACGCTTCATGTAGCCAGCCAGGAAGACGACGTCCGCGCGCGCTCGCTGGAGCGCGTCACAGATCGCCCTATCGAGGGAGTCGCCGCTGGAATGCGTAGTGGACGAGAGGTGGAATGTCTCGATGCCGGCCGCGGCGGCCCTCCGCAACGCACCCGACCCGCTGTTGTTGCTGATCACGGCCACCACACGACCGTTGATGCGCCCCTGAGCACAGCCATCGATGATGGACTGAAGCGTCGTCCCCTCGTGTGACGCCAGCACTCCGATTCGCAGCATTCAGCGGTCAGTCACCGGCGCGCAGCAACGTGGTGAGCTGGTACGCGGACCGGCGATTAGCCGTTCTTGACATTGTGCACCGTCATGATCTGAGGCTGGCCGGGGTCAGCGCCGACCTTGTTCATGATGGGCACCAGCGTCTCGCCAAACTTCTGGAACTGTTCCATCGAGTCCCACACATCGAAGACCGAGACCGCACCGTCAAGCTCCAAGGCGCAATGGAATCGGCGACCTGGAACTTTACCGAAGCCAGCGCCCGCCTGTTCGAGTTGCTTGGTCACGTCGTCGTACACTGCCGGCGTAAAACCTGTTGGTCGGAAATACATACCGAAGGCCATCGACATTCTCCTCACGAAAATGAACCGACATGGTTTCTCGAAGGATGATAGCCGGATTAGGCTCGCTGGGTTGTCGCTGTCGACCTGTGAACTCTGGCGGCGCTGTTTTGGGGCGCCACAGGGACAACTGCCGGGACAATCCTGACGACCGAGATCAGCCGTTCTTATCGTCAAGCACTTGAGCGCGTCTCGCTCTCGTCGCATCAAACCGGAGCGACGCGTCGCATTCCTGAGTGACCCGAAATAGACTGAGTCACCAGTATGAGCAAGCGCCGCAGCAAGCCCGTCAAGGTGCTCTCACCGCCGAGTCGCTTCACAGTCTCCCGGGCGTGGATTGCGGTCGTGCTCATCGCCGGAGCCCTGATCGTTGGGGCTCTCGCGATGCGTCCGGGTTCCCTCGCCCCGCGCTCGAGACCGCCGTCGGTTGCCACAGTTGCGCCGAAGGTAAGCGCCTCATCGGCGTCGCTGGGATTCCTCCCTACGGTCGAGAACACGACTCGGCCGTCCGGGCCTGCACCCGAGGGCATGGTGTGGATTCCTGGCGGCGAATTCTCGATGGGGGCGCAGGACCCGACGGACATGCGCGATGCCGTCGGGATGCAGGCCACGGAAGACTCACGTCCGGTGCATCGCGCCTACGTGGACGGTTTCTGGATGGACGCAACCGAAGTGACGAACGCGCAGTTTGCCGGCTTCGTGAGGGCGACCGGCTACATCACCGTTGCCGAGCGCACGCCTCATGCGGAAGATTTTCCTGGCGCGAAGCCGGAGACTCTCGTCCCAGGGTCGGTGATGTTTTCGCCCCCGAGTCACCCCGTGCCGTTGAACAACGAGTACGAATGGTGGTCGTACCTGCCCGGCGCCAACTGGCGCCATCCGTCCGGCCCGGCGAGTTCAATCCAGGGGAAGGAACGATGGCCGGTCATTCACGTGGCGTATGAAGACGCGCTCGCATATGCGCGGTGGGCCGGCAAGCGCCTGCCAACGGAAGCAGAGTGGGAATTTGCGGCGCGCGGTGGACTGACGGGGCAGGTATTCCCGTGGGGCAACACGTTCAAGAACGGAGCCCAGTGGATGGCCAACAGCCATCAAGGTCATTTTCCCGATCACGATTCGGGCGCAGATGCCTTCCCCGGAATCGCGCCAGTGGCGCAATTCCCCGCGAACGGGTACGGACTCCATGACGTCGCCGGCAATGTGTGGGAGTGGGTCAGCGATTGGTATCGCTCTGACTACTACAGTCAGCTGGCGGCGATCGGCGGTGTCGCTCGCAACCCGCAAGGTCCGACCGACTCGTTCGATCCGGCAGAACCCGGCATGAAGAAACGTGTCCATCGCGGCGGATCGTTTCTCTGCACGGATCAGTTCTGCTCACGCTACATGGTCGGCACGCGCAGCAAGGGTGAAATGAGCACTGGGACGAACCATCTCGGCTTTCGCTGCGTAAAACCGCTCTAAAACGATCAAGCCTGACTAATGCCTGCATGATGCGCCGAACCACTGTCCTCATCGCGGACGACCACGCCATCGCTTCCGAAGAGCTGGCTGCGCTGCTGACAAAGCACGACTTCGAGGTCGTCGGCACGGTGTGCGATGGCCACGAGCTCATCGACGCGGCCAAGCGCCCTCGCCCCGAGGTGATCGCCACGGATCTCTCGATGCCGGGCTTGAGCGGTCTCGACTGGCAACTACCGCAATTTCGACCAGAGCGCGTGTGTCGATGAGAAGGGCCGACTGGGATTCGAACCGTTCGACCGCCGTAAAACGCTGCACCTTAAGACGTTGCACTGACGCGGATGTGCTGGCTGGCTGTTCGAGACGATTTCCGCAACCGGTTCGTTCAACGCGCAGGTTGACTGGTTCGAGGCTTCTTCGTCGCGATCGGCGTGCGTGACCGCCTCGACTCGAAGGACCAGAACAGGCACCTCAACCCTAGCGTTGCGAGTCCGTCGGGCGTTTCATTGACTGATGATGGCACCTGGCTCTGGGCCGTGAGCGTAGCCAGGCCGTGCACGAACGACCAGATCACCGTCCCAAGGCGTCGTGCCTGGGCTCCGTCGACGGCGCGGGCGTCCGCTGCCATCTCCTGTAACACGGTAAACGCATCGTTCGCGCTCTGCTGCAGTTCCGGCGTGTGATTCTTAGCGACTTCCGGCCCGAACATCACGGCAAGGTAGCCGCGGCGGTCGCGCGCGAACCGCAAATAGGCGAGCCCTGTGCGGATGAATCGTTCTTCGTTGTCCGCCACGCCCGCGCGTGCCTCACGCAGCGCGCCGGATAGCTTCGCGAATCCCTCGGCGGCGACGGACGCCAGGATCGCCTGCCTGTCGGGGAAGTGGCGGTATGGCGCACTATGGCTGACGTTCGCGCGTCGGGCGGTTTCACGCAACGTCAACTGGCCCGCGCCGCCGAACTCCTCGACATGAGCCAGCACCGCCTCAAGAAGGGCGTGCCGAAGGTCGCCGTGATGGTACGGCTTCGGTTCTTTCTTCACGTCCGGTGAATGTTGACATGCGGCAACATACCGACGCAATATGTAGACATCTGTCTACATGGAGCGGTCCATGCGCATTCAGGCGCGAACGACGACCATTGCGACGAGAGTTGGCTCCCTGCACGTGGAGTCTCATGGACGCGGTCCAGCGGTGTTCTGCTGGCCGAGCCTGTACTGCGACGCCTCGACGCTGCAGCCTCTCGTCGACAATCTAAGTCGCGACCACGAGGTACTCGTCATCGACGGCCCCGGACATGGTGGAAGCAGCTGCAGTTCCAGCCGCTTTTCGCTCGACGATTGTGCGGACGCCGCAATTCAGGTTCTGAACGCGTGTGGTATCCGCCGCGTGATCTGGATCGGTGCGGCCTGGGGCGGCCACGTCGGCGTTGCCGCAGCGCGTCGCCATCGCGAGCGCCTCCTCGGGCTGATGGTTCTGAATGCGCCGATGGCGCCGTGGCGAGGCGCTCGTCTCGCGCTGATGCGATTGACCTACGCGCTGTTGTGGCTGTTCGGGCCGCGTTCGTTCGTGGCGGAGATGATCGCGGACAAGATGGTCGCGTCGAGCGTGCCTGACCGGCAACTGGCGGTGACCGTCATCGCGTCAGCATTGCGGCGATGTGACAAGCAAGGGCTTCTGCGCGCTGGACGATTGGAAATGTTCGCGCGCGGCGATTTGGTACCTCTGCTCTCCGACATCCAGATCCCAGTGCTGTTCCTGACCGGTGCGAACGATCCTCTGTTTTCTGTCGAAGAAGCGCGGCGTCAGGCTGCGGCCATCCCTGAATGCCGCTTTGTCGTGGTCGAAGGATCGGCGCACCAGAGCGCACTCGAATCGCCTGAGCAGGTGCTCCCGATCGTTCGTAATACGATCGCGGCGTGGTCGCTCACGCACACGACCACGAAGTCTGATCAAAATGAACTTTGATTTTCTCTGAGGGAACCAGATGAGCTTGGCTGGCTGTTCGGGACGATTTCCGCAACTGGCTCATCCGTGCCGCGTAGTCGGCCGTCCCGTTGCTCGCCACAGAACAGTCAGGCGCAAGCGCAAACTCAGCCACGCTTGCGCCGCCCTGACGATTTCGTTCTACTCTGAATCGATGGCGCCGGATCGGTCGCAGAGTGACCGCACTGCCGTGAGCGTCGTTGGGCTGCTCCGACGCGGATGTTGGGCTGCGGTCCCGATTGGAACCATCGAATCGCTGGTCGCTGGTGGGCGAGTCGTCGACTTCCCGTCCGGCCGCACTGTGTATACGGAAGCAGACGCTGAGAGACTGGCCGTCATGATCCACGGCCTGCTGCGCGTATACATGCACGCCGGAGACGGCCGCCAGGTCACCGTGCGCTACGTTCGAGCCGGCGATCTGCTGGGTGCGCCGGCACTGATTGGCGGACCTGCGCCGGTCTTCGTGCAGGCCGTGACGCACGGTACTGCGTTCTTCTTCGACATTGATCGCGTCAAGCGCGCCGCGCGGAACGATGCGTCGTTGGCATGGGCGCTCGCGGAGGAGTCAGTCCACCGGCTCTACGATGTCCTGGAAGAGCTTGCCGGAAATACATTCGCGTCGGTCCGCCAGCGCGTCGCACGCCACCTCCTCGACCTTGCGACATCGCGCCTCGAAGCGAGCCGTACGCTGACTGCCTTGGTGAATCAGCAGGATCTCGCGAACAGCGTCGGTTCGGTCCGCGAAGTGGTCGCGCGCGTCCTCGCAGAACTTCGTTCGGAACACCTCGTTCGCACGTCGCCAGGCCGCGTGGAGATTCTCGATCCCGTACGGATGAGCCACCAGTTGTGGTCGCGTGCGCGTGACGAAAGTCACAGCCCCTGAGAAACAGGGCCGGCACAATCAGTCTCGAGGCCACCAGTTGACGGGCCTTGGATTGAAGGTCATATGTTCGCTGTCGACCATGCGGCCACCGCGCTTCTCCTCAAACGACGTTTCCCTTCCGTTTCGCTAACGCCGATGCTCTTGTCCGTCCAGGCAATGGAACTTGTCTGGGTCGGCTTCAACTACCTCGGCATCGAACGAACCACAACAGCGGAGACGGTCCGCAGTGTCGCCGACATTAGCTTGGCTTATATGCCGTACTCGCACTCGATTGGGACCGCGGTCGGCGCCGCGTTGCTCACATGGTTGATCATTGAAAAAGGTCTGGGCCGCGCGTCCTTGGGCCGTGCCGTTGGTCTCGGCATCGTGTCGCACCTGATCCTTGATCTGGTGACGCACGGTCATGACATCGTGCTTTGGCCAGGTCTGGGGGCCCCCAAGCTGGGGCTCGGGCTGTACGCGGCTGCTCCCATGGTCGCGTTCTTTGTCGAACTTATCTACGGAACGGTCTGTTGGTACGTCTATCGAGGAGGGCCCGGCCTGCTCGTGTTCGTCACGATCGGCAACCTGGCAAACCTGTCGATCCTTTCGCCCGACATTCCCGGCCCCGAGCAGTACCTGGCTGGCCGCCCTCTACTTCTCGTGACGTTCATCTTCGTGCAGATCGTCGTCTCGTTGGTGCTCGTCGGCATCCTTGCGCGCCGCAACAGCGAGGCATCTCCAGAGAGGTGGCCCGCCGACCACCAGCTTGCCGCCGGGCATCGATAGGAGGACCAACATGCCCGCGTCAGCCATCCCGAACGAGCGATCTCAACAGAGGCACTCGCGGTGCGAAAGCGAGTCAAGGTGTGCGACACCACCATACGTGGATGTCGGCGAAAGGGACGCGATTGCGCGTTTCATCGCGAAGATGCGATCTGAATCAACGTTCGGAAAGTTCGAGAGTGAAATCACCCTGTGCTGTAAGTCATTGAAAACACGGGGCAAATTTCGTGGCTGGGTGTTAGGGACGGAATTCGCAACTGGCTCGTGTCCGCTGCCTGAGAGTCAACGACCGCCAACCGACCGCACTGCAGTCAGTTGCTGCTCGATCGTCGTGAACCGGTTGTCCGAAGTTTGTATACAAGTTTCGGACAGCAGGATCCACGCGATCGAGCGAGTTGCCGGTTGCTGTCTGTCGGGTCTGTTTTCAGGACAAGCTGCGCCACGTTCACCGATACGCGAGCGCGGGTCGGGTCGAGCGATGGCGTGGACCAGTTCTGCTAGCCGCAGACCTCTCTCCTGTTCGGCGACCGCCGGCCGCGGCGGCAATCGGAGCGAGCCGCATGCGCGTGACATCCCGCTGCGGCGGTGCCCCAAATAGCCGGCTGTACTCGCGGCTGAACTGCGAGGCGCTCTCATACCCCACGTGCACTGCGGCGCTACCCGCGTCGAGGTTCTCGTTCAGCATCAATTGCCGGGCTTCCTGTAGTCGTAACTGCTTTTGGTACTGAAGCGGACTCACACCCGTTAGGGCGCGGATACCGTGCTCGCCGTCGCGCACACATCGTCTGGCGCCGAGGTGCTCGCCAGGAAGGCTCGCTAGGCCAACGTCGTCTCCGCATTCAGTACCGTGCCGAGCGAGGTGTTGTTCAAAGCGTTCGCCGTGAAGCGACGGACCCGCCGCCAGCCGAGCCTCATGTACAGCGGCGACAACCAGCATGCGAAAGACGTCGCAGCGACGTTGATTCGTGACGTCGGCTTTGAGCCCGTGGACGCGGGACCACTGCGAATCGCAAGGTACCTGGAGCCGTTCTCCTTGGCGATGGCGCAACTCGCGTACGAGGGAGACCAAGGGCCTGAGGTCGCGTACCGAATTGAGCGTTTCGGAAAGTAGAGTTTCGTCTGCGAGCCGATCGTCGGGTGATCACTCCCCGACGCCAGTTCGATAGTGAAATCACCCTGCGTTGTAAGTTGTTGAAAACACAGGTGAAATTTCGTGGCTGGGTGTCAGGGACGATTTCCGCAACTGGCTCATCCGTGAGGCCGCGTGATCGCAGTGGTTTGGTACAAGGGCAATCCGCCCTCTCCGACCCAGTATAGGCAGGTCCTCTTCCTGCGGCTGGCTCAGGATTTGCCCCATGCCTTTGCCGGCCAACTGTCTGGATATCAGCCGCGGTCAATACACACTCGCTTGACAGTCGACAGCAGGTCTTCAGCACTTATCTTTGATACGAAGGCAGATGCTCCCGCCTCCAAGAACGCCTGGCTGACCGCGGCGTCGTTCATCGCCGTGAACATGACCACTTTCGTCGTGGGGTTCACGCGCGTGATCTCGCGACACGCCTCGAGTGAGTCTACGTTCGGGAGATTCACATCGAGCACAATCACGTCCGGCTGGAGTCGCCGCGCCGCCTCCACTAGTGCGCCGCCGTCTGAGACGGTGCCTACGATCTCGCAGTCCAGTGCCAGCAACCGGCTGACGGCTTTCACCATGTCAGGGTAGTCGTCCGCCAGGAGTACGCGTGGACGCAAGGACCTAACCTTCATCGCGGTTGGGGGATTCGTCATCGACGGATCGCGGGCGGTCAGCGTGTAACCGTCGACTGCCTTTCAGAAACACGCGGCGCAGCCGCTCTGGTGCGAGAAGACGATCCTTGGACGATAGCTACGAACAGCGGCTGCGACTGATCCAATCGTAACCTACTGTAGCGCCTCTGCAACTGACGTTGGGGCGGCCAGTGTCATCGCAAATGTCGCGCCCTCGACCGGGTGTGGAGGAAATGGGCGGCAAGCTCGGATCGCTCAGTTGCGATGCGGTTCGAGCGGCAACGTGAAGACGAAGGTCGCTCCTTGGGGAGACGACTGGGCCCACACGCGCCCGCCATGCGCCTCCACGATTCCCCGCACGATGTAGAGCCCGAGCCCCGTTCCCTTCCGTTCCGATCCCTTGGGTCGCCAATAGCGGTCGAAGATGTGCGCGAGATCTTCCGGAGCGATCCCGCGTCCCGTATCTGCGATCGTGACCGAGAGCGCTCCGTCGCGCGGCTGCGCGCGAAGTGTAACGGTCCCACCCTCAGGGGTGAACTTGATCGCATTGCCAAGCAGATTCGAGAGCACTTGCGAGATACGGTGCGGGTCGGCGTCGATCTTCGGTGGGTCGCCCAGATCCAGGACGAGGGAGATGTGCTTTGCGTCCGCCAGCGGCTGCGCGTCGGTTACGGCATCCTCGAGCAGATCGCGGCTCTCCACAGGCTGAACGTCGAGCGCAAAGCTCCCCGCCCCGAGCCTCTCAAGCTCTAGGAGATCTTCAATCAACGCCTTCATCCGCGCCGTGGATCGACGGATGAGCTCCACGGACTCACGCAATGTGCCGGCGCGCGGGTCGCCGGACTCCGGCAAATGGGCCAAGAGGTGAGCGGCTTCGAGCAGGATAACCGATAGTGGGTTCTCCAGGTCGTGGGACACGACCGCGAGCATCTCATCGCGCGCGCGCACGGCGCGCTGCTCGCTGGAAAGACGACGCTCGATGTCCACTTCCGTGGCGCGGCGCTGCAACTCGTCGGCGGCCT